>JBJXFK010000033.1:0-37585 GCA_046155505.1 Phycisphaerae bacterium
GAGAACGCGCGGCACGAATTCGGCGGCGCAGCCTCGGGCTTGATTCGCGACCGGGACCGAGGCGGCGGATCCGGCGCTACGCCAAATGGAACGCCGCGATTGCGCGCGGTGTTCTTTAGTGTGGAAATGCGTCGCGGTGTCGCTTTGGCGCGAGAACGCAACGGTGCCGTTGAGGGCCTCGGAGACCTGCGCTGCGCGGGTTTCGACGCCGGCCGGCGAGGCTGGTGAGTCGAATCGAGCAGAGCGGGTTGGGGTGGCCTCGTGCGAGTGCTTCTTGCTTGCAGCACGGGTTGGAAAACCCGTGATACAGAGACGGGTTGGAAAACCCGTCCCACAGAACAGGTTGGAAAACCCGTTCCACAAGACAGGTTGGAAACCTGTCCCACAGAGACAGGTTGGAAACCTGTCCCACAAGAGCGCTCGCCGGTCACGCACTGTGTTGGTTTTTCCAGACACCTCCTCGAATAGCGAATGGCGAATAGCGAATAGCGAAATTCGGATGAGCGACGGGCGCGTCCGGGCTTCGCTTGCGGATTCCTTTTTCAGACGCCGCGCGCGTCGACTCGCGCGGTGAGTACTCGGGGGAAGTATTGGTGTGCGGAGCGCGGTGTGGCAAGGGGCCTGCGGGGCGTGTGCGAGAGGTGAACGGTGGTGGGCGGATTTGAGCGGGTTTGAGTGGGGGGATGGCGATCTGACGAAGACATGCTTACGCGGAGTACCGCGAAAGCATGCCACCCGCCATCCGCCGCACGGTTTTCGTAGTTCGATACCGTCGCGCGAGTTCAGCGGTTTCCGACAGTGCCACCTGCCCCCCCGCCGTCCACGCGTTGCGCCCAGACATGGTCGTGAATTCGGGGCGAATACAGCTCGCTACTGCGAGCGACGCAACGGCCTTGAGCGTGATAGGGTGAGTTCGCGGTGCATTTGTGGGGACCTTGCAAAATGGGTTAGGTGCTGCCCCAAGTACGACCGGTCCGGGTCGGCACCATTCCTCAAGAGGAGGCGAACGACCTCGGTATGTCCATTGGTGACCGCGATCGCCAAGGGCGGGACGACCCCATCCCGACTCGCATGCACGTTCGCGCTCCATTCTAATAGCCGTGCAACCATGTTGACCCGACCATGTCGTGCAGCCCAAAATAGCGGGGTTGCACCGTCGTCCGCGGTCGCGTTCGCGTCTGCGCCGGCGTCAAGAAGGAGCATCGCCACGTCGTCGTGGTGGCGATTTATCGCGAGGAATAGCGGCGTTTCACCGTAACTTGTCTTGAAATTCGGATCAGCGCCTTCATCCAAAAGCGATCGCAGCGACGCAATGTCGCCGGCCTCGACAGCCTTTATGAGCTCCATTTTTTTCGCCCGGCGCACAGTGTCTACTCCGTCTCATATGCGGATAATACTCCGAACAGCGTTTCGACATCGGCATTTCCGCTGCACGGCACCGAGCGGATATGCTCGTTACTCCGAATTGCCGCCGCTGCCGTCAAACGAATTCCGCGGCCGTTTCTCCACCAGATACTGCCGACGTGCGGCGGCGTAATCGGCGGAGTTGAACGCGCTCGACACGCTCGGCTCGCCGGTCGCGTCGTGCGGGGCGTTTTCGGCGATTTTGCAGAGGAGGGGGATGCACCAGCCGCAGCCGGTTCCGGCTCCCAGGCATTCCGACATTTGCGATGGGTGACGCAGCCGCTCGCGGCGGGCGAAGTGATAGAGCTTTCGCAAACTCACGTGATAGCAGTAGCAAATCTCGTCGTCGGGCTGCATCCTGGCAGTGTAACGGCCAGGGCAAACGCATTTGGGAAAATCAGACGAGAAGCGCGCGGGGAGCATCGGCCTCGGGCCGGGGGCCGGGGGCGAATTTGATGCGCACCGCCCGGAGGGCGATGCTCCCCACGGCTGGCGTGCCTGCTGATCCAGAACGCGTTTGACCTGAGTTCGCGATCCCCGGCGTTGGTAAATTCGGCGCAAAGGTGAGAAAATCCGCCCAAGGTCGCCTAATAGCTTACGGGGTGCATCCACCCGTAGCAGTGGGCACATGCGCGGCAGCTCGGTGCTTTCGCGCACACCTCCTCGTGTCACTCTGACAAACACAAAGGAGTTTCTGATGCGACAAGGAAAATGGTCGCGCTGGGCGCTGCTGTCCCTCGGGGCAGTCACAATCGGCGGACTCGGCGCGAGTTGCACACCGCCGCCGCCGCCGCCGGACGATGATGAGCCGCCAATCGTCGACAACGACGCGGACGGCGTGGACGACACCACCGACAACTGCCTCGGAACCGCTAACGCCGACCAGTCGGACGTGGATAGTGACGGCATCGGCGACGCATGCGATGTGCTGGCTACCGAGTCGCGCTCGGCCTCCATCGCCATTACGCCGGACAATAGCATCGTCATCGTCGCGAACAAGGACGCGGGAACGGTCACGATCCTGCGCGTTCGCAACGCCGACGGCAGCGACGCGAGCGAGGTCATCGCCGAGATTCCGGTCGGCCTCGAGCCGCGCTATGTCGCGATCGGGCCGGCGGTTCAGGAAGCGTACGTTTCCAATGCGCTGAGCGGCACGATCTCGGTGATCGCGCTCGCCGGTGCCGATGCCTTCAGCGTCGTGGCCGAAATCGATTGCGGCGTCGAGCCGCGCGGCATCGCCGTGACTCCCAATGGCACGCGATTGCTGGTCGCCAACCACACTGCCGGAACGGTTTCGATCATCGATCTGAAGACCCGCGCGATCACCGGAACCGTGAGCGTCGGCGCAGCGCCGATGGCGATCGCGATTTCGAACGATGGCGACAATCAGGACACGGACGAGTTCGTGTTCGTCACGCGCTTTTTCGGCGAGTTGATCCCCGGCGGCCCGGGCGAGGGTTTTGACGACGGCCAGCAGGGCGTGGTCGTGAGCTTCGGCCTGACCGCGCTCGTCCCCAAGCAGATCACGCTTTCGCCGCTGGCCAACAGCGGATTCACGGCCGATCGCAAGAACTTCTGTGTCGCGTTCAACGCGACGGCCGCGAACGCGACGTTTTGCCCGGACACGACGATCACCGTTGCGACAGATCCGAAGATCGCGACCGATCCGCAGGCGGCGTATGCGAATCAGTTGCACGCGATTGCGCTGCGCGGTGATCGCGCCTGGGTGCCGAGCATCGGCGCGCAACCCGAGCCGCCGCTGCGGTTCAACGTCAATGTACAGGCGCTCGTACACACGATCGACGCCAATGCGCAGACCCAGGTGGTCGCCGAGCACGTCAACTTGAACGCGCAGATCGCGGCGGAGACGCAGCCTGATGCGGCGGTCGCCAATACGGTGCTGACGCGCCTGTTTGGTGGCGACATCGTCGATGTCGAAGCCGACGCAGCCGGGCAGAATTTCCTGTTCGTCTCGCGCGGCGGCAACTATGTGCTGCGTGCGTCGCTCGATGAGAACGGCGTGCTGGATATCGGCGCTCCGAGCGTCGTGCGCATCCAGACCGGCAACATTCCGACCGGCGTCGTCCTGAGCAGCGACGGCAAGCGGGCGTATACCAACAACGAAGTCGGCCACAGCGTGACGGCCATCAATCTCGATACGAACGCGGTCATCGCGCTCGATATCGAGACGGCCACGCCGCCCGAGCCGGGCAGCTTTGATCACGCCGTCGCGATGGGCAAGCTGTGCTTCTTCACGTCGCTGGGCATTCCCGATGACGAGATTTTTGACAAAGACCTGCGCGAGATCGTGCCGCTCACGTTCCGCGGCAAGGCGTCGGACAATTCGTGGAGTTCGTGCGCGTCGTGTCACCCCGACGGTCTTTCCGACGCGGTGACGTGGAGCTTTGCCACCGGCCCGCGGCAGACCGTCGCGCTCGATGCGTTCTTTGCCAAGGGCAATCCGCACGATCAGAAGGTCAGCAACCAGAGCGCGGTCCGCAGCAGCGTGACCGACTTCAACGAGAACTCGGTCGTTGTGCAGGGCGGTTTGGGTTTTGCGGGTACGCCGCCAAATCCGAACGTGTTCAACCACGGTCTTTCAGCCGGCGCGAGCGATGCGCTTGATGCGCAGACGCTCTGGGTGCAGACGGTGCGCACGTTTAACCGTCCGCCGACCGATGACGAGGCGGCGGTCACGCGCGGTGCGACCCTGTTCGGCACCAACTGCGCGAGCTGCCACGGCGGCCCGAAGTGGACCAAGAGCACGATCTTCTATGCTGACAATCCGGCGTTTGAGACCAACCCGCTTGGTTCGCCGGCGGGCGTGGCCCGTGATCCGGGCGTGGACAGCCCGGGCGGCGGTCAGATTCGTTCGTACACCGATGGCGGCGTGACGCTGACGATTCTCAATACGGTCGGCACGTTTAGCCTGGCCAACCCGATCGAGATTCGCGCCAACGGCAACGCACCACTCGGCGGCCTCGGCTTCAACGCGCCGTCGCTGCTGGGCGTGGCGTTTACCGCGCCGTATTTGCATGACGGCTCAGCGGCGACGCTGGAAGCCGTGTTCGTCAAGCACGCGCTGGGCGCGGGCACGATCGGCAATACGCTGACCGCGTCTGAGCAGGCGGACCTGATCGACTTCATCAAGACGATCGACGCCACGACGCCGATTTTCCGCAGCGATGCGGATGTGTTCCGCGACGCGATCGGCGGATAGGCGGCACGCCGCGCGAATTGAAGAGAGGCTCACGCAAAGGCGCGGAGGCGCAGAGGGAAGGGGAAGAAGCGACGGAGCGACGAAGCGACAGAGGGACGAAGCGACCGAGCGACGACCAGGGATTCCTGTCCTGCGTAACTCTTCTTCTCCGCGCCGCTGCGCCTCTGCGTGAGACATTTCTGGAAGTCGGCGAGGTAGTGCCCACCTCGTCAGCAAGCACCCGGCGCAGGCGAATATTCGCTTGTGTCGGGTGATCTGT
The DNA here is from genome assembly GCA_046155505.1 of Phycisphaerae bacterium. Lineage (GTDB taxonomy): Bacteria > Planctomycetota > Phycisphaerae > UBA1845 > Fen-1342 > JBJXFK01. Next base: position 4,884 of record JBJXFK010000033.1, read on the forward strand.
TTGGTCGGCGCTGCGTGGTCGATCGCGGCGATATGATGGCGTTGCGAGGTGATTGTCTTGTCAGAACTCGTGACCGCTTACGTCGCGCTGGGTTCGAATCTCGGCGATCGAGCCGCGTTGATTTCACGCGCGCTTGAGCTTCTGGGATGCGGCGATGTGATGCGCGTCGTTGCCGTTTCGACGCTGCACGAAACCGCGCCGGTCGGCGGACCGGACGGGCAGGGCAAGTATCTGAATGGCGTGGCGCGAGTCGAAACTACGTTGTCGCCACATGAATTGCTCCGGCACTGCCTGTCGATCGAGCGGCAGCTTGGCCGCCTGCGGGAGCAGCGCAACGGCCCGCGCACGATCGATCTCGACATACTGCTGTACGGCGCCATTGTGGTCGACGACGCGGAGCTGACCATTCCGCACCCGCGCATGCATGAGCGCGAGTTTGTGATGCGACCGCTCGGTGAAGTGCGAGAACGGGATTGTCAGAAGACAAACGCGGGCGAAGACGCCCGCGGTACACCAGAACGGGCTGGAAGCCCATAGCACTGCCTCGCTCGCGCTCGGGGTTCGGATTGGTTTGCGCCCCGCGCCGCGCGCCCCCCGCGCCCTGCGCCCTCCCCGGCCTGAGTGTAAATTGAGCCGCTCTCTGTAATTCCCCTTTCCGCGCCGATCCGATATCAAACCCTTATGAATTACGCGCTCCAGATTCGAAACGTCACCAAACGGTACGGCTCGTTTGTCGCGGTCGATCGGCTGTCGCTCGACCTGCCTACCGGGCAGATCGTCGGCTTTCTTGGCCCCAACGGTGCCGGCAAGACGACAACGATTCGCATGATCATGAGCATCCTCTTCCCCGACGAGGGCGAGATCAACGTGCTCGGGCGTCCGCGCGCGTCCGAGGTCAAAGACCGCGTTGGATATCTGCCCGAGGAACGCGGCCTTTATCGCAAAATGACGGTCGACGCGTGCCTGCGTTACTTCGGCAACCTCAAAGGCTTGAGCGGGCGAACGCTTACCGATCGCATTGATAAGGGTCTCGAAGCCGTCGGCCTGAAAGACTGGAAACGCAAACCCGTCGAGGCACTCTCGAAGGGTATGCAGCAGAAGTTGCAATTCGTCACCACCGTGCTGCACGAGCCGGAACTGGTGATCCTCGACGAGCCGTTCAGCGGCCTCGACCCGATCAACTCCGAGATGCTCAAAGACCTGATGCTCGACCTGCGCAAACGCGGTGCGACTGTCATCTTCTCGACGCACCAGATGGAAACGGCGCAGCGACTGTGCGATCGGCTGTTGCTGATCAACCACGGGCGCAAGCTGATCGATGGCACGCTTGCGGATGTGCAGGCGAGATTTTCGACGCCGGTCGTTTCGCTCAGCGGCGAGGGCGACTTCGCATCGCTGCGCAGCCTGCCGGGCGTGATCGGCGGCGAGACGCGGCTCGGCGGGGCGCGTCTGGAACTGGCCGAGGGCACTGACCCGCAAGCGATCCTGAAGCGCGCGATCGAGCTCGGCCGCGTGTCGAAGTTCGACGTACACACGCTCGATCTGCATGAGATATTTGTAAAGCTCGTGGCCGCGGACCCGCGGCCCGAGGGGCGCAGTGCGGCGTCGATTTCGCCCGGCGCGACGGCAGTAGGGGGGACGCGGTGAACAAGATTGCGATTGTTGCCTGGCGCGAATTCAACGAGACCGTTCGCACTTGGGCGTTCGTTTTCGGCGTGATTTTCATACCGGGCCTGATCACCGCGTTCATTTACGCCGGTGAATACATCGCCAAAGCCGCGTCGCGCGAAAAGGTGGAAGTGCGCAAACTGCTCGTGCGTGACGAGCATGGCGGCGTGCTCGCACCCCTAACCGCCGGCGTCGCGCAGTGGAACACGGCCAACGCCAATCGACCGTTTGAACTCATCGCGTCGCAAGATGACGAAGCCGCGCTTGCCGCAAACGTCCAGGACGGATCGCACTACGCCTATTTGGTGTTGCCAAAATCGCTCGACGGCAAAGACGCAGTGCGGCTGGCCCGTGCCGATGACCAGTTGGCGGCCGGCCGTGCGCTGGGCGACCTGATTAACGGCGCGATCGTGCAGGTGCGCTTCGCCAGCGAGAATCCGCCGCTGAACTATCTGCGCGTGCAATCGTTGCAGGCACCGGTGCCGATCACGAACATCGACCCCACCACGCTTCAGCCGCGCGGCGAGGATGATGAGATGGCCCGAGTCATCACGCCGTTCGCGTTCATGTTTCTGCTGTACATGGGGACGTTCGGCATCAGTATGGGTCTGCTGACGAGTGTGATCGAGGAAAAGAGCTCGCGCGTGGTTGAAGTGCTGCTCGCCGCGATCAGTTCGACGCAGCTCATGGCGGGCAAGATTCTGGGCATGGTCGCGGTGGGCGTGCTGGTGATGGCGGTTTGGGCGGCGGTGGGCTACCTCGGCGCGCGGGCGCAAAGCGTTGGCTATATGGTCACGCCGTATCGACTGCTGTTCGTCGGGCTGTACTTTGTACCGGGGTTTCTGCTGATGGCGTCGATGCTGGCGGCGATCGGGGCGGCGTGCAACACGTTGAAAGAGGCCCAGAGCATGTCGTCGCCGCTGTCGCTGATCAACATTGTGCCGATGGTGCTCTGGTTCCAGCTATCGCAGTATCCGCAGTCGATGCTCAGTGTGGCACTGAGCTATGTGCCGCCGATCACGCCGTTCGTGATGATCCTGCGCGTGTGTGCCGATCCGGATATTCCGTTGTGGCAGATCGTGACAACGCTTGCGCTGCTGTGGGCATGCGTGGTCGGCATGATGATTGCGGCGGGCAAAATATTCCGTGTCGGCATTCTCATGTACGGCAAGCCGCCGACGCTGGTTGAATTGGCGAAGTGGATTCGGCAGGCGTAGAACACAAGTCCGAAGGCCGAAGGTTGAAGGGCGAAGGCCGAATGACGAAGCACGACGACCGAAGGACGACGACCGAAGGACGACGGCCGAAGGTGAACGGTACACGACGCCGTCGTGGTCGATAAGCGGGCGTTCCCATGAGGTGCGCCGGGGCAATGCTTGGTTTGGCAACGCTTGTGCCGATTGGATGTGGCGATCCGGTCAATCTGGAACTGCGGTTGCGACCCGTTGTTGAGGGTTGCCAGCGCGAAGTCTGGGTTGAGTTGCGAGAGCGCGGAAGTCTGGTAGAGAAGCTGCGACTCACATCACCGACCGCCGGCGAATTCGCGAACGCCGACACGTCACGGCCGCCGCTCGAATTTGAGCGTGCGTACCTGACCTACTTCGGTCTCCGCGATTCGATTTACTCGATCCGGCTCGTGGAAGGCGATCGCGATTTCGTGTTGAAGATCGGACGCCCGAATGCGGGCACCGGAGGGATCCAATATCGCCTGTTTCTCGCCATCCCGCGCGACATCCGGCAGGCGTGGTGTACCGCCGAACTGCGTGGAGAGTGACGACCGATCACGCTTGACCGACCGCCGTCATGCGATATTCGCCGTTCGCCCTTCGCCCTTCGCCCCTATTCTCGGTCGACGCGCAGGATGAAGACGTCGTTGACCGGCACGTCTGACTGGCCGTTTTCGGTTCCGGTTTCCACCGCTGCGATTGCGTCGATGACGCTCAGGCCTTCGACGATCGCGCCGAATACGGCGTAGCCGGGGTTGCTACCGGTGCGGTCGAGTGAGCTGTTGTCCTTCAGATTGAAGTAGACCTGCGAAGTGGCCGAGTTCGGCTCGTTGGTGCGGGCCATTGCAATCGTGCCGCGCAGGTTCTTCAGCCCGTTAGTCGATTCATTGACAATTGCGGCCCGAGTCGGCTTCTGCGTGAGGTCGGCGGTGAATCCGCCACCTTGGACGACGAAGCCCGGAATCACGCGGTGAAAGATCGTGTTTTCGTAGTACCCGTCATCGGCGTATTGCAGGAAGTTATCGACCGAGATCGGCGCGTTTTGGCGATCGAGATCGACCACGATGTCGCCCAGGCTGGTGACCATTCGCACGCGCACTTTGCCGCCCGTGTCGGTGCCGCTGTTTGAATTGCTATTGCCGGTCGCGCCGGTACCTTCGATCTGGATGGTGATTTCTTCGGAACGGTAGAGCTTGCCGCTTGGGTCGAGGATGTCCACGCGAAAGATGACCGACGTGTCTTCGGCGACCTCGGGTGCGACGAAGGTTGGAGCCGCAGCGGTCACGCTCGACAGTTCGATTCGCCGCCCGTACGTCTGGTACCAACGATAGGTGTACTGGGTCGGCGAGTATTCGCCGGTGACGCGCGCGGTCAGTGAGACGGTGTCGCCGGGATCGACGATGCCGGTGGTCTCGACGGAGATTGTCGTGCCGCTCGAATTCGTGTTCGAGGCGTTGCCTTGCGGCGTGATGATGCTGTCGAGCGGGCAGCCGCCAATCAAGGCGACCGCGACCAGCGTTGCGGCGGCGACTAGGGTCCGAGTCAGTTTCTGCATGGGATCCTCAAGTAATCAACCCGTTGTCGGGAATTCCATCGTTCATAGGCACGAATGCGGCAGCGATTCGCCACCGACGTTGCATTCTACGGGGTCGGGCAAGTGACTGACCTCCTTCTGACTTATCGGCATTCGCGCGCGGTCGCGGCAAAATGAGGGGCCGCCGGTCGGCCGTTGCCCGCTCACTCGTCGCGGGCGTCCTGCCACTCTTCTAGCCAGGCCATCTGGATCGCCTCTAACTTCTTTTCGTTACTGGCTTTAGGGTCGTCGGCAAAGCCCGGCAATTCGCACACCCACTGATGCAAATCGGTGAACCGCACCGTGAGTGGGTCGAGCTCGGGACGCTGTTCATGCAGCAAGATTGCCAAATCTTCGATGTTGTTCCATTTCAACGGCTGCGGCATGGGCAGGCCTCCGATGTGCGGAGTTTATCGCCGGATAGGTGACGCGTCGGCGTGGGTGCCTGAATTTGCGCCGCACGAAGCGGAAGCGCCGGTTGCGATCGGGCCGCCGTGCCCGACGCCGTGCGCGTTCGGCGCGCGTGTACCGCGTCGGCCTCGGAGGGCCGATCGCTACTTCAATCGTTCGAGCTTGCCCTTGCGTTTCACGATGTTCTTGTAATCCCACTGAATCGCGATCGACTTCTTCAGCCAACGCTTCAAATCCTTGGCCGAGATTTGGTCGTCGGCGGTGTAGCGAACCTCAGCGGCTTTGAAGCTGCCTTCGGGCGAAAGGCCGACTTCGTCGAACGATTGGCCGCTCCAGAAAAGCAGGCGGACGCAGTCTTTGAGTTTGCTGTAACCGACGATCGGGTTGCCTTCGATGAACCAGACCGGATGGCGGTGCCAGATTTTGTTCTCGACCCCTTTCAAGTTCTCATCGATGAGCCGTGCGAGCGCGTCGCAAATGCGTTTGTCTGCGGGCGACTGCGTCGCGTGATAGGCGAGGATGTCTTTGTGAATCGGCATATGCGATCCTCGGGTCGGTCGGTGGGTGGGAGCATACAAGATCGTCAGGTCAGCGCGCCGTGCAAAAGGCCGATCGCCGCCGCCGCCGGCACGATCCACAAAATGTCCACCTTGTACCGCGCGATGGCGACGAACGATGCGAGCGTGAGCAGCGCGGCGAACACGTCGACAGTGCCGCCGACGATGAGAATGTGCGTGGCGAGCCAGACGGCGAGTTTCAGCACGACGCCGACGACGGCCGCCGTGATCGCCGAGAGGGCGGCGGTGAGTCCACGCGAGGCGGCCACGCGATCGACGTATGGCGCGCCGAGAAAAATCCACAAGAAACAGGGCAGAAACGTGACCCACGTCGTCATCGCCGCGCCGAGCGTGGCCGATACGAGCGGTGAAAGTGCGTCGCCCGGCTGATTCCACGCACCGACGAAGCCGACGAATTGCAGCACCATGATCAGCGGGCCGGGCGTGGTTTCGGCCAGTGCGAGGCCGTCGAGCATCTGTTGCGGCTCAATCCAGCCGTGCGTTTGCACCGCCTGCTGCGCGACAAAGGGCAGCACGGCATACGCACCGCCGAACGTGACCATCGCGGCTTTGCTGAAAAACACACCCATGCGGGTGATGGCGTGATCGCCGCCGAGCGCGAGATACGCGGCGAGCACGGGCAGCCACCAGAGCGTTCCGCAAATCGCGATCACACTTGCCGCGCGGGCGAGCGTCGGCGTCGCGTGCGGCTGCGCGAGATCGATGGCGGTCGGCGCACCATGCGGTTTGATGACGTTGAACCACTGCGGCTTCCGCTTGCCGCCGAAGTAGCCGATCGTCGCGGCGAGGAGCATGATGAGCGGGAACGGTGCTCCGGCGAGCAACGCGACGAAGGCGGCGCCGGCGATCGACCACATGGCTGCATTTTTCAGCGCCTTTGACCCGATGCGCAGGACGGCGGCGGCGATGATGCCGAGCACCGCAGGTTTCAGGCCGGCGAAGATGTCGGCGATCCAGCCGACCGACCCGTGGGCGAGATAGATGTAACTCAGAATCCAAAGCAGCAACGCCGAGGGCAGGACGAACAGGCTGCCGGCGATGATTCCGCCGAGCGTGCGATGCAGTCGCCAGCCGATGTAAGTCGCGAGTTGCTGAGCCTCCGGGCCGGGCAGCAACATGCAGTAGTTGAGCGCGTGCAGAAAGTGCGACTCGCTGATCCAGCGGCGCTTCTCGACCAGTTCGGTGTGCATGATTGCGATCTGGCCGGTGGGTCCGCCGAAGCTGATCAAGCCGAGCTTTAGCCAGAAGCGCGTGGCCTCGGCGAGCGTCGGGCGCGGCGAGTCGTTCTCGTGAGACGGCATTAGCGCGACTCGTTGCAGTGTGTGGGTCGAGCGAGCTCGGGAGTCCTAGTGCGCTGGCAACGTTGATTTGACGGGGAGCATCGGCCTCCGGCCGGTGCGAATTGATCTCGCACCGGCCCGAGGCCGATGCTCCCCAATCCCGCAAATGACGCATGACAGAGCACTAGCGCTGCCGCACGACGCCCGCGACGTGGCGCGAACTGAGATAGCCGAATTTCGGGCGGCGCAGATTGGGGTTGGGGTTGTTTGATTCCCACGGGCCGCCGCTGACGACGCGACCATCGGTGAGTTCGTAATAGACGAACCAGGCGTCGAGTTCGCGTTGATATTTGCGGGCGGTTGCGTGGCCGTCGATGAAGCCGACGGTGCCGCGATCGCCGCGGTGGCGCTGCGTGATGCGGTCGGTGTTACCCCAGGCGCTGTCGGTCACGTCGGCCAGGTGGCGCGTCTCATCTTCTTCGATCATGATCCAAGGCAGCGAACTAATCGAGTAGCGTTGCCACTGTGTGTACATGCCCTGCACGAATGTGTTGGGGTAATTTTCCTGCCACCAGGTGCGACCGAGCAGCGTCGCCTTGGCTCCCGTGAGCATGGTCGGCGCGGTATAGCTGTACTTGGTGTCATTGGTCAGCGTGCCGGTGGGCGTCTCGGCCTTGTCGATGCGATCTTCCGGACACTTATACGCTTCCTGTTGCTCGCCGACGAGGCGATAGATCGAGCCGGCGCGAGGCACGTCGTTGAGTTGATCACCGGTTTCGCCGATGGTGCCGAGCCAGTCGAGCGAGACCCAGGTATTGTAATTGACCGGATAGCCGGGGTGAGTGGTGCTGTTGTTTGTTTTGTTGTAAAAATCCCACGATCCGCCGGGCAGATAGTCCTTGCTCTGGGTGAGGTACGACGTCCAGCCGATGGCGAGCTGGCGCATGTTCGAGGTGCAGACGGTCGTACGCGTCAGGGCTCGCGCCGCGCCGAGACTCGGAATCAGAATCGACAGCAGCAGCGAGATGATGGCGACGACGACAAGCAGCTCGATCAATGTGAACGCGCGCTTTTGAACTCGATCTGTATGCACGAACGAACTCCCGCTTCGGTGCCGCGTGCGGCACGAACTTCGTGAAGCGACTTGCCTGAAACGACACATACCGGCTACGAGCGCGGCGAACGCCGAGCTAGCGAACCGGGTCGGATATGTCACTCTTGCAAGAATATCGGAATTTGCAGCGGCCGGGCAAGCGGAATTTGATAGTCAGCCGGATTGATATATGCAATTCGGGCAAATGTGACGCAGCAAGAATCGACGGAGCGGTCGGCCTGCGGGAGCATGTGCGGAGGCTGGAATGAAATCGGGTGGGGCGGGCATTCCTGCCCGCCCGCATCCGTTCAATCTCGATTTGGTCGAAGCGATTGTGACGCTTCGGCAATCGACTTGCTGCGTGCCATGTACGGGACTGCTCAACGGAGGCGGCAGGCAGAATGCCTGCCCCACCCGGATTAGCGTCGTCGAAGTAGCGCGAGGCTGCCGAGGACGAGCAGGCCGAGCGAGGTCGGCTCGGGCACGATGCTGATCGTGGCGCTGACCGAGGCGAACGCATTGGCGAATCCGCCATCCTCGCCGACGAATGCACTCGACCCGGTGCAGGTCATGAATTCGTAACGTCCGGGCAGCAGGTCGAGCGTCACATCGACACTCGCCGGTGTACCGGTCGGCAGATCGACCAGCACATCGTTTCCGAGCTTCAGATAAGCGAACGCCGCACCGCCGCCGAACTCTTCGATGCTTCCGACGAAGCGCAGCGTCTGCGGCTCGAGCAGGTCGAATTGAAAGAGCATGCCGGTGATCGCGTTGCCGGACGATGTCTCGCCGCTGCCGGCATTGGCGCTGGCGTTCGAGTCGGCGGCACCGCTCATGCTGACTTGCATGGGCGTGATCGACGACGCGTGAGACGCGCGACAAACGGCATTGGCCGCGGTCGACGCCACGCTGCAGAGCAGTTGGGAATCGAAATTTCCGAAACCGATCGCGGCATCGTGGTCGTCATCGACCATCGATCCGCCGCCGGGCAGGGCGATCGAGCCGACCACTTCGACCATGCGATCCTGGAACACGGGAACGATTGTGGCGCTCGCGAGAGACGCGCCAGCGGCGCACGACAGCGCCGTGAGAATGCGATTGATCATCTGCATAACCCCATTTTTTTCAAGCGGCCCTTGCAGGTAGCCGCGTCAGCCTCGACCGGACCAGAACAACTCACAAAACCGGCGGCGCGGACCCGCGTCGCACACCGCCGGGGATTCTGAATCAATGATTACAGCGGGCAGCTCGAGCCGAAGACGGCCAGCATCTGGGCCAGATCGCTCAGATCGACATCGCCGTCGCCGTCGAGGTCGCCCATCGCCAGCGTCGCGCCGCTCTGCACACCGAAGTTGGCGAGCAGGCCAGCGAGATCGGTCAGATTGACCTGACGATCGCCGTTGATGTCGCCCGGACACGGCGGCGGAACGACGTTGAGCGTCTGGTAGGTTACGTCATCGAGCAGCATGGTGTTGACGTTGCCCGCGCCCTCGCCGCGATAGCAGAAGCGGAACACGTTTTCGTCGGCGGTTCCCGCGAGGCCGATCGGCAGCGAGACTTCGGCACCATCATTGATCGACGCGGCAACCGTATTGTCGCTGAATCGAGCGATCAGTTCGATCTTGACCCACTGACCGACGGCGGTCGGGCCGACGAGCGTGTAGAGCGGTGCGCTCGCCCCCGCGCCGCCGATGCCGGTGACGACGAGGTTTACGCCGGCCGAGCCGAACTCGATGCCCCAGGCGTTTGCAAACGCCGCGAGGTTGTTGTCAAAGTGCTGAATGGTCAGACGCGGCAACTGGTTGCCGGGTGCGGGCGGGGTTTCTTCGAGATTGATCCACCATGTCCACTGATAGTCGCTGCCGGGAGGATTGCCGAGGTCGGTCGTGTAAAAGCGATTTTGCACGGCCGCGGGTTCTTGATCACGGATACGCATCCAGCGGTTGGAGGTCGACCCGGGTCGCGGCGCGGTGACGCCGCGGACATCGCCGACGGCGCGAACGGTAAACACGCCGGGCGCAGAGTCGTTGATGAAAATGTAACCCTGCATGGCGATCACTTCATCGCCGAGCGAGACGCCCTCGAATGTGTCGGTGCCCGAGGGATCGGCGAGCAGCGACGGCACCGTGCCGGGCGTGGTGCTATCGGCGCTGCCGAGCGTCGGTGTGGCGTCGACGTACCAATCGCGCGGCGAAAAGCCAAAACCGTCCCACGCGAGCGTGTGTCCGGCCGGCGCGGCCGGGGCCACATCGGTGGTCGTGGTCCAGCGACCGGCGGTTACTGCCGTGGACATGCGTCCGATGTTGGTTTGCGGCCCGAACTTCACGCCGTGAATCAAATTCGCGGGCGTGCTGAACGGAGCGGCGGTGTAGAGCCAGATATCGGTGTCGGTCTGGTTCAGGTTGGCGATGTTGAACGTGCGAATCTGCCCGACGGCGAACGCGGTGGCGTTGGGCACGTTTGAGGTATAGGTGAAGCGATGACAGAACGGATGCGTGGCGGCGGTGTTGAACGCCGGCCCGGTGTTGGTTACCTCGGCGACACGGCCGACCGAGTCGACCTCAGTGATGCGGAGGTTGGTGACCTGGGCCGTCGCAACGGCGGTCAGGCCGCAGGCGGCGATGGTGGGCAACGTGGCCCCTGTGAGACGAATTCGGCTAGGCATCTGCGTTTTCCCCTTCAAGTGAGTGCGCATGAGAACCGACCAACCGGCGTCGGCGATCGACGATCGGAAAGTCGGTGACAGAGATCACGACGCGGTTAGATGTAACGATTATACGCGGGCCATTGCGAATGCGGATTCAGGAATGCGGGAAAATACGCGAGAGCGATGCCGAGCTGCCGAGTTGCGGGCGATGCGTGTTGCGGTGCGGATCGGGTCGGGCGAATGCGACGTGCGAGAAGCCACGCCGGGCAAAGCAGTTATCGGGACGTGACGTGGAGTCATGTCTGCGCAGACTTCGACGAACGCGGTGAGACCGCGGGTTCATTCGAAAAATCCCAGGCGTCGTCGTCCCAGCAGTATTGCGAGAGAATTTCGGCCACTGTGTAGGGCGACTTGTCGGAATGGGGGCGGTGCAGCGAAATGCCCAGATGGGCGGCGAGCTGTTCGTCGTACAGCTTGAAGGCGGCTCGCACGTCAGCGGGTGCGGATTTGGGGTAAACCGCGAAGCAGATCAGCCGATCGTCCTCGGCGACCGCGATCAATTGCCGGGCTACGACTCGCCCGCCGCAGTCGCGGGCGTAGATCACCTGCTTGTTTACGTCGAGCACGACGGCGGCTGCGGATTGATTCATCATGCCGCCGAGGCCGAGGCAGGTGCCGAAGTAGGAGCCGAGGCGAAGCGCTTCGAGCGGGTCGCGCTCGAGCCGCAATTCGAGTGTGCCGGACGACTGCGTCTCAAATCGTTCGCAGTGTCCGGCGAGCCAATTTGGCGCATCGAGCCGCGGATGGGCGGCAAACCAGCGAAGGCTGGCGGGGTGCGTCTCGGCATAGTCGGGTTTGCCCTCGAAATATGCACGCAAGAGCCGACGCATGCCGCGGCGATGCTCGTCGATGTCATGCAGCATCAGTACGGCGTGGCGCGATTTTGCATCGGCAGGAATTTGCGGCCAATCGCCTGAAATCTGCTGCATGGCGAGATGATCGAGCGCGGCGAGTTGAATTTCCGGCCAGGCGGCTCGAACGCGGTTGAGATCGCGTTCGAGTTGTGTCGCGGAAAGTCGCACCTGCCCCGCAACATGGTCGCGCAGGCGTTTCGAGATCGCGTTCGTGCGACCGGGCGGCAATTGTGCATCGATCGTACGCACCAGCGATGACGCGTCGGATGCCGGCGACATCCTCGCCAGCGCCGTGCGGAGAAACGCGGCGATCAATCGCACGCGCGTTTGGCGATGCATGACCGCAATGGTCCGCGCGGCGTCGAATAGCGTTCGCGGCGCGGCGACGAAGCCCTCAACGACGAGCTGCGGCAGTTCGTTCGTCAGAGTTGATATCGCCGAATAGACCTGCTCGGATTCGTTATCGCGGCGCGTTGCACGGTCGAGTGCGCGCCACGATCGCTGCGGGGCGTCGCAGATGCGCGCAACATTCTCGCGGGACAGAAGCGCGAGCGGGACGAGCACGCAGCCGGCGCGCTCGTGTGTCGCATAGGGTGGGCGGCAGTACGCACGAATGAGCGACTTTGTCGCCGGCCAGTGTGTGCGCAGCGACGCTGTATCGTTCCGGTCGCCGATGAAATCGCGCAGTGCTGCGAGCGCACGGGGGCGATGGGGCTGCTCGATTGCCTCGACGAATTCGATCATTTCGGCAACTCGGCGGAGCGCCCAGTTCCATTTTGACTCAGTTTGTAGAGCCGGAAGATCGACCTGATGGATAGAGCAGAGGATGCTGATCAGCGCGGCGATGCTCGTGGCGTCGAGACGCGACCATGCCGCGCTATCCAGCATTTGCTGAAAGCCGCGCAGCTGGCCGCAGTAGTGCCATAGGTTTGAACCGAGCAGCGAATGGTCGCCGAGCTGCGTGAGATTGATGATACGTTGCACGGTGTCGAGCACGCCGGTTGCGTTGCTTGTGAGCGTAAATGACGTCCACTCGTAGTCGTCGTTGGCCAGTCGAAATCCGTCGAGCGCGTAGCGAAGGCTCTTCCGCTGCGCGATCGTGTCGAGGCAGAATGCAATGCGGTGCCGAAAGACGCGATCACAGCTCAACTCTGCGGCTTGCATGAGTTCGGGCATGTGCCGCCGCTGAAGCGCGAGTGGATGCGGTCCGTGTTCGGCGACGAGTTCGACAGCGTGCGCGCGTCGCTCGCGGGGGAGCGCGGCGAGCGCGTCGCGCCAATCGAGGTTCGCGGCCAACTCGACCTGTGCGACCTGGATCGCGGCGCGCAGGGCGTGGTCGTGTGCCAGGTCGAGGGTTCGATACGTCGCCAGCGTCGCCGCGCAGTCGCGCATCGTGGTACCGCGCAGCAGCCACAAAAAGTAGTGTCGAAAGTCGGACGGCAGCGCTGCGATCTGGGCGCGGTGCCCGTGTTGAGAATGCAGCGCGAACGGTTGCAGGCACGTTTCGCCGTGCTTGCGGAGAATGGCCGCGAGGGGATGCCGCTGATCGATGAACGGCAGCGCATTCGCGAGGTGCGGGCGCAGCGCGTGCAAGACTCGTTGTTCGCTGGCGGGACGGCACAAGTACGGTCGCAGGTCGAGCGGCGCGAGCTTGCCCGGCTTGGGAGGCTTGTGTTTCGTGCCGCGATAGGCACGCGGATGCGCGGCCGTGGCATGCGGCGGCGGCGGTGGCGCCTGGCGTTCGAATAGCGGCAGGTCGCGCGGCGCGGCGAGCGGGTCGGCGGTGGTTTCGAACTCGACCATCAGCACCTTCGCGAGAACGATCGGCGAAAAGTCGCGGACGCACCCAAGGGCGTTCCAGGCAGCGAGGACGGCCGCCTTTTGGGGATAGAGCGACGCTGGCAATTCGGCCAGCGGAATGCGCCGCACGCGATAGGGGGTGTAGTCGGTCGGCAAGGTGTACTGCTCGTCGCGCTCCGGCTCGGGTCGCACGAACGGCGCAACGCGATCGGCGACAACGCAGAAGATGCCGATGGGCGTGCGATGGATGGCGAGAAGTCGCGGCTTCATTGGTGCAGTTTATCGTCGGCTCGTGCGAGCACACCGCTGCCGCGGGCGCGCGGGCCGTCACGCATCCGTATGAAAAACGCGAACCCACCGATCCGCGAGGGCGAAATCGGTGGGTCCGGTCTTGGAAGGAGGCGAAACGTCGGGGGCAGTGCCTAGTTCATAGTTCCGAGTGTCTAGTGCATAGTGACTAGTTCATAGTGGTTAGTGATCAGCGTTCAGAGTTCAGGGTTCAGAGATCAACGCGTTTTTTCTCTGTGCCTCTGAGCCTCTGTGTTTCAACTCTCTTCATTCTTTCAGCAAATCACGCCGAAGTTCCCGAGCAGCGCAGCCAGGTCGCTTAGATCGACGTCACCGTCGCCGTCGGTGTCGCCTTGGCCGCTGCTTGCACCTTCGCCGAGGCCGTAGTTGGTGAGCAGAATCGCCAGATCAGTCAGCGTCACTTCGCCGTTGCCGTCGACATCGCCGACGCATGGGTCGCCGCCGATGCTCTCCCAGCCGACGTTATCAACCGCCATGAAGAAATTTGTGAAGCCGAAGAACCAGCCCGGCACGAACGTGGTGAAGCGGAGTTCATCGGTGTTGGCGAGCACGCTGGCGAAAGTACGCCCCTCCGGCAGGATTGGTTCGAACGTCTCGGGGTCTTCTGCGCCCGATCCGCCCCAGCCGGGAGGGAGCGTTTCGCTCGTCGGATCTGCGATCTCGACGCTGTATCGTCGCCAGCCGGGCTGGCTCGCGCTGATTTCGGACAGGTGATACCAGACTGAGCAATAGGGGCTTTGCGGATCGCGCGGCGTGTAGTCGCGGAATTCGGCGATCAAATCGCGGCTCACTTCGGTGCCAAAGAACGTGATCGAATCGATGCGGACATCGACGGTGAGCTTGAAGCGGCCGCGTGCGGTGAAGTCGCCGATGAAGAGCGGATTGGTATCGTTGCGGATCTCGGCCCCGAAGACGTCGATGAGTTCAACGTCCATGGCCGCACCGGGATTTCCGGTGTTCGGCAGAATCGTTTCGCGACCGCTGACCGACCAACCCTCCGTGCCGTTATCGAAGGTGGTGGTGTGGCCGGCGATGGCGGTTGCCGCCGACGTGATGGCTCCAAATGCCACGAATCCGCGCGTCAGGCTTGCGAACATGAGGTGGACCTCCGTGAGCTTGCGTTCGTCCGGCGACACTGAGCCGGCCCTTTGCCGGAAAGTGTGCTGGCCTTGTGCTGAGCACATGCTAAGCGTATACTCAGAGTCTGTCAAGCGAAAGTGAAGGCGACTGGTCGCGATGGACCTCACGCGGTAGAAAGTAAATCATGCTGCTGACAAGAGAAACCGCTGTTGAACCGCTCACGGAGCGCGAGCAAAAAACGCTGGAGCGCGCGCTCAGAACACTCCATCGCGAGTTGCGAAGCCTATTGGCCGCTCTGCCGGTAGAGGCACAGACGGCGAGCGGCCTGGCGCGCTGGCTGGACACCGAACGAACGAATTGTCAGCGGATCGTGTCCGCGGTGATGCAACCGTTTGATGGCGTGCGGCTTGCGGCACTGTTGCCAGGAATCGAAGGCCTCCGCATGCTCGCCGACGCGACGCGGAACAAGCTCGGCGAGAGCGCCACGCCGCTAGGCGAATTGAGCGCGGCGATCGACGCTTACGAACTGTGTATCCGCCAAACAGCCGGAAGCCGATCGCGGCTGCTGGCGCGAATTGAAGCGCAGACACGCGGCGATAGTTCGGCGGGTGGCGACGATGCTGACGCGCAGCGTGCCCAACTGTTCGAAGCCGCGGCCAAATTGACGGGCCGACTCTCGCAGACGTGGCTCGCGGTGCACATCTACGAGCCGAGCGATGATCCGGCCCGACTGATTCAGACTCGCGCTCACGGGCTGCTCGGCCATGTTGCGCGAGAAGACGCGGTACCGCTGACGTTTCACATCTTCCCGCCCAATATGGGGCAGACCAATCGCATCGACGCCGGCGCTGATGAGGCACCGTTTCGACCGTTGGAGCCGTCAAGTGACCCTGCGGTACCGGCGGAAGTATTGCAGCGGTTCACGAGCACGCCCTTGCCGATCGTGCAGACGCGCAAGCCGGACGAGTTTGTGGCACAGAATGTTGAGAAGAACCCTGATGCGGCGGCCAGGCCGTTCGATCTGGTGTTCGGCATGACCGGCTCGATGGCACATCCGGGGCGCGTCGCGCCGTATTTGGAAGAGGTCTGGGCGCTGGTGAATTTTCCGGTGCGGCATCTCTTGCTGGATGTGTTTCTGCATCAGTCGATCGCGCGAAACTGCATTCCGGGGCTGGATGTGCATCTGTGGCGGCCGGATTTTGCGTCGCACGTCGGCGAGCGGTGGCAAACGCGATTCGCCGCGGGCCCGAGATTGCAAGTGCTCGGCTCGCAACTTGCACAGGCGCAGGCGAGCGCGAATCCGCGACAGGTCGAGCTGCTCAATTACCTGTTCGAGAAGCGCGGCCTCGCGGCGAATCAGTACGTCGGCTTTCGCTGCGAGGTGAGCTACCCGATGTGGCGCACCGGGTATCGGATGACGCTTGACTTTGGCGATGCGCAGCAGCCCCGGATGGCGTGAGCATGCGTATTCGTGCCAGACGCTCTATGCTGCGTTCGCAATGGCTGAGCAGAAACCACTCGTGCCGCTGAACGAGGAAGGACGACGCTGCGAAGATTGCGGCTTCGATCTGCGCGGGCTGACGCGGCCGCACTGTCCGGAGTGTGGGGCGGCGTTCGATCCCAATGTTATGGCCGACCCCGAGCTCCGTCCTATCGCGCACTTGCGGATTTGGCAGAACTCGGCGCTCGTCGGCGTGGCGTGGTTCATCTTTCACTTGGGCGCGTTCCGGCTGTTCGGGATCGAGTTGCCGACGATTGAGGTGTTCACCCGCTTTCCAACCCTCATCATCGACTGTTTTTCACCGCTCGCACAATTTGCATTTCTGGCGTTCGCCCTTCCGATGATCTTTGGTGTGCGCCGTGTTGAACAGCGCCTCGGTGCCGGTGCGCTAATTCTCTTCTATCTGTGCGTCGTGGCGCAAGTCGTTCTCACTGCGGTGCCGTGAAAAGGGTCGTCCACTACTTCCCAACCAGTCGAATTGACTCCGCCGCACTATCGCTCGCGGACCGCCCGAAATATCATTCGCGTTCGAAAATGCGCCACTTCGCTCCATTCGGTCGAGGGGCCGCTGCCGCCGTCAGGTTTCGAACCAGTCTGGAGCCGCCACATGTCGGACAGCCCTTCCCCGTGGTCGCAGACAGAGGCGTACTTCACGTTTCAAGTTGACAACGGTTCGTCCAGCGACCTGCGCGTGGTCGCATTCGAAGGCGTGGAAGGGATCAGCCAGCCGTATCACTACACATTGCGTCTCTATTCACAGTTGCCGGAAGTCGACATCGAGACGATTCTGGGCAAGCCGTGCTTATTGGAGATTTTCGGCGCGGGGTCTTCGCGGTGCGTGCACGGAATTGTGAGTCGGTTTGTCACGACCGGCGGAGATGCGCGCGGATCGCACTTCCTGGCGGAGTTTGTCTCGCCGATGTGGGTTCTGACGCAGCGCATTCGGTCGCGAATTTTCTTCGGCGGCGATGCGGGGTCGGACACGATCATCACGATCATCAAGAAAGTGATCGCCGACGCCGGCTTGTCGAGCATGAGCATCGACGACCGAACGACCGGGACCTACATGAAGCGCGAGTACACGGTGCAGTACTGCGAGTCGGAGTGGGACTTCATCAACCGGCTGGCCGAGGAAGAGGGGCTGTATTACTTCTTCCAGCATGACGACCAGGGCGTCAAATTCGTACTCGCCGATGCTCCGTCGGCGCATAAGCCCGCCGCGGTTCCGAAGTATGACTTTCGGTCGGACGGTACGACGGTTTCTGGACCGGAATTGCACGAGATCATCGTCTCAAAGCAAGAAGCACGGCGGCTGGTAATCAAAGACGTGCTGCAGCGCGATCACAATTTCGAACAGTCGCGCCCGTTCATCGAGGGCGAAGCAACGAATCCGCAGGGTACGTTCGGCGGAAAGTCGTACGTGACCGGGACGGCGGGCACCAAGCTGTACGAGTACCCCGGCGGCTTCCGCGTCGAGGCCGACGGCAAGCGGCTTGCGAAAATACGCGCCGACGAGGCGCGGCGCGACGCATATTTGTTCGAACTGCGCGGCAGCGTGAGAACGCTCGGGCCGGGCGAGAAGTTCGGCTTGCAGGACGGGGGACAGACGGCGATCGTCGAGGACCTCATTCCGGTCACAATTCGTCATCGCGGCACGCAGTATCAATCCGTCGAATCGGCGAGCGGCTCGGACGAGCCGATTTTTGAGACGGTGATCGAGGCGTTCCCGGGCACGATGCAGTATCGCCCGCCGCGCGTCACGCCGCGACCGTTCGTGCAGGGCACGCAGACGGCGACGGTGGTCGGTCCGTCGGGCGAAGAGATTTACGTCGACAAGTATGGCCGGGTGAAGGTGCAGTTTCACTGGGATATCGACGGCAAGTTCGATGAGAATTCGTCGCTGTGGGTGCGCGTAGCGCACGGCATGGCGGGCGGGCAGTATGGAATATTGTTTCTGCCGCGCGTCGGACAGGAAGTGGTCGTCGATTTTCTCGAAGGCAATCCCGATCGCCCGATCGTCATGGGTAGCGTCTACAACAGCCAGCAGATGCCCGCGTACACACTGCCCGACGAAAAGACCAAGAGCTACATCAAGACGCATTCATCCAAGGGCGGCGGCGGCACGAATGAAATTCGCTTCGAGGACAAGAAGGGCAGCGAGCAGCTCGGGTTCTTCGCCGAAAGAGACCTGCACATCCGCGTGAAGCACGACTCGATCGAGACCGTCGTGAACGAGAAGCACGTCACGGTCGAAAAGAACGTGATCGAGCTAATCAAGGAAAAGAAAAACGTCGAGGTCAAGCTCGATTTGCTGCAAAAGGTCGGCGGAAACGTGCTGCTGGAAATCGCCGGCGATTGCGGCGAGGTGACCAAGGGCAAGCAATCGCTCGAAACTGGCGGCGATTACTACATCAAGTCGAAGGCCAAGCTGATCATCGAAGCGACGAGCGGCATCACGCTGAAAGTCGGCGGCAATTTCATCGTCATCGACAGCGCCGGCGTATCGATTAAGGGCACCAAGATCGCGCTCAACAGCGGCGGATCGGCGGGCAGCGGCAGCCCGGTCAGCACCGAAGCGCCCGGAGAACCGAACCCGGCGGACGAAGTGCAGCCGGGGCAGGATGTCACCTACAGCGCGGCGGCACGTCAGTTTACTCCGGTGTCCTATACGCCGATCGCGAATGTGCGCGAAGAAGATGAAACCGAGCCGCCACCGACGTCGTGGGTCGAGATCGAAATGGTCGACGAAGACGGCGAGCCGTGGCCGGATGAGGAATACGAAGTGAAGCGTGCCGACGGCAAGATCATCAAGGGTCGGCTCGACTCGAAGGGCCGCGCGCATGTGTTCCTGCCCAAGAAAGAGGGCGCGACTTTGCGATTCCCGGATCTCGATGGCCGCGCGTGGGAGAAGCTGTAATGCCTGATGAAAACGACGACCTGTTTGGCTCGCGCGTCTATTCACTGCTCAAGGCGACCAAGCCGGGTGCCGCGCCGCCGACTTCGCCACCGCCCGGAAGCGCCGCCGCCCAGACTGCGACGACGAGCCAGCAACAAGCCGACCCGGCCCCGCCCGAGCCGCAACCGGTCGGCACGGGAGATTACATCGTGAAGGCCGGCGATTGCATTTCGAGCATCGCCAAAGAAGCAGGCCACTTCTGGCTGACGATCTGGGACGACGCCGGCAACAGTGAAGTCAAGACGGCCCGCGAAGACCCAAACGTGCTGATGCCCGGCGACCGACTGGTGATTCCGCCGTTTGAAGAAAAAGAAGAGAGCATCGCGCCCGAGCAGCGGCATCGCTTCAAGCGCAAGGGCGAGCCGGCAAAGTTTCGCGTTCGACTCATGGAAAACGACAAGCCGGTGGCGAACAAGCCGTATAAATTCGACATCGACGGCAAAATGACCGAGGGCACGACCGATCCCGAGGGTCTGGTCGAGGTCTCGCTGCCGGGCAATGCGAAGCGCGGCAAGCTGATGATTGAGGGCGGCCAGACCTATGCATTTGAATTCGGCCAGCTTGAGCCGATCAACACGCTCAAAGGCGTTCAGGAACGGCTCAAGAATCTGGGCTATGACATCGACGCGTGCGACGGCAAGCAAGGCCCAAAGACGCGCGACGCGGTACTCGAATTCCAGCGCAAGAGTGCGATCGAGCCGAGCGGCGACGTCGATCAGGGTACGCGCGATGCGTTGGAATTGAAGCACGGATCATAGGGCAGTGCGGCCGACGTGCGTTTGGCTGAACGGCACTTCGACGATTGGTGTCACGAGCGGGGAGTAATGGAATCATGGCTGACGTTCCCAATGGCGGCGTTCCGCAGCCCGATCCGCGGGCCGTACACCTGTCCGACGTGATATCGAATGCGGCCCAGTTGCCCGAAGTTCAGACGGCAGAAGTGTCTCAGAGTCGCGGCGGCATTCAAGCGCGCCGCACCACGCGCGAGGGCACGCAGGCCAATGCCGTCAATTCGCAGGCACCGCTGCCCATTCTTGACGCACACTGTCACCTGGGTGGCGTCTCGCTCATGGGGGTCACGCGCGGAAGTACGGCATCGAAGGTTCTGGGCAACCGAGTTGTCGTTAAGCAACTCTCGATGCTGTACTACGGCTCGGAGCCGGACGCGAATCTGGCCAAGAAGCTGGTCAAAGACATGACCGCGTTCTGCAAGAGCAAAGATCTGCCGGAGGCCGTGGCGGCCGCGGCAATGGTGCCCGATCTGGCTTACTGTCCGCTCTATACGACATTCGTCGGCAAGAACATGACCAGCGTCACATCGCGCGAGGTAGACATCGCCGGAAGCGAACCGCTCTACTACACCCATCCGAACGACCGCTTCAACGACAAACTCGCGTGGGGCTGGAACTACCGCGATCGACAGTCGTGGGAACAGGCCCTGCACATCATCGCCGAGGCGTCGCGCAAATACGCCGGCCAGGTGTTTCCGTTCGTGGGCTTCGACCCGCGCCGTCCGCACGGCCTCGAAGTCGTCAAGGAGGCGATCGAACAGAAGGGCTACGTGGGCGTGAAGATGTACAGCCGCACGGGCTGGATGCCGATCCACAATCGCATTCTCTACGGCAAAGAGAACGGCGACGAGCTGGATCGCCGCATGGATGAGATGTTCCAATACTGCCTGCAGCACGATCTGCCGATGCTCGTGCATTGCAGCCCGACCGGCTACCCGCCCGACGGCATGCAGGTGCCGATGTGGACCTGCACGCATCAGCGCAAGGTGTACAAGTACAAGGTCGAGACCGGTGCCAGCCCGCACGGCTACGGCAACATCGCTGAACCGCTCTGGCCGCCGGTGTACACGCCCGAGGAGATGCTCAAACCGGTCAATGACGCGCGCGACAAGCGCGATCGGCTCGATAAACTCGCGATTCTGTTCGTGAAGTGGGTTGCGAGCGAACTGGCCAATTACTGCGTGCACATGCAGGTGACGACATCACCTTACGCGTGGCTTCCGGTGATGGAGAAGCACAATAAGCTGCGGCTCAATCTGGCACACTTCGGGGCCGAGATCGGTTCGTACTGCACGCCGTCGCGCAACGTGGCGATCAAAACCGCGTGGGACGAGCG
This sequence comes from Phycisphaerae bacterium, assembly GCA_046155505.1. Lineage (GTDB taxonomy): Bacteria > Planctomycetota > Phycisphaerae > UBA1845 > Fen-1342 > JBJXFK01. The sequence continues at coordinate 26,047 of JBJXFK010000033.1, forward strand.
CATCGCGACGCACACCTACATCGCCGGCGGGTACACGGCGGTCATGGCGGACAATCGCCCCTATTGGCGGCGGTTCCGGACGTATTTCAAGACCGGCGTGTCGTTGCTCCTGGAACAGCGCAACAAGGACTGGTCGAACCTCGACTGGATCGATCCGCTGCTGACTTCGCGGATGACGCCGTGGGGAATCGACCGCAAGGACGTGTACAGCCACGCGCTCGCGATCTACGACGGCACGCTGGAGAGCGACCCGGAGTGGAAGAAGTGGCTCGACGACTGGGAGCAGAAATACCCCTATAGCTGGCACGAGCAGATTCATGAGATGATCGCGACGAGCAAGTATGCGAATCTCTATACCGACAACTCGTTTTTGACGACCGATTCGAAGTGGTTCACGCCGCTGTTTCGTCCGGTGATCGATGAGGCGCTGGGCCAGCTCGGCGTGAATCAGCCGAGTGTGACCGAGGCGAATTTCGACGAGGAGGCGCGGCGCTATCGGCAGCGCGAGCAGGACTCGGTTTGGAAAAAATTCGACACGCCGCGGGCCAAAGCGCTGCGCGAGAAACTCATGCTCGGCACCGACTGGTTCATGACCGAGATGGACGCCTGCGGCCCGGAATCGTTTTGGAATATGCAGTGGACTGCGGTGATGGCACCCTCCAACCCGCACCGCAGTCAGGCCGACCGGCTGCTGTGGACGCGTGTAGCGACGATGAACACGCTCAACTGGCTCAATTTGAAGCCGCGCTTCAACGGCCAGGGTATGCAGAAGCTCGAAGACTTCTACAACTCAGACGGGCAGCAGCACAAGTTGCCGCTTTTCTGGGAACGGCTGAAGACCTATTACGCCGACGACAAGCGGCTGCGCGCGACGGAGCTTGAAAAGTGGGTCGCGCAGGTCTGCGAGAAGCCGTACACCGAGCCGGTCGCGCCACAGCCGGCGGTTCAGGGCGGCCGGCCGCGCTCGGGAAATGTGTTCGAACGACCGGCGAATCTCGGCAACGATGCTCCGCCGCCTTCCGACGATTCGCGCGACCAGCCGCTCGCGCCGGCGTCACGCTCGCGCAGCAACACCGGCGTCGGATCCGGTGCGCAAGGCGGTGGTGGCGGTGGTGGTGGTGGTGGTACGGCGACGGCGTCCGAGGTGGCCGACCTACGGCAACGCGTGCAGACGCTTGAATCCGAGGTTGCTTCGCTGAAGAGCGGCAGGTAGTGGTCAACGACGGATGTCGGCATTCTGCGCCCGTCGGCACCGAGCCCGACTGTAGGGTTTGCAGTTACCCACATCTCGATCGACGCGTGGCGCTGCTTGAGCATCACACGAAACGGGGTGCCTAGCCGCTCAGGCCGACGGCCTCGACCGCCGTGCGCCGGGGTATGGAGCGCAGCGTCACCGCGGGTACGCGACGCGAAAAGCGAGCGTCTGCAGCCTGAAGGGCCGCGACGTGGCGCGCCACGATGACCCACTTTCAGCCCTTCGGGCTGCGGCGAAGCGGGGAGGCGTTCCGCGTCCGGGGGTGGCGCTGCGCTTCACCCCCGGCTAACGACGATCGAGGCCTTCGGCCTGTGAGTGTTCGCTCGATGCTGCGCTCGGCGCTGCATCCGGCGCGTGTCTCACCTTCGAGGATCCGAAGCTGCGATTACGACCAGCGGGTTACTCGCAGCTACCGCCGAAATTGGTGAGCAGCGTTGCGAGATCGATCAGGTCGACATCGGCATCAGCGTCGAAGTCGCCATCGGCGAGTGTCGCACCGCTGGGCGTGCCGAAGTTGGTGAGCACGATGGCGAGGTCGAAGAGTTCGACCGAGCCGTCGCCGTTCACGTCGCCGGGGCATGGCGGCGCGAGCCGCCAGGCGCCGAGGCCGCGCGAGCCGGCGTAGAGTTCGCCGCGCGAAACGGACAGGTGTTTGACGCCGACGCCGGTGAGTGCCTCGCCGACGCGAATCCATGTGAACGCTTCGGCATCGAATCGAAACACGCCGTCCTCAGCCGATGGTGCGGCACCGCCGGTCGAGGCGAAGAGGTGGCCGTCGAAAACAACCAGCGATTCGACATCGCGCAGCGGCAGGTCGAACGACGCCGCGTCGGTCCATGTTTGGCCGTTGTCGGTCGAGCGCACGACGCCTTCGCTCTGGCCGAGCGCGGCGTAGATTGCGCCGTCGAGCGCGGCGATCGCTTCGATCGATGCGCGGAGCGTGTCGAAGGCGGTCGGAATGCCTTGATTCGCCGCGACCCAGCTTGCGCCGTTATTCGTCGAGCGGAACATGCCTTGCCGCCATGTGCCCGCGAGCACGACCGTGTCGGACGCGAAGAGACTGCGCACCGGCTCGAAGACCGGGTTGCCGAAGTTGTCGAATCCGGCGGTGGGGAAGCCGCCGTTGATTACCTGCCACGACGCGCCGCTATTGCTGCTGCGAATCATGCCGCCGCCAGTGAAGAAGAAGCCCTGCGAGCCGGGGATTTGCTGCAGGCCGATTTCGGTGCCGACGAAGACGAAGCTGCTGTTGCGCGCGAAGGACTCGATCTCACGGAATTGAAGGCCGGCGGTGCCGTTGTAGCGCGGGACGCCGGTGTTGGCGGCTTGCCAGGTGTTGCCGCCGTCGGTGCTGCGGCGGATACCGTGGACTTGCGTGCCGGCGAGGATCAGCCCGTCGTCGAATGCGGCGACGCCGAGCACCTGTGCGTTGCTGGGGAAGTTGACCGGCAGGAGTTGCCATACGTCATCTTGCAGGCGGAACACCTGTGAGGTTGCCGATGGTGAGGCGAAGAGCGCGGTCGCGTTGCCGGACACCGCGAAGACGAAGCTCGACGCGAGGCCGGTCTCGCTGCGGAGCCAAGTCGTCGCGCTGCCGTCTTTTCCGAAGAGCCCGAAGAGGCCGCCCATCAGCAGGCGATCATCGGTCGCGATCATGTCCGCTGCGAGGTTGATCGAGTTGGGAAGGCCGGTGTTTTGGCGTGTCCATGTGTTGCCGGCATCGCTGGATTTCCAAACGCCGGCGCCGACTTGCGGCGTGGCGTCGTCGCGGCGAAACGCTGAAAAATAGACATCGCTGCCGATGGCGGTCAGATGTTGATTTTGCAATGCGGAGTTGGCCGGATAGCTGCAGCGTACCCAACTCTGTCCAGCGTCATCCGAACGCAGGATCGAATCGCCCTCGGCCGAGACGAAGAGTGCGTCGCCGGCGCGCGCGAAGTCGAAGAAACCAAAGAACGAGAGAGGGACGCCCGAGGCTTCGTTCCAGCTCTGGCCGCCGTCGGTCGAGCGGAAGATTGTGGGAAAACCGAAACCGGTGTTGGGATCGAGCGGTTCGACACCGCCCGCGACCAGGAGTTGGCCATCGGCGAAAATTGACAGCGGCGCGAACGTGCCGGTGCCGACTGCGAACCACGAAGCGCCGACATCGTCGGTAAACCAGAGCGACGCTGCGGATTGGCCGACGGTGATCAAGCCGTAAATCCGCTCGCCGTCGCGCTGGAACTCCTGAAAGAGGCCGCCGAATACGGGGACACTCGCGGGCGACCAGGTGTCTCCGCCGTCGGTCGAGCGGCGCAGGCCGGCTTCGACGGTGGAGACGAGCACGCCGCCGGCCGGGGTTGCGCCGATGGCGACGACGGTGGTGAGTCCGCCGAAATTCGCCGATGCGTGCGTCCACGTTTGGCCGGCGTCGGACGATCGAAATACGCCGCCGCGCGTGCCGACGTAGGAATCACCGTTGGCTGCCGCGATGGCGGTGACGATGCCGCCGGGCGGACCGCCGCTGGGGATCCAGTCGTCGGCGACAACGGTTGGGGATGCGGCGAGAGCAAACAGTACGACACGATGGATTAGGGTAAGTCGATGCATGGGGCACTCCATTGAATTGCGTGTGCACAAACCCGTGACGCGGCGCGAACGGCGTTACGAATTGCCGATCGCCGCGACGTAGAGACTGTGGCTCGCCCCGATGCAGATGTCTGGGAGGCCGATCGGTCGGGATCGTCTCCGCTGTGACAATACTGAGATGTCGGAAACGCGGCAGCGGCTTGCAAAAAATTGCGGCGAAGCGGGATGTCGGCCGAGTCATTTTGGCGGAGACTGCGTGCGCGCACGCACTATGCGGTGCTGCGTGTAAGCGCCTTCAGCCCAACAATGCCGCACAGGATCAACCCGATGCAACCCAGCCGCAGCAAATCGCGCGGCTCGTTGAACAGGACGATGCCGAGAATGGTCGTGCCGATCACGCCGATGCCGGTCCAGACTGCGTAGGACGTGCCGAGCGGTAGTGCGCGCTGGGCCAGTGCGAGCATCCAGAAGCTGGCGATCATGGTCGCGATCGTCCAGATCGTGGGTATCGGACGTGTGAAGCCGTGTGAGTATTTGAGGCCGACGGCCCAGGCGACTTCGAGGAGGCCGGCGATAAACAGGTAGGTCCAAGCCAATTCGATTCCTCCGCCTTGTTCGAGCCGCTATCCTAGCCCCTTCGTCATTCGCAGGAGGTTCGCGCGCGTGCCCAGCAGCCGAAATCCCGACGTCTCGGTCGTCGTGCCGATGTTCAACGAAGAGGCGAACGTCGTCCCTGTGATGACGCGCTTCATCGAATCGCTGTCGCGGCAGCGACGAGCGTTTGAACTCATCGTCGTCAACGACGGCAGCCGTGATCGCACGGGTGAGCAGCTCGACCTCGTCGCGGCGGGCGAGCCGCGGATGCGCGTGATTCACTTTGCCCGCAACTATGGGCAGACCGCCGCCATGATGGCCGGGTTTCTCGCGGCTGCGGCACCGATCATTGTGCCGCTCGACGGTGACGGGCAGAACGAGCCGGACGAGGTCGGTCGGCTGTGCGACATCCTTGAGAGCGATGGCTATGACGTGGTCAGCGGCTGGCGGAAGAACCGGCAGGATTCGTGGCTGCGGACGCGCATCTCGCGCGTCGCGAATGGCATCATCGGCTACATCACGGGCGTGAAGCTACATGACTATGGATGCACGTTGAAGGCATATCGCGCGCACATGGTCAAGGACGCGCGACTATTCGGCGAGATGCACCGCTTCATTCCGATTTACACGAGTATGCACGGTGCGCGGATCCAGGAGGTCGTGGTCAAGCACCACGCGCGCACCGCCGGCGTCAGCAAGTATGGCTACGGGCGCATCATCAAGGTCGCGCTCGATATCGCTCTCGTGCGCATGTTGCAGAAATATCGCACGAAACCGCTGCATTTTTTCGGCAAGATCACGCAATGGGCGTGGTTGGGGACGTTGGCGTGTTTCGGCTTTGCGACGGCGCGGTCGGGGTATGCGCTGGCCATCGGCAAAGGCATCGGACCGGCGTGGGAAGAATTTTGGGGCAAAGCGCCGCTGACCGGCATGCTGCTGTTTCTGCTCGGATTCATCGCGATCATGGCCGGCCTGCTGGCGGAGCTGATCATGCGTTCCGGCTTTGAGCATGCGTATGGGCAATATTGGGAAGTCGCGCGACGGACGAATTTTGCGGCGGACGAGCAGCGGTCGGCGACGGTCGAGCGCGTGATTGGACATGTTGCGCGGGACGAGAGCACGCAAGTCGGGGCGACGCGCTGAGGGATGGTTGGGAGTCGAGACTTTTGTGTTGTAAATGTGCCGAGAATTGAAATTCGGGCGGCGTGGGCGTTGCCGGTGCGTTCTTGATCCAACTGCTTATGCTCGACGGTGCGGCCAACCTGATTGGTGATCGATCTCAAGCTCGCAAGAGTCCCCAGGCGATGGCCCAATCACGTGCTCGGCGCAAGAATGTCGGCGAGGTTCGATCCCAACAAGTCGGATCGCCCGCGAGATTGAAATCGGTGAGCAAGCAGACGGGCTCGCGGTCGTCGCCGATTCCCCAATATGAATCGCACACGCTATCGCCGAGGCCCGGGACGAAAAGAGCCAGTGAGCGGTCGAGTCGAGGGGGCAATGTCGGGAACGCGGCCAACGTAGGGGTGAGAGGGTCGTTTTGTATTGCGGACAAGAACGCGTCTGGGTTCCGGTGCTGATCGTTCTTCAGTAGGAACCGTGCTGTTGCCGCATCAAGAAACGCACCGGTTCCGGAATCGACGCCGTAGCCTTCGTAATGCTCGATCGGTAACCTCCGCCTCCGCGTTTCGAGCGTCTCGCCATGGTCCCACCACGCCACCTCGGCGCGACGAAACATGATCCGCGCAAATGCGACGTGCCGTCGCTCGTCTGCGTCGGTCGCGACGGTGATGGTCACCGGGTACTCGCCGGGCGGGACGCTTCGGACGAACGGTTCACGATAGCGGAGCATGGCGAGGACATCGGCGGCGACGATCCGGCCGGTTGCAAGCCGAAGCGTGCCGATTTCGACATTGCGTCCGACAAACTCGAGCCGGCGATGCTGAGGCGTCAGGTCGGTTTCGGGCGTCAGGACAGTGATATTACGACGGAACTGTGCGCCGTCCTGAAATGCGATCCGAAGACGTCGATCGAGTTCGTCGTATTCCATCGTGAGCAATCCCGCGAATCATTGCAGTAGACCCGCTCACAAGTGACGCGTACGAAATGCGACCGTCGGCGCCTGCAATGCTACAGAGTTTATTCGAAGCATCGGCTGAGCGCTGAATTGTAGGCCCGTTGGTTCCGCACGCGGAATTCGCAATCAGGAACACGCGCGAGTGACGGCCCGGACAAAACGCTCCGCTCAGGACTCTCTCGCCCATCCTGATCGAACGAAGCGAGTGATGAGGCCCCGCCGGCGTTGAAACGCCTGACTACGAACGTACGCTCTCCGGGCGCAGAGAGTCGCACATCTGTCGAGTGCATGGGGCGATGGAACATCGAGGCAGCGGCAGCTTGACCCTCTACCGAAAGTTCGCGAGCATCCAGCGGATGCGTGACCAAAAAAGTAAGGGAGCCCTTCGGCTCCCTTACGCTTCATCTCATCCAATTGGCGATCAATCGTCTTACTGCGGCAGCGTCACTGACACGAATTGCGTGCCGGGGACGTTGACGAAGTTGAGCAGGAACGGGCCGTTCGGCGAGAACGACGCGAGATTGCCGAAGCCGCCGACGCCGGGCAGTGCCTGGTTCGACGAAAAGCCTTCACGGCCGCACGGACCGCTGCCGCCGCCCTGGGCATTGTTCGACAGGTTGGCGAAGACGCGGATGGTCGGCGCGCCGCTGATGCCGAGCAGCGTCTTGGGAATCTTGATCTCGATGCCGGTGGTCACGCCCGCAGCCGCGCCTGGGTCGGCGTTGGGGCCGCTGCACGGATTGTTGGGGTCGCTGCCGTTATCCCAACAATCGATGCCGCCGGTGTTCGAGTTGTTGACGGCGACGGCTGCCCCGCTGTTGCCGGTGAGATTGCCGTTGCCGGTGCCGACCGCGCCGATGCCCAGCACCTCGGTCGTCAGCGCGCCGATGTTGACCAAATCAGTCGCGTAGACGAGTTGCGACGTGCTCTGTCCCGGGAAGAGCCCGACTGAAATCAGCAGCGCGAATTCCGGATTGAAGCCCGGCTCCATCGTCGTGCCGCTGTACATCTGCACGAGCGTGGGCACGGGGCCAGCGGGGCAGGGCATGCCGAGCGAAGTAGTGGTGATGACTTCGCCGGCCGGGTTCGCCGGCTGCGCGACGGTGTCGAAAAAGACGACGATCGCGTTGTTGTCAGCGATGTTGCCGGTCAGACCGACGTACACGTTGGCGGTGTCCGACGTGACGAAGAGCTGATCCAGTTCGTTGAAGTTGTTGCCGAACTGGGTGTTGGTGTTCTGCACGGCGAGGCCCGCGCCCCAATTGGCGTTGTCGATGCCGATGCCGTCAATGGTGGGTGAAAGGGCCAAAGCGACGCCGCACGCCGCCAGGATGCCCGAAGCTGTCAGAATCGTTCTCATTTGGAAAAACCCTCTGTTGGGGATAAATGTTCTTCAAATTTCCTATGATCGGTTGTGCGTTTCGCGTTACTGGCAGTTCGCCCCGAAGACTGACAGCAGTTGCGCCAAGTCGTTGAGCAGAACCGCTCCGTCGCCGGACAGGTCGCCCTGTGCGCGGGTCGCGCCGCTGGCGATTCCGAAGTTGGCCAGTAGCGTGGCGAGGTCGGTCAGGTTGACGACGCAATCGCTGTTCACGTCACCCGAGTCGCAGGCGTTGCCGCCTGGGCAGCCGGCGGAGGCCAGCGTGTAGCACAGGTACTGATTGCCGACCAGGTTATTGAAATCGCTGAAGTCGGCGACCGAGCCGAGGTTGTTGAACTCCGTCAGCGATGCGTCCGCGGGAGCGGGCAGAAGCTGATTGCTCTTGTACCCGTTATCGCCCGAGACGATCGCGAGCAGGCAGATTTCGTCGCCGTCGCTGACGCCGAGCAGCGAAAGCGGAATCGCGAACTCGAAGCCGGTCGTCGCCGTCGCCGGGTCGGTCGTCCACGGACCCGACGGGAACGCTCCATCAACGCCCTGATTGCCTGAGTTGTCGGCGGCGGCGAGGATGCCGGTGCTGCCGGTCGAGAGGAACGAGCCGAGCGTGCCTGCCGAGCCGGAGGCGGTGGCATCGCCGGCGGTCATGATGCCCGCGACGGTGTTGACGTGACCGAAGGGATCGGCACCGTTCACGTCGGCGAAGTCGATCCAATTCACCGCGTAGTACGTGCGAATCTGCGAACCGACCGGCGAGCCGCCCGACCATACGAGTCCGTTGGTCGGCGAAAAGCCGGTGTCGAAGGTGAAGCCGTTGAAACCCTGGCCGAACGGAATGCCGTGCAGGTTGCGCGGCAGGCCGCCGACAGGCTGGCCGAAGTTCTGCGTGAGCAGCGGGCTGGCGCCATCGGTTACGCCGGTGCCGTTGGCATCGATAAACACGATGACGCAGTTGCCGTTGTTTTCGAGGTTGCCCGTGATGCCGAGATACAGGTTGGTGCCGTCATTCGACAGATACATCCGGTTCAGCTCGCTTCCGCCGCCGAACTGAGTGGTGTCGTTGTCGTTGCCAAAGCCGGTCTGCCACACCTGCGTCGCCTGCAGCGCGCTGGCACCGAAATCGGTGGGGATGTTTTGACCGTCAACGACGACCGCCGCCAGCGCCGTCGCCGAAAGGGCGATGGGTGCTGAGCCGACGATCAGTCTGCGCATACCGCGTGTGCTCATATTCCGAACCTCCGTTGGATTGGATGGAAAGCGCGCGGTCGAGAAATCGAAGCGCGCGTCTGGACACGAGTCTAGTAGAATGCTCATCGTGAGGCAACGCTGAATTCGGCGTGAAACCGCGCAGCGCATGCGGCATTTTCACTGTAGCTTGACATGCCGTGCGGCGCGGATAGCCTCTGAATGAATCGCCGCGTGACACAAACGAACCGAGGACATCATGGAAGTTCGCATGGATTTGGCGCGGATCATCATCTGCGAAACGCGCGATCAACATGTGATCATCCTCCGCGAACGCAACGGGGCGCGTGCCCTTCCCATTGTTATCGGCCATACCGAGGCTATGGCGATCGATCGGCGGGTGAAGGGCGAGCAGCCGCCGCGACCGATGACGCACGACCTGCTGGGCAACGTGATCGATTGCCTGAACGCCCAGCTTGAGAAAATCGTTATCAACGATCTGCAGGATCGCACGTTCTATGCCAAACTCGTGATTCGACAAAATACCGAGTTGGTGGAAATCGACAGCCGTCCATCGGATGCGATCGCGCTGGGCGTGGCGGGTGAGGTGCCGATCTACGTGGAAGATCGGGTGTTGCGGGAGATTTCGAATAACTGAGTACGCGGGCGCGGGCGCGGGGCGCGAGTGTCGTGGAGGGTACGCACGCACGAGAGTCAGAATGAGTCACGCGCGCGAGATTGATCGTGTGGAGCGGCTGGGATGACCGAGGGTGAGATTCGAAAACTGAGCGACGCGATTGAGCGGCTGTTGCGACCCCGGTTGTCGCAGTCGGAGGCGCTGCGCGATGTCGTCGGCTCCGTCGGTGCGTGGCTGTGCGAACTCGCGTCGCGTGCGGCGAGTGCGGATGCAGTCGCGAATGCTGCGGATGCAGTCGCGAATGCTGCGGATCACGCCGCGGATTCGGTGAGTGTTGAAGCGTCCCGTCACGCGGTTGCGCCGGCAGCCGAGAATGGAAAGGCAGCGCCGATTGCGGCGCAAGCCATCGCGTCGGCGTTACCCAGTTCGACCGTCGCCGGGCCGCGCGAATTGCTGCCGCTCCGACTCGGCGACGCGCGGACGCGCGTCGCGATGGTCGGCGATCCGGACGAGATGCGCCGCGCGCGCGAGGCGGCGCAGCGCGAAGCCGTCGCCGCCGCGTCCGCAACATATGAAGTTGCATCGCCGGTGGCCGAGACCGATTTGGCGCTCGTTGCGGCCCGTTCGCGGTTGAAGGCGGAATCGTGTCGGCACATGGTCGGTCGCCGCGCGTCGCTTGCCGATCCTGAACAGGCCGAGCGAACGCGACAAGAGATGGATGCGCTGATCGCACGGGCCAAGAGCATGACCGAGTGCTTCCTTTGGGTCTATTGGCGCGATCGCACGACGCCCGATGATCAGACGCTGCTGCGGGCGGCGGACTGCTACGACGCGCTCGCGGACGCGCTTGAGTTACTGCGAGCGCTGGAAGATGCGGGGTTCGATCGCGCGTCGCCCGATTCGGCAGAGGCGATGCAATACGCCGCCGAAGCGTGTTCGGCGATGCGCGTCGCGCTGGCGAATACGTGGATCAGCAGCGAGCGCGATCAGCACGAGATTCACGTTTGGCTGCGACGACAGACGGCGACGCATCGCGTGTTTATTCAGCGATACATGACCGTCGATGATCCCGCCGACCCCGCCGCGATGGGCGATTTGCGGCGGCGCATCGCAGCCCGGCTCGAGTATTTGCAGCAGCGCTCGAATCGCGAGAAGAATATTCGCAAGACGTTGAATCAGATGCGCTATCACGCCGGGCGAATCAGCGGCGACGACCCCGCGGAGGACGAAGCGCATTGGCGGCGCATCGGCGATGCTCTCGGTGTGCTGTTTGAGAGCGGGCTGGCATGGACCGATCGCCGCATCGGCGAGTCGATCGGCGAGACGGCGGCGCGACTGTGGCGCGGCGAAGCCGGCGACGGCGTGCTGGCGCGGGTGGTCGCGCGGCTGCTCGATGTTTCGGTCGATGCACCGGCTGATGACGAACCTGCGAGTGATCGCCCCGCGATCTGGAGCGACGCCGTGCGCGAGGTGCGCACGATGCTGCGCGGCGGGCGAATTGTGGTGATCGGCGGTCATCGGAATGGTGAGGCGGTCGATCGCTACGTTGATGCGTTTGAATTGAACGAGGTTGACTGGGTCGAGTTGCAGGAGCACGGGCCCAGCTCGCCGATGTACGCGGCAATTCGCCGAGACGATACGACCGTCGTGGCGGTGATCGTGCGGCTGACGGGGCATTTGCACGCCGAAGAGGCGCGGCAGTTTGCACGCAGCGCGGGCAAGCCGTGCGTTTTGCTGACGGGCGGCTACAACCCGGAACAATTCGCGCGGGCGGTGCTGGAGCAGGCGAGCGAGCGGTTGGTTTCGTGAAAGCGACTCGTGCACGCGGTTCTGGCGATATCGCACTAA
>JBJXFK010000044.1:0-7407 GCA_046155505.1 Phycisphaerae bacterium
AAGCAGCTCGAAAAGCTGATCACCGATCACTACGAGACGACGATGGACATCCGCTACGCCGCGGCCCGCGGCTGGGTGGACGCGATCATCGACCCGGCGGACACGCGGCGGGTGCTGAGCGTTGCGCTGGAGGCGGTGGCGTTTGTGGGCGATTTGCCGGAGTTCAAGGTTGGGGTGATGCAGGTGTAGCGTATTCAGGCCGGAGATGTGCAATTGAATTCGGTCTACTTGGACATGTGCTGCCTGAAGCGTCCGTTCGACGATCAGTCGCAACCGCGCATCGCGCTGGAAACGGCGGCGGTTCAATGGTTGTTGGACGCAATTCGATTGGGTCGATTGCGAACAGTCGTTTCGCCGGCGCATCTTTCTGAGAATGCGCGGAATACGAACAGCATGCGGCGCGACGCCGTTGGCGAATGGCTGCATGGCGCGCCGCTCGTCGAGCGACCGGGTGGTCCGACGGCTCGTTACGCGAGGAGTCTTGCAGGCCTCGGCATTTCGACGCTTGACGCGGTGCATTTGGCGTGGGCCGCGACGGGCCGATGCAGCGCCTTCCTCACGGTCGACGAGCGATTGCTTCGAAAGTGCGAGCGAATGAAGAACCTACTCAGAATTTCGGTCATGAATCCGGTAGACTATGTGCGTCGAGGTGAGGCATGAACGCAATTCACAATCTCGCCGAGCTGCGCAGCGTCGCGTTCAACGTGCTCGTGCGCGAGCTCGGATATGCGAATGCGGTTCGATTCATGCTGCAATACGAACGCGGCGACGGCGACTATTCGCGCGACCGCACGAAACTACTGCCGGCGCTATCGGTCGACGACTGGATCACGGACGGTACACGCCACGTCGCCAACGCGAAGAAGTCCGTCGTCGCAAAGAGCGGGATTGCGCGAAAGCGCGGAGCCTCGAAGCGGCGGAGCGCGTAGCGCGGCCTGCGGGCACCGAGGAGCCGGCCTATGCAGACGTTTCTCTCAACGCTTGGACTCGTGGCTGCAGTTTGCATTGGCATCGCATTTCTCGCGACGTTTTTCACGATGGGCGGCTGGATCGTGCGCGGCATTTCGTCCATCGCGTCGCCCCCGGCGGCGGGGTTCATCAAGTCCGGCACGCGCGTTCGCGTCCACACGGGAAGCACGAAGGCGATAGAAAATGTCGTCTTTCAGGGTTTTGTCCCGAACTCCTCCTCATCGTGTTCGCCGATGCCGTATGAGTTCGCAGGCATGCTCGTTTTGCAGCACGATTCGGGCCGCCGAATCCTGCTGAAATCAAAGAACGTGCAAATGATCGAAGAGGTCGCCGACGACAAACCGCCAGGTTAGCACGACCTCGCGGACGCGCTGAAAAGTCGCAAGTTTGACGATCGGCAGCGTGGTGATCAATGATTGCGCGCTCGGCGCGATCGCCGGCGGTAATCAGCATGAACTCCAGCGCCCAGCAGTTCACCGCCATCCCGCTCATCCCAGCTCCGACCGCAGCACCTGATTGATCCGCTTGATCCGCCCGATCGTCTCCGGCGGGCCGTGGCCGCTGTAGACCATCGTGTCACCCGGCAGCGTCAGCAGATTGCGGCGAATGTTGTCGATCAAGTTGCGGCGATTGCTATGCGGAAAATCGTAGCGGCCGATGCTCTCGGCAAATAGCGCGTCGCCCGAGATTACGATTTTGTGCGCGGCGCAGTAAAACGCCATGCCGCCCGGCGAGTGGCCGCGCACGTCGAGCGTCGTCCAGTTCGCACCGGCGAATTCGAGCGTCTCGCCCGCGTCGAGCAATCGGTCGGCGGCCGGCGCGGTGATCGGGAATCCCATCGCGGCGGACAGGTTCGCCTCGGCGCTCGCCAGCAATTCGGCCTCGTCGCGCGGGCACCAGATGGGCACCGTTGGATAGACGAGCCGCAGCGGCCGCACGCCGGCGATATGGTCGGCATGGCCGTGGGTAAGTACGATCGCCGTCGGCGTGAGTCGAAGCTCACGGATCGCGGTCGCGAATTCCTGTGGCTGCGGCGGCAGGCCGGGATCGATGACCCACGCGTCGGGTCGGCCTTCCTGCCAAAGCAGGTAGCCGTTCTCGGCGAACATGGGGTCGTTGAAGCACTGGATTTGGAGGGTATCGGCTGAAGTCATTCTCGGAGTATACGGCGGCATGCCGCGCCGGCTGGTGTCGCCGACGCATAGAATTCGGCATGCGTCGCAAACTCTGGAAATTCGCGTACGAGTCCACGTTCTATCTGCCCGGCGTCGATCGCGAGCTGGCACTGCTCGATACGCAGGCCGAGCGCGATCGCGCGCGGTGGCATGTCTGGCGGCACCTCTTCGCGAGTTGGCGGTACTGGGCGCTATGCATCGTCGTTATCGCGATCATGTTGCCGGCGCTGTGGCTGGCAATGCCGCTGAGCCGCGCGCTGGCCGCTGCGTTGCAGATGCGGTCGCCCCAGTTCGAGATGATCTTCTTCATCGCATACAGCATGACGCTGGCTGTGGTCTTTGCCATCGGCGGCATGTGGCCGCTACGCCGGATGGTGCTGCGCGAGTTGCGGCGATACCTGCGTGATCGCGACATCGCGGTATGCCTGGGCTGTGGATACAACTTGCACGGGCTTGAATCGCCGCGCTGTCCGGAATGCGGCGCAGCGTGCGAGCGGGTGTGATAGCACGGCACTGCGCAACTGACGAGTGTTGTGTCGCTCATAGATCGACGATGCGTTCGCGAATCGCGTAGCGAGCAAGCTCGACGCGATCGCGCACGCCGAGCTTGCGCAGCAGGCTCGTGCGATAGGAATCGGCGGTCTTGTAACTGACGGTCATGATCGCGGCGGCCTCACGCAGCGTCATGCCGTTGGCGAGCAGGGGGAGCAATTCCGACTCGCGTTTGGACAGGGCGACTTTGCTGTTGCTCGCGGCGCGGGCGCTCTCCAGTTCGCCGCGCAGGCCGTTGCTGAAGTACGAGCCGACCGCGAGCATGGCGTCGAGCGCGACGCGCAGCTCGGCGACGCCTCCGTCCTTGACGACATAGCCATCGAGCGGGCATAGCGCCCAGGTACGCAAATGCGGTATTTCGACCAGTCCGCCGATGACAAGCACGCGCGTCTGCCGCCGCAAGCGAGGAATCATCTGGATCGCGTCGCGAATTTCGTTGCTGGGGCGGTCGGCACAAACGAGCGCGAGGTCGGGGGCCGAGCGCATCGCGTGCCAAACCGCGACCGGCGCGAAACCGGCTTCGGAAGCGACTTCGCGTTGAAACTCGTGCAGCAGCAGCAGCTTCCATGCGGCCCGGTCGAGCTCCGTCGGAGCGAGCAGGCAAATAGCGCTGGAAGCGTGGCCCGCGGTGGACAATGCCATCTCCCTCAGAAATCGCCCCCGGGCGATTACCGGGCGGCAAATACCCTAGCCGTACGGAAGGCGAATGATAGGGATGCTTTGACGAATAAAGATCAGGCAAACACCTGAGATTCGGAAGAATTGGCGGGATGGGTTGGTGATTGAGCGTGCGTCGAATTGCCGGACCGTAAGACCGGCGGCGAATGCACAGATTCAACGGGCGCGGGCAGCGCGACGAGCAGAAATGAGATCGCCTCCGCGGGGCCCGCAGCAAATCCCTACAAACGTGACGGATTAGTGGGAACAATGCCGCGAAGCGCAATGACACAGACAGCGCCGTGCGAACCCAAAATGACCGCGGTCGAAGCGAAGCTGCCTCGACCGCCATTTGCGTCGTGCGTTTCAACTAACGCGGCTCGACCGCGCTACGGAACGTCCGGCGTCGCTGGCGCTTCAGGCACCGACAACTCGAATTCCTTGAAAAGCTCGGGTTCCTCGCGCTCAAACTGTTCGCGATTCTGGAACCGATACGTGCGCGTCTGGCCGTTCTCGACGATCGC
This sequence comes from Phycisphaerae bacterium, assembly GCA_046155505.1. Lineage (GTDB taxonomy): Bacteria > Planctomycetota > Phycisphaerae > UBA1845 > Fen-1342 > JBJXFK01. The sequence goes on from JBJXFK010000044.1 coordinate 3,878, forward strand.
GACGCGGATCGAGCCATCTTCGCTGATCTCGATTGCACGGCTGACGCTGATGCCGCTGCCTGATCCGGATGTCGAATCCTTGCGCAATGACCGCATGCGCCGCGGTGCGTCGGTCGTGCTCTTGCGAGCTTCGTCCATCTGCGCACGTGCGTCCTCGAGGAGTTTCTGAATGCGCTCCTGGAAGTCGCGCTGCAACACGTCGAGGTCTTTGAGCTCGGGCGGCACCGTGATCATCGGTCGCGCGCGATAACCGGAATAGCGCCGATACGCCTCATACGCCTCGTTGTCTTGCTGCTTGAGCTGATCGACCGATTCGTATTCGACCTCGGTCTTATTTCCGCCGGTGGTTTCGCGCAACACGCGGATTCGCCCGTCCTGCTCGCGCTGGATCGAAAGGGCCGCGCCGTCGCGGAACGTCTTGATATTCATTTCGAACTTCTCGTCGGCGTCGCCGCCGTCGGGGAAGAAGAACATGTTTCCGTCGGGGTCGGCCGGGTCGACCTGAATCCGCATGCGGAACGGCTCGGCCTGCGAATCTTTCCAGGTGTTCATCCACGACTGCCACTTCTGCGAACCGATGTCGCCCAGGCGGTCACGAATGTCCTGCGGCAACGAGCCCAGCCGGCCCAGCGGCTCGAACACCCAGTTGCCGGTCGCATCGCGTTTGAGGCTGTGGCCAAAGTAGCGCACGTCGGCGCTGCCGCCATCGTCCTGCGGCTCGTCGAATTTGAAGTCCGGCGTATCGACGGGGCGCGCCGCAGGGGTGATGCGGATCGTCTCTTCTTTTCCGCCGCGAATGACCTTCAGCACCGCCGTTCCGCCGGCACCAATTTCGGTAAGCGTCGCGCCAAGCGAATCCATGTCCGGTACGGCCTTGCCGTTGAGCGAGCGCAACACGTCGTAGCGCTGCAAGCCGGCGAGATCGGCCGGGCTGCCCTTGGCGATGTTGACGATCATCAATCCGTCCGCGCCGACGTGGGCGGCGAGCGCCTCGGGCACGGGCGCGAGCCGCACGCCGATCCAAACGGTCGGGGTCGGTGCATCACTCGAAGTAACCACCACGCCCGCGGCGATCGGAACTTCAGTGCCACTCGTCGTGCGCCATGTGCCGTCGGCCAGCGCGACACACGCGCTCGCGGCGCAGGTGCCCAGCAAACCAAGGATCAGTGTGCGATTCCGTTTCATGATTCGATTCCTCAACATTCGCACCGAACAATTTTCCCAGAATGAACTGCAAATTCGGCGTCGCCAATCGCGTCACCAATCGCGTCGCCAAAGATACAGACCGATCGACCGGCGGTGCTCCGGTCACAATCGGATTTTAGAACGTTGCGGCGTTCGGCCAAGTGTGCGGCGCGTGCCGCGGATATGCGAATTTTCTCGGCCGGCTAATAATCCTGATGCACGGCGATGGTCCGTCGCTTGGTCTGCTTTACCTCGACCACGAGAAACTCGCCCGGGGCATCGCCCGGCACGATGATCCAATTGCGGTCCGACTTGTCAATGTGAATGTGCGCCCGGTCGCCGGCGTCGTCGGGTTCGACCAACATGTCGCCCATCGTCATCGGCGGTAGCGGCGAAAACCACGACGCCGACTGCGGCGCTGCAACGCCCGGCTCGACGCTTGCCGCCGGCTGCGGACGCGAAACCGAGAGCATCACAATGCAGGCCGCAATGGAGCCGGTCACGATCCGCGAGGCCCAGTTCCAGCGGATCGCTCGGCGGCGAGAAGCGACCGACGCGCCAAACGTCTTGCGCAAAGCAGTGCGCGTCTCGCGCTCAATCTCAAAATACTCATCGACCGCGGGTTCTGCCCCGCGATTGCGTTTCAAAAACTCTTCAAGCTGCCGCCGCTCTTCGTCGCTCACCTCGTCATCGAGGAAACGCGACACCAGCCGCTCGACATTCTCCGGCAATTCGGGAATCTCGGGCTCATCGCGATCAGGCTGCTTATCGGGAAACGCACTCATGCGTCGATCCGACCCTTTACCATTTCTCGCAGCAATCGGCGAGCGCGAACCAGCCGCGTCTCAACCGTCTCAACCGACATGTTCAATAGCTCGCCGATCTCGGCGTACGTCCAATCTTCGAGGTGTCGCAGAACGAAAGGCTCGCGATAAATCGCCGGAAGGGCACCGACGGCTTGCAGCAAAATGCCGTGAACTTCGTCGCCGCTTGTCTTCAGCGCCGGATTGCCCTCGACGTCAAATTGGCGCGTCTGGGCCGCGGCCTGCATCCGCACTTCGTCGCGCCGCTTGCGAGCCTGCCCGGCGTCAATCGCCGCGTTGCGGGCCACCGCATAGAGCCACGATTTCAGCCGCCGCGGCTCCTGAAGCGATTCGATCCGCTCCCAGAACTGCGACCACACTTGCTGCACAATGTCGTCCACGAGATCGGGCCGACCCGTGATGCCGAACACAACGCCGCGAACCCAGCCCTCGTGCGCGCGAACAAGCCGATCGGCCGCGGCCCGACTGCCCTGTTGGGCCTCGGCCACGAGCGAGGTGAGCAATTCGTCGCTAAGGGGGACAGCGAGCATTCTGGGATTTTCAGACGGACGCCGAAGGTGCATCATGTCGAAAAACCTCACTGCTATCTGTGGCCCCCGCGATTTCGTGTGGCACCCGCGATTTCGTGTGGCACCCGCTATCAGCGGGTGTCAGACTCTCAATGTGTGGCACCCGCTATCAGCGGGTGTCTCACTGTCACAAAACCCGGGGTCGAGTCGGTTTTGCGACGCGGCTACGACTGTCGTAGTATGGCCTGACGGATTCGCAAATGAAAGAGGTAAATTCCGTGACCCTGCCAAAAACTCTCGCCGAGCTGCTGACCCTGCCGACCGCCGCCTTTGTAGAAGGCGCGGTGATGGATTATCTGACCCGCGTCTGTGACGGATTGCCGCACACGACCACGCGCTTCGACGAGTGGGGCAACTTGGTCGTCCGCTACCGCAACGCCCCGCCCAAGGGGCACCGCGCCGTCGTGTTCACCGCCCACACCGATCACCCCGGCTTCTGCTCGCTCCGCATGCTCGGCAAAGGCCGACTGCTCGCGGCGTTTCGCGGCTGGGTCGAGCCCGAGTATTTCGTCGGCACCGCCGTGAAATTCTGGAGCGGCGGCAAGTGGGTTCCCGGCGTCGTCCGCAAAATCACCAAGGCCGCCAAGATGTACCGCTACATCGGCCGCACCGCCCGGCCCGAAGAAGTCGAAATCGCGATCAAGTCCGACGTCGAGCCAAACGTCCCCGGCATGTGGGACCTGCCCGATCCGCTGCTGCGCGACGGCATGGTTCGGGCCCGCGGCTGCGACGACATCGCCGGCGTCGCCGCGCTGCTCGAAATGCTCGTCCGCGTCGCAAAGAAGCGTGCCAAAGGCGAAGTCTGGGGCCTCTTCACCCGCGCCGAAGAGGTCGGCTTCATCGGAGCAATCGGCGCAGCAAAGAGCGGCACCATCCCGCGCAAGCTGCCGATCGTCGCGATCGAAACCAGCAAAGCGCTAATCAACGCAAAAATCGGCGACGGCCCGATCCT
>JBJXFK010000050.1:0-6017 GCA_046155505.1 Phycisphaerae bacterium
GCCGCAAGCAGGGGGCGCGTGTTGTCAGCGAGTACGATGTCGTCGAGCGCGATTCGCAGCGGCATCTGGGCGACCGTTGGTTGAATCGAAATCATGCGCACGTCGCGCAGGTCGATGCGTTCGGCGACATCGGCGAGATCGATGCGATGCAGCATCCAGCCGCTGCGTAGCGCGATGGTGCGTGTGTAGCGTTGCGTGCGATCTTCGCCCGCGGCGACGCCGAGTTCGACAATCGCGCCGCCATCGCCGCTCCAAGTGCTGAGGATCAGCAGCGGGTAGGTGCTCCAATCGCGAACGAAGGTCGGGCTGCCTTCGCGGGCGGCGTCGATCAGCAAGCGATCGCCGGCGGCGACGAGCGTGGCTTCGAGGCCGCCGGGGCCGGTTTCGTTGCGGGCGAGTTGCGTGGAAATGGTGGGTTGTGCGCGTTCGCCCGGTTCGCCGGTTGGGCCGACCACTCGGGTGATCAGTTCCTGTCCCGGCGCGTTGAAATCGGCGAGACAAATGAATTTGCCGGATTCGAGATCGGGGTAATAGCGTTGCAGACGTTGCAGCGTGGGCGGCAGGGCGGATTCGCCGCTGGCTGATTCGGCGCTGCGCAGGCCGAATTGGCAGCCGGTGAGTGGCGATAGAGCTGCAACAATTACGATGCAGCGCGCGAACGCGAGACGGGATGCAAGTGCGCTCGGCGTTCCCGATGGTCGCGCGTCGTGACTCAATCGCATGATTCCGCCTCAATCGGACGCGCGGATCGTACATGCAATCGCCGTGGACCGACAATCGGAACGATCGGCCGGGCGCTTGCGAGCATGCCGATTGCGTCTATCCTCTTTCCTTCGTGTGTGCTTCGAGAATCGCGGAGAAGCTGCGTCGGTTTTTCGCCGCGAGACGGACTGTGAGACGACATCGATGAAGCAAATGGACCGTGAGTTTCGCGTCGCCTTTGCGTGGGCGGCCTTGTTCAGTTCGACCGCGATGGCCCAGGAACCGTTGGAGCCGGCGACCGTGCAATATGTGATGACTCACGCCGGCCCGGTCGCGACGTGGCCGAGATTGCTCAACGTGCGACCGTCGGCCGCGCCGGGCGATGAGCTGTTCATGCTGGCGCTGGGCGACGTGCAGACGGCGGCGGCCGATGCGACGTACGACCCGGCGATCGATCGGCTGACGTTCAAGGACACGACGTCGATTGACTATTATTTTCGTGATCGACTCGGCGTGAAGCACTATCGCATGATCGCGCGCGGGACGTACCCCGTGCCGCCCACCGGCTGGTCCACCTGGTATCACGCCTATCACGAGATCGACGCGAAATCGCTGCTCGACAGTGCGGCGTGGATCCGGCAAAACCTGCGACCCTACGGCTTGACGTTTGTACAGCTCGACGACGGCTGGCAGGGCGTGGGTCGCGGCTATGGCGACAACCGCGATTGGACGACGATCAACGAGCGTTTCACCGACCCCGGCCTAGGCGCCATCTCGCGCAAACTGCTCGAACAAAATCTGTCCGCCGGAATCTGGATCGTGCCGCATGGGCAAAGCAATCCGGCGGCGGTTGAGAAGTCGGGCGCGTTTTTGAAAAAGCCCGACGGCACGTCGCCGAGCGATACGTGGGTCGGCAAGTACCTCATCGATCCATCGACCCAGAACTACTGGAATTATTTGCGCGACACGATGCAGGGCGTCGCCGATCAGGGCTATACGCTGTTCAAAGTCGATGGGCAGTCGATCGTGCTCAGCGAACTCGAAACGCAGCGCAGCTTCATGGCCGGCAAGCCGAGCGACAGCCAGCCGAGCGATGCGGCGGAGTTGTACTATCGCAGCACGTTGCGCGCGATTCGCGCGGGGACAGGCGCGGACGCGTTTGTGCTTGGCTCGTGGGAGGTGCCGCTCGCGGGCGTCGGATTTTTCAACGGCGCGCGCACCGGGCCGGATGTCACGCCCAGCTACTCCGGCTATCTCACTGCCGTGGATGCGATTCAGCGCTTCGGCTATCTGCACAACATGGTTTGGTACAACGATCCTGATTGCCTGATTCTGCGCCCGCCGCTGAGCGACGGCGTCGCGCGCTCGTGGGCGACGGCGGTCGGGCTGAGCGGGCAGATTTTGTTCAGCGGCGATCGTGTGCAAGACCTGCCGGCGGGGCGGCTCGACATGCTGCGGCGTGTGCTGCCGGCGACCGAGATTCGCCCGCTCGACCTGTTCAAGCCGGGCACGATACGCAAGCCGATCTGGGTGCTGCATGTCGCGCAGCCGCTGTTCAACCTGCCGCCACCGCCGCCGGAGCAGCGCATTCCGACGCGTGACTATACGGTCGTCGGTGTCTTCAATTTCGACGATCGACGGAGCGAATCGCGGCAGATTGATTTTGCGAAGCTGGGACTCGATGCGTCGAAGGCGTACCACGTTTGGGATTTTTGGGGGCAGACGTATCTGGGTGCATGGCGTGATGGACTGTTCATCGATGTGCCGCCCGCCGACGTGCGCGTGCTGACGCTCATGGCCGAGGATAGCGGCCCGGTTGCACTCTCGACCAATCGGCACATTACGCAAGGTTGGGTCGATTTGCATGCACTGACACGCGCGCAGAACGGCGACAAGTTTGTCTTCAACGGCAAGAGCACGATCGTCGGCAACGAACGGTATCGCGTGACGTTCGCTGGGCCGCGCGGCAAGCCGTACAAGATTACGAAGGCGGTGGCGCTGCCGGCGACGACGGTTGCGCCCGCGTCGGCGAGTTTTGTGAATGCGGTGGCGACGGCGACGGTGCAGATTGACTCAAAGTATGCGCAAACGCTCAACTGGGAAGTGACGCTTGAACCCGCCGAGCCGCCGTGGGTGTATCCGGTGCAGTCGCCGACGTGGCTGCGCGTCGATCCGGAAGGACTTGACGGTGCGGTGCTGACGTGGGATCCGCAATACAACACCAAGGCCGGCTATCAGGTGCTCGCTGATGATCGGGCGATCGGCATCGCGTTTCACAATCGCGCCGTGCTGCGCGGCCTCACTCCCGGAAAAGCCGTCACGTTCGGCGTGCGGTCGATTTGGTATGACGGGGCGGTGAGCGACATGCCGGCGCAGCGCATGTTCACCGCCGCGCCGCCCGACTCGATCGCTCTCGCGCGCCTGACGCCAATCGCCGCCGAGCAATCATGGGCCGTGCCGCTGGCCGATCGCTCGGTCGAGGGTAACGTGCTCACCATCGCCGGCACCCGTTACGACACCGGCGTCGGCATGCACGGCGACGCAACCGTCCGCTACACGCTGCATGGATTGATGAAACGCTTCGAAGCACTGGTCGGCATCGACGACGAACGCGAAGCCGGCGAGGCGACCTTCGAAGTCGCCGGCGACGGCAAGGTGCTCTGGGCCAGCGAAAAAATCGGCTACGGCTCGGCCCCCGTCGCGCTCTCGGTTGATATCACAGGCGTGAAAGAACTCATCCTCACCGTGCGCGGCCACGCTGCGCACGCCAACTGGGTCAGCGCGCGGCTGACACGCTGAATCAAGATTGAAAGCGACCGCCGAGGATCGAATGCCCGAATCGCCGCACGTCATCCTGATCCTCGGCGTGACCGCCTCGGGCAAATCCGCCGTCGCGCATGAGGTCGCACAGCGGCTCGGCGGCGAGATCATCTGCGTCGATTCGATGACCATCTATCGCGGCATGGACATCGGAACGGCCAAACCGACGCCCGCCGAGCAGGCCGCGGTGCCGCATCACCTGCTCGACCTCGTCGATCCGTGCGACTCGTTCAACGTCGCGCGTTTTGTCGAGATCGCAGACGCTGCGGTGCAAGATATCGCGTCGCGCGGGCGGCCGATCATCGCCGTCGGCGGCACGATGCTTTATGTGAAGTGTTTCTACGAAGGCATCTTTGAAGGCCCCGGCGCGCGGCCCGAGATTCGTGAAGCGATCCGCGCGCGAGCCGAGCAGATCGGCCTCGAAGCCCTGCACGCTGAACTCGCGGTCGTCGATCCGGCCGCAGCCGCGCGGATTCATCGCAACGACATTCGCCGCATCGAGCGTGCGTTGGAGGTTTTTCAGCTTACGGGCAAGCCGATCAGCGCTCATCAGCAGCAATGGGACGCGTCGCAGATTCGCCGGCCTGATTGGCGCTGGACGTTGGTGGGGCTGCGCCGCGAGCGCGAATTCGAGAATCGCCGGATCAACGAGCGAGTGCGCCGAATGGTCGCAGGTGGATTGATCGACGAAGTCCGCCGCATGTTCGACGACCCGCGCGGCGTCGGGCAGCAAGCCTCGCAAGCCGTCGGATACGCCGAGCTGCTCGCTCACTTTCGCGGCGATATCACGCTCGACGACGCGATCGAGCGGATCAAAATCAACTCGCGACACCTCGCCAAGCAACAGCGGACATGGCTGAAGCGGCTGCTCACCGTGCAGTGGATCGACGCGGACAGTGACGATGTGGTCGGGCAAATCTGCACAATGCCGAGCAGCCGTTTGCCGTAGCATGTGCGCGTGACGGTGAATGTCGAGTGTGTGCACGGAGATTTCAGATGTCGATTCGCCTCACCACCATCGCCATGCTCGCGATGTTGCTCATCGGCTGCGCGCAGCAGAAACACGGCACTTGGACGCACGCGACCGCCGCTGAAAACAAGCTGCACTTCGTCAACGATCGCAGCGACCGTGCGCTCGTCTATCGCGACACAGGACCGCGCCCGACGCCGCTGACCTACGTCTTCATTCACGGCCTCGGCTCGTCCAAGGCCGCATGGCGATTCCTGCTCGACGAGTTGCCCGGCGATCCGCGCATCGTGCTGCTCGACATGCTCGGCCACGGCGAATCGAGCAAGCCCGTGAACTTCGAGTACGGCATGAGCGCGCAGGCCGACGCCGTCGTCGATCTGCTGCGTCATCTCGATCTTGCGAATGTCATCCTGGTCGGCAGTTCGATGGGCGGCGGCGTCGCCATGGAAGCCGCCTACAAACTCGCCCGATGTGATTCACCGCTGGTGCGCGGCATCGTGCTGATCGCGGGCACTGCCGCACCGTTTGACCCGCCGGCGAGCTTCAAGCGATCGAGCGATCCGCTGACGCGCTGGCTGCTGCTCAACGCCGCGGATTCACGCGACGTTGCCGCACGCATGCTGCGCGGTGCGTATCTCGACGACTCGCAGGTCGACGATGCGCGCGTCCGCGAAATGGCCTATCCGCTCGACCAGCGCGCGGCGCGGCTCGCGATCATCTCTTCCGCCCGCGAACTCTTCGACGAGCTTGCGGCTCGTCGATCGGCCGGAGCGCGCTATGCCGCGATCAAAGTTCCCGTGCTGCTGCTGTGGGGCAGCCATGATTCGGTTGTGCCGCAAAGCGTGATGTTCGAACTGGCGCGTGAGATTTCAGGCGCGTCGATAGCGATCGTCGTCGGCTGCGGCCACCTGCCCGCCGAAGAGTTGCCGCTTGAAACGGCGGCGGTCATCGAAAACTGGTTGGACGAATCGAAGATCATGCCCGCACAGGGGCAGTAATCCACCCCGGTGGCGACGGTGAACAACGCTGCTTTGATCAGACAAGGCGGGAAAATGGAGCCGATGAGAGTCGAACTCACGACCTCTTGCATGCCATGCAAGCGCTCTCCCAACTGAGCTACGGCCCCGCGAACGTCCGGATTATCAAAAGATCAGAGCAGTGGTCAGGGCCGGATTTGAACCGGCGACACATGGATTTTCAGTCCATTGCTCTACCAACTGAGCTACCTGACCGTCCCGCCAGGGAGCCTTGCCGGCCGCGCTGAAGGGGAAGTATCAACACTACGCCGACCGGGGTTTGTCGTCAAGTTGTCGCTGCAATTCGACTCGCGGCGTGCGAAAAAGCGGGCCCCGCGCGTGATAGCCGAACTCAATTGGGGAAATTGCCACAAATCGGGTCGTCGGGCGGATGCTAGCACCATTATGGGGAAAAAAACGAAAGGCGTCCAGCCAAGCGGGTCTTCGGCCGGACGCCTTCCGAAAAACGGGGTTGAATCTTGGAGGTGAACTCCAACATCCTGCAGATG
>JBJXFK010000075.1:0-11343 GCA_046155505.1 Phycisphaerae bacterium
GCGCAATCGCGGCGTTCCATTTGGCGTAGCGCCGGATCCGCCGCCTCGGTCCCGGTCGCGAATCAAGCCCGAGGCTGCGCCGCCGAATTCGTGCCGCGCGTTCTCCGTCGCAGACGACTCAACATCGCCTGCGTCCTGGGCAACGGCTAATCCCGTGTCCGGAGAATGTGCCCGCAGATAGCCGAAGCTAGGCAAGGCTTCGGCACAAGACCTCCGCTCGCGGTCGCTCGGCAGCAAAGACCCCAAAACGAGCCGCGCTGTGTTGTGAATCCGCGGAAGCGCGGATTCTCGGCGACGCGAGGCCGGCAAGCCGCAAGGCAAGTCGGCCAAAGCGCCGGCGGGTTCAATTCCCGCCACCTCCATAGCCCCACTGCGCGCCGACAGAATCGCAACACAAGCGCCCCCGCGCCCTTCTGCCGACGAAACAATCTCACCCCACTCGAACGACTACGAAACAACACGACCCGCGCGGCATCGATGCCGCACGGGTCGTTGGTCACTCGTCGTCCAACAGCCGTTCACCTCGTGTCTACATGCGACGCTTACTGCAGGGCCGCGCCTCAGTTCGCGACCGGCGAACCCCCACCAGCGACAGCGAGAAGAGCATCGCCGCAGACGCCGGGCACAGACCCGATCCCGAAAGCAATTCCGAAATCACATTCGGATCGAGCTCGTCGGGGCCGCCGTTCGGATCGTGCGGCTGATTCGCATCGTCCGGCACGTTCGGATCATCACGCTCGGTCGAGTCATCCACCGGCAAGTCATCAGTCTGATTCTGATCCACATCATCCACGATCACTGGACCCGTCACTGAGCCGAATCCGAATCGACCCATATCCACCCGCCCGTCGCCCTCGCTCGCCGTCGCCGGATCGCCCGCGTCGATGCACGGCGAGCCGGACGACAGTCGGAAATCGGCCGCCGCAGCGTCCACGAACCGCGGATCGACATTGATATTGCCCGAGCCGGCGAAGCCTTCTTCCGAACAGGTGAACGAAACTTCGAGCGTGGAATCATCGGTTACGGCGAAGTCATCGCCGCCGTTGTTCCAGAAAATGCTGTTCGTCACGGTCACAGTCGAGACGCCCTCGACTTGTAGGCCGTTGCCGCGAGTCGAGTCGGGACACACGTTTCCGGCGACGGTGCAGAAGCTGATCGTCGCCCGCGAACCGCCGTCCGCACCGCCGTCGACCGCGATCGCCGAGACCGCTTCGCAACCGTCCTTTGACACATTGTTGTAGATCAACTCGTGATGAATCGTGACCGACGCGCCCTCGTCGATAAACTCGGCCGCACCATAAGCGGCGGCGTAATTCTCATAGAGCGTGTTGAACGACAGTTCGGCGCGATTGCCAAGGCCGAAGAAGATCAGCCCGCCGCCCCAGCCGTACCCCAGCTCGCGGCCGACCTCGTTACCGCGAATGACATTCTGCGTGACCACCGCATCGACGACGGCGATAAACATCCCGCCGCCGTGATCGCCGACGGCGGTGTTTTCCTCGACCGTGTTGCCGCGAATCAGAGCCGACTGCCCGACGACGGCGATGCCCGCACCGCGCCCAGCCGAGTTGCCTCGCACCACATTGTCGGTGATGGTCGCATTGCGGCCGTCGATGACATAGATTCCGCCGCCGAAGTTGTAGTCCGACGCCGAATCGGCGCGAGTTACGTCATTGCTTTCAATCGTGTTCGCCGTAATCGTCGGCGAGCCGTTGCGGCAATAGATGCCGCCGCCGTGAAAGCCGTAGGGCGCTTCTTCGGTGCTGCCGGTTCCGCCGGTGATGCGGAAGCCGTCGACCGTCGAGTCCGATTCGAGCAGGTTGATCACCGCGTTGTCGCCGGGGCTTTGCAGCGTCGTCACATTCGCGGCGACGTTGCGCGTCCAATCGGCGGCGTAGCCACCGCGCAGCACAAGCGTCTTCGCCTCGACGCGCAGGTTTTGGCGATACGTACCGGCCGCGACGCGAATCTCATCGCCCGTGACGGCGGCATTGATCGCCGCCTGCACCGTCCGCAGCGGGCTGGCCTGCGTGCCCGCGTTGGCGTCGTTTCCGCTCGCGGCGCTGACGTACAACTCGGCCGCCCACGCCGCGTTTGCCCCACCCAGACCGATCAAACTCGTCGCCGCCAAGGTCATCATCCGTTTCATGGCTCTCTCCCGCGTGTTTTCGACGCCGACGACTCCGGTCGGCACTCGTTCGCTGCCATCCGAGCGACCGATGCGGGCGAGCTTCACGCGGAATCTTGCGATTGACCGAAATTCGTCCGGCAGCAACGGAGCGGCCGGCCGACCTGCGGCGCTGTAGTAGCCGTTTGGGTCTTCCCAGGCGGGGTGCCGCGCGGCTACTCGCCCGAATAATCCGCCCACGTCTTCGGCGTCTCGTACACACGCACATTCGAGAGCCGGGCCGGCGATACGTGCGGCGACAGCATGCCGAAGATCACGCGGGCGATGTTTTCGACGCTCGGGTTGACGCTCGCAAACTCGTTCGTGTCCAGGTTCAGATGCGTGTGATCGAGTACGTCGATGGCCCGCTGCTTGACCACCTGCTCAAATTGCGGCAGCGGCAGCACCGCACCGGTCGCGTCGTCGGGCCGCGCACTGACCGTCACCTCGACCACATAGTTGTGCCCGTGGCCGCTGGGGTTGTTGCACTTGCCGAACGTGCGGCGATTCTCTTCAGCGCTCAGCGCGTCGCAATGCAGGCGATGCGCCGCCGAGAATTCAAACTGCTGCGTCAGGTATACCACGTCGCTCTCCTCGCATGAGACGCGAAATTTCAAGTACGGCGTCGCCAGCAATTCCAGATCGGTCAGCGTCGCGGGCGTCGGCGTGTGTGGCAGTACGCGATCCCACAGCTCGCGCAGCAGACGCTCGGCCGAGACACGCCAGCCGTGCTCGGACAGGCGCTCGGCGATGAACGGAATTGCGTGCTCGCGCAGCAGCCGATCGATGGCGGTGATGTTGCAGAGATAGCCGGTGACGGGGTCAGGTTCACCGACGACGGTCGCGCGCAATTGCAAATAGGGCACGAGGCCGACCGCGCTCGGCCAGCCAGCCCAGGCGTTGGTCACCGCGCGGGCCGGTTCAATGTGGCCGGCCCAGTCGCGATCAACCGAGAATCGCACTTCGCGTGTGAGACGGATCATTGCACGGAGTGTAGGCTCGATCGGGCGGATGGTGCGAAATCGCGCGTCGCCGCGCCCGCGAAAATCGTGGCAATTTCGTTGCGTTTCGGATGATGTGATCTGCGATGCGCGGCATTGGGGAGCATCGGCCTCCGACCGGTGCGAATTCTGCGACCACCGACCGGATGCCGATGCTCCCCGCGCGACACAACGAAGTTCATTCGATCAGCTCACTCGGTCGTGTCGTTCTCGACGCTCCAAAGCTCGCCGGTCTGCATGTAGATTTCAAGCCGACACAGTACTTCCGAAGCCAGCTCGCTATGCCACTTCATCGAGACCGTAAAGTCCTCGATCAGGCTCGCCACGATTTCGGGACGGATCGCGGGAATCGTGATCGGCTCGATCGGTGACGTGGCGGTCGTGCAGTTCGGATCGTCGGTGATGGTCTCATCATCCGCCCAGCCGGTGGTCGTGGCTTCGACAGTCGTGCCGGCGACAAAGCCGACATCGCCGGCGAGTTCCGCATCGGTCCAGATGTCAATCGTGCTGTCGGTAGGCACGACCATCGCCGGCGCGGCGGCGTCGATGGTGAACATCGCTTGATCGGCAGTGTCAGTTGTGTCCGTCGTGTCAGTCGTGTCGGTCACGTCGGTCGTGTCTGTCGTGTCGGAGGCGTCGGTAGCAATCGTGGCTTCGGTCGTCGAGAAAGTCGCATCGGCATCACTGACAATCGGCGTTTCCGAAACCATCTCAACAGTTGCATCCGTCGTAGCATCAGGCGTGATCGTCGTCTCGTGGGCTTCGCTCGGTTCCGCAGCGATCGTCGACTCGACCGCCGTCGTCTCACTCAATTCGGGCGACCGCCCCGTGTCATCGGTCGTCAGCGCCATCACATCGCCGTCGTCGATGATCGCGGTGGTTGTGTCAGTCGTCGAGTCGCTGATCGTCGTATGCGCAGTCGTGTCCGCTGTCGCCGCCTCAACTCGTAGCGAATCGATCGCCCGCGCGGCCTGCATTTCCGCATCCTCGGCCGCAGCCAGCTTGCTTAGCTCGTTGAGCTGCGTCCGAGCCGCTTCGAAATTCGGCTTGGCCGCGAGGGCCGCTTCCAGATACTTCGCCGCGTCGGCATAGCGACCCGCCTCGGTCAGCAGCATGCCCATGTTGAACGCCGCATCGGCCGCGCCTGCGGTCGTGCGCATCTCGGCAAACGCCTCGTTGTACTGACCGAGCTTGGCCAGCGCGACCGCGTGATTCATGCGCGCCCGACCGAACTCCGGCTTCAGCTCGATCGCTCGTGCCAGCGAACGCTCGGCCTCTTCATATTTCGCTTCCAGATAGAGGCTGAAACCGAGGTTGTTATGCAGGTGCGCGAGCGTGCCGCGCAGCACTATCGCCTTGCGGAAGCTCTCCGTCGCCTCGGCATGTCGGCCCAGCTTGTTGAGCGTGATGCCGAGTCGGTTCAGGCAGATCAGAAAATCCGGCTTGGCCTTCAGCGCGTCCTGATACTGCGCAACAGCGCGATCAAACGCGCCCTGCCGCTCGAGCAGATGCCCGTGCGCGAAAAACGTCGTCGCGTGAATTTCGTGCGTGCGGTCCGCGCGGCTGAGCTGACCCGTTGGGAGTCCGCCGGGGGCGCTCTTCACCTGCTGGTTCGTGTCGCCGCAACCCTGGCAACCGATGACGGCGGCCGACAACATAAGCGATCGTCGAAGCGATCCGTGTTTCACAGTCCGACTCCTCTGCGGAGAATTCTGATAGATTCAGCCCAGCAAGTGTGTGAGCGACTACTTTGTACCCGCTGCCGGCGGCGCGCTCGCGGCCGCGCCCGGTGCGCCGGCCTTCTTTTCCTGATACATGCCTTCCTTCACGCGAATCATGATCGCCTCGCTGGCGTACATGCCTTCGCCGCCGGAGATGTCCTCGCGCACGACTTCGCTGGTCGTGTCGATGCCGGTCTCGGCCAGGAATTCGCGGATGACTTCAAGCCGCTGCTTGTTGAGCGTCTCGTCTTCGCAGCGCGTGTCGAAACGGATCGTGCCGCCATACGCCTCGAGCAGCGACGCGAGCCGCGACAGTCGCTCAACGCCCTGGCCGCTAAGCAGCGCGCGGTGCGGCATAAAGTGCATATCGCACACCGTCATATTGGCCAGCAGGGCGTTGTCGTTCATGTAGACAAACGTGCCCTGCATGTCGGTGGATTCCTGGCTCTGCCCGTGCGGCGGGGCGTTCAGCCGATCGTTCGGCTTGTTGCAGCCCATCACGACCAACGCACAAGCGGCGACGACAATTGCTCTTCGCATCGGCAATGCTCCTCTCGGCGGGCGCGCGTGCGGCGCTGGCCGGCGGTTTTCCTATAAAATCGGCAACCGCCGCCCGAACCTGTAGCCGAGTCCGCCGCGGCAGTGCGCTTTGAACCGCATGGAGAGGTCGAAATCGCCCCTATGAACCTCCGCCGCACGCTGGCAGCCGCGATCCTGGCGTTGATTACGCTGGGTTCGCTGACATTCACGGCCGGCGCGGCGTGGTATCTGCGAAGCGCGACCTACCGCGAGTTTTGCGCGGGTCGGCTCTCCAGCGAGCTAGGCTTGCCCGCCGAAATCGGCCAGGTTGTGCCGCGATCCAGCCGATCACGCGAATTTCGCAATGTCGTCGTCTGGCTACCCGAAAAGCGTGACGAAGCACACACCGTCGACCGCGCGATCCTCAGCCTGACCCCCGAACCGGGCAACCCCGATGCCTATGAACTCGACCTGCGCGGCGGCAAGAGCGATATTTCGACCCGCACCTGGCTGCGCAGCGATTATCGCGGTTTGCTCGAATCCGGCCTGCGACCCGGCTTTTCGCCAGATGGCCCGCGGCGCGTTCGGTTTTCACAAATGGCATTGTCATTTGAACGCGAGTCGTTCAAAGCCGAGCTGCGCGATGCGGCGGGCTATGTCGCGTTCGATTCGCAGAGTGAGGGCAATGTCGTCATCAGTTGCCAGATGTTCAACGGCCACGCGGTCGAAGAGCCGGTGGTGCTGACGGCGCGATTCTCGGCCCGCGACAGCGGCGTGCGCGTCGATGAACTGAAACTGCGCGTGCCGAACATCCCGTTGCGAGTCGCTCGGCTCGACGATCTCGTCGGCGTAAACGTCAC
Organism: Phycisphaerae bacterium; assembly: GCA_046155505.1. GTDB lineage: Bacteria > Planctomycetota > Phycisphaerae > UBA1845 > Fen-1342 > JBJXFK01. The sequence goes on from JBJXFK010000075.1 coordinate 6,269, forward strand.
GCACGGTCGTTTTCGCGGCGAACTGACCTACAGCGAGTCGGATGAGGGCAAGCGCGGCGTGATCAGCGGCGACTTGTACGACATCGATCTGACCGAATGCACCGCCGGTCTGCTGGCGAATCCCGTGCGCGGCATCTGCGCCGAGATGCACGTCGGCGAATTCACCATCGTGAATCGCGTACCGCTCAGCGGATCGATCCGCGGCCGAATCACGCAATTGCGAATCGGCGACCTGCTCTCGCTTCTCGGAATGGACAGCATCGACGGCGTCGCCTCGCTCGATCTCGATGTTGCGAGAGTGTCGCGCGAGGGGATCGAGCGCCTCGTCGCCGGCGGCGAGTGCGACCGCCTGCCGCTCGAATCGATCAGCGCCGCCTTCGGCCTCGGCAAGATCGGCGGAACCGCCCGACTGGAAATTCAGGATCTGAATATCGAGAACAACCGGCTGCGTTCGCTCAAGGCGACGATCGTCGCGCACGAATCAGACGATGCGGATCGCTGGGTCGAGGGCGAGTTGCTACGCACGCTGGTGAGCAAGGCGCTCAAGGTCGAGTTGCCGGCGATCTTGCCGGAGCGGATCGAATACACCAAGCTCGGCGTGCGGCTCGAGGTGCGCGACGAGGTGCTCTATGTCTTCGGCACGCACGGGCCGCGCGACGGCACGATCATGACCGCGCGCATGTTTGGCCGCGACATCCCGCTCATTCCGGAGCCGCGCGAGTCGATCGATCTCGAACCGTGGTTGTCGCAGCTTCGCGCCCGGGCGACGCACAGATTGCGCGAGCGCCTCGGATCGCCCGCCGCGACGACTCCGTAGGTTGCCGCTGGTCACACTCGCGTTCCGGTTTTGCACGCGCGAGAGCGTCCATCCCCCGTTTCACCTGCGGACGGCGAAATCAGCGCGGTTCGGTTGTCCTTTTCTCGAATTCACTGCCTAGTATCGTTAGCGAGCCGCCGATCGGCGAGACGTCGGCGCTTCAGGGGATTCCATTGAATCGAATCTTGGCAGCGGTCTGCTCAAGCGCGCTGGCGCTGCGCGCCCTCGCTGCGTCCGAAGTACTCGTCTCGTCTCGCTTCACCGACAACATTCTTCGCTACAACGCCGATACCGGCGCGTTCTTGGGCGTCTTCGCAAGCGGACCCGAACTCGACAACCCCAACGGAATTGCGCTTGGTCCGGACGGCAACCTGTACGTCGGACTGGGCGACGCGGGCGCAATCCTGCGTTATCACGGGCAGACCGGCGCGTTTCTCGATACCTTCGTGCCCGCCGGCTCAAACGGCTTGCAAAGTGTGCGCGATATCGTTTTCGGCCCCGACGGCGACCTCTACGCCGCATCCGGTGCGAACGACCGCGTGCTGCGATTCGACGGCGTGAGCGGCGCATTCGAGGGCGTGGCCGCAATCGGCGACGGACTCGACGGTCCCGTAGGCCTCGCGTTTTCGCCCGCGGGCGAGTTATTCGTGGCCGGAGCGCTGAGCAACCGCGTGTACGCATATCGCGACGGTGTCTTTCAGCGCTCGTTCGATGCCGGCGCGACACACAGCAACGCCGTCGGTCTGGCGTTCAATTCGGCTGGTCGCCTGCTGGTCTCTCAGTCGGTGACCAACGAAGTGCTCGCATTTGACCCGCTGAGCGGTGCGTTTCAGGGAGTGTTCGCCAGCGGTGGGCTGAATATCCCGATTTACATGAACATGGACGACGCCGGCAACCTATGGGTCGGTTCGTTTGGGAATAATCGAGTAAGAAAGTTCGACGGCCTAACCGGCGTTTCGCTTGGAGTTGCGATCGCAGGCGGCGCGGGCGGCCTGAGCGGCACGCATGACATCGTGTTCATTCCGGAACCGACGACGGCGATCGGCGTGTTGGCGGGTGGCGCTCTTTGGCTCCTACGACGGAGAAACGACGCCGGAGCCACGTCTGATTGAGCTCTGCGGGTGGCGGCGATCGGTGGCAGAGCGAAAAGCTGTCGCGTTGGTCGCCCGACGCAGCTAGACATTCTGGTTCGGAATTTGGTTTGAAACGCTGCGCCGTTTCCGCGACGCGCGCTTGCGAGCGATACGCCGTCGCTGCTGGTGCCACATTGTGGAAAGGGCATATGCGTGCCCAATCCAAGATCCAAAATCGCAGGCGCGTCGGCGAAGACACACTCGCGTCGCTAGTCTGTTTAATCACGCTGCTACCCTTGCCGAGCCGCGGTGGCCAGCGCCCGACCCGCAACCAGGCCGCCCGCCCAGGCCCACTGAAAGTTGAACCCGCCGATGCGCCCATCGACATCCAAGATTTCGCCGACGAGATACAGGCTTGGGCAGACGCGCGATTCCATCGTCGCCGCGTTGATTTCATCCAGCGGCACGCCGCCCGCGGTGACTTCGGCGTAGCCATATCCGCGGCTGTCGCGAATCGGCAGTGGCCACTCCAGCAGGGCGTGCAGCAGCGTTCGCCGCGATTCGCGCGATAGATGAGCCAGCGGCGTGCGTGGCTCGAGCTTCGCCGCAGCGAGCAAGGCGTCGATGAAGCGCGTCGGCAGGTTTTCGGCCAGCGTCGCGGCCAGCAGCGACCGCGGCCGCGCCGCCGTGAGGTCGATCAACCACGTCTCCGCCGACTCGAACGAATGCTCCGGCAGAAAGCTCGCCGTCACAGCGATCGCGCGGCCATGCAACCGGGCGGCGTGCCACACGCGCGAGGCGTTCATCGCCACCGGCCCGCTGATGCCGAAGTGCGTCCACAGCAACGATCCGCGCAGCCGCTCCGGTTTTTCGCCCGCGACGCGCAGGCAAATCTCGACATCGAGCGAAATGCCGCTCAATCCGGCGTGAAAATCGCCGTCTAGAAGCAGCGGTACGAGCGCCGGTGTGCGCGGGACGAGCGAGTGCCCAAGCGCCTCGGCGATCGAGTATCCAAATCCGTCGCTCCCTGTCTTGGGCAGCGACAACCCGCCGGTGGCCAGCACGCAACGTCGCGAGATCAACTCGCCATGCGAGGTCTCGATGGTAAATCGCCACGCATCGCCGTCACCGCCGACGCGCACGCCGCTGACGCGATGATCGCTGCGAATCTCGACGCCGACGCGCTGCGCCTCGGCGAGCAGAGCGGCGAGCACGGTCTTGGCCGAGTTCGAATCCGGGAAATACTTGCCGTTCTCTTCGATGTGCAGCGAAACGCCGATCTCGTGAAAAAACGCGAGCGTCTCATCGCGCGGGAGCGCCGCCAATACGCGGCGAATGGTGTTTCGACTGCCGCCCCAATAGTCGTCGGGCGTCACGCGCTCATTGGAAACATTGCACCGCCCGCCGCCGCTGACGAGAATCTTAGCCCCGATCTTCTTCGCGCCGTCGAGCGCGACGACGCGCAACCCCGGCGAATGCCGCCCGGCAAAAATCGCCGTCGCGAGCCCCGCGGCCCCGCACCCGATGATGGCGACGTCGATCACGATTCACTCGCGTGAAATGAAATGAACGGAGCGGGTTAGGAAACCCGCTCCACAATGGCAGGTTGCAAACCTGCCCCACATTGGCAGGATTCAAACCTGTCCCACGATCAGACGATGCGTGTGGCAAAGTGCGTCTTCCACTCGCTACTCGCTATTCGATACTCGCTACTCACCCCCTACGCCTTGAACTCTTCCGGCTTGAAGTCATACCGCTTCCCGCTCTCCACCGCATCATTCGCCCGCAAGACCGCCACCGCCGTCTCGTACGCAACTTCCGACGGACAACTCAGCGGCGTACCCGTGCGGATCGCGTTGAAGAAATTCTCCAGATGCAATTGATGCACCGGCTTGGCCGCTTCGGCCATCAGCCGCTCGCCCTCGGCCGTGCGCTTGCCGCTCGGGTCCAGCGTCTCGCCGATCTTTAGCGTGATCGCGTCGCGGCCCATGCTCTCGATCTTCTCGCTCTCGTTTTCCCACTCGCGCTTCGCCGCCGCCACTTCGCGATAGAGCTGCCCGACTCGCGAATCCTCGCTGACCACCATCGAGCCTTCGGTACCCATAAACGTCTCGAAGAACCCGCCGTGGCTGGTCGTGTTCAGCACCTGATAAAACGCCCGCACCGGCCCGCTCGGCGTCGCGTATTCATAGATGCTCATCACGTTGTCATACCACTCACGGCCCGGAAAGTGATCCGCGCCGCCGCTGGCCATCACGCTCTTGGGATTGGTCTTCAAAATCCAGCTAAACACGTCGACCTGATGACTGCCGAGGTCGGCCATCGCGCCGCCGGAGAATTTCTTGAACCAGCGCCAATTGCGGAATCGGTCCATCGAGTCATAGCCATATTTTTTGAGCAGGTCGTCGGTCATCTCCTCGCCCTTGGGCCAGCCTTGTTCCTCAATGCGGGCGCGGTTCCACTGTCCGTTGCAGTGCGTGATCTTGCCCAGCACCTTGTCGTTTTCGATCAGCTTCATGGCGTGCCAATAACGCGGATTGCTGCGCCGCTGATGGCCGATTTGCAGCAGCTTCTTGGTCTCGCGCGCCGCGAGCACCATCGCCTTGCAGTTCTCAAGATTGTTGGCCATCTCTTTTTCGCAGTAGACATGCTTGCCGGCCTTCAAACACGCGATCGTATGCTCGGCGTGCATCCAGTCGGCGCTGCCGACGAGCACCGCGTCGAGGTTTTTTTCCTTGGCCAGCATCTCCTGATAGTCGGCGTAGGTCGTCACCGGCTGGTCATACTTCTTCAGAATGTTCGCGGCGTATTTCTGGTGATAGCCCCAGATGTCGCAGATCGCGACGAACTTCACGCCTTCGATCTTCAGGCAGTTATTCAGCAGATTGCGGCCCTGGCTGCCGACGCCGATCATCGCGATCGTCAGTTCGTCGTTTGCGCCTTTGCGCTCGGCGGCCTCTTGTGCCCAGACGGCGGGATTGATCATCAGCCCCGCGCCGAGCATGGCGGCGGATTGCACGAAGCCGCGGCGGGACATTTCGACAGTGCTTTTCTCCGGCGAGCCAGCGGCATTGAAATCAGACGCGGACATGCGAGTTCCCCTGTTGATTGCGGCGAATCTGCCCCAGATACGAATCGACCCAGAGGAATGTATCACGCGCGGCGGCGGATTCAAAGACGCGAGA
>JBJXFK010000078.1:0-3155 GCA_046155505.1 Phycisphaerae bacterium
AGCATCGGTGATTGCGACGGCTTCGTCGATTTCGCGCTCGCGGGCACCTGGCTCACAACCGTTGCGATTCCGCTGCTCGACAGCTCGACAGCAAAATCACAGGACGCAGCCGCACAGCTCGAATTGCGACGCATCGCGGACGCAATCGCACGTCATGCAGCGGCAAACGACGGTCAGTTTCCGACCGAGATCACGCGGAACGCAGATCGCGCAACGTACGTGCCCGGTCAATCATGGGCCGACGACGACCGCAACGTGCTGGCCTATGTCGTTAGCAACGACGGCAAATACGCCGCGACCCTACTGCTATCCGGCAAGATCAAGTCCCTCTCGCTCGACGAACTCAACCGCGAACTCGCCGCGACAGCCAAGCGCCTGGCTCAACGCCCAAAGTCAAAGTGACCGCGTCCGCTCAAGCACTGAACACTGAGCACTGAGCACTCATTTCTAGACACTAGGCACTACTCACTCACCCCAAATCCATCCGCCCCTCAATCACCGCCGGCAATTCCATCAACATCGCCCGCGTCGCCGCATCGTCGCGAAGTCCCATCGCCGCAACGCACGGCATGTTGAAAAAGTCGTACGGCACATAGGGCGCGTATTCGAGCATTGCCGTCACCATGTCGGTGAACTGAAGCAAGTACCGCTGCCCGCGCAGCGGATCGTCCGGCGCCGGGGCTTTGTGGTGCCCCGCGATCAGCTCGGTCAGCGGCGTCGGCAAATTCCACGCATCCGCGAGCCGCAGCCCCAGATGCTCGTGCCACTCTTCGCAGAGCACGTCAAACAGCGTGCGCGAGACGCGCCGACCGTGTGCCTTCTGATAGTCGTGCACGATTCGCAGCACCGCCAGCATGCCGATGTCGTGCAACAAGCCCGTCAGAAACGCCTCGTCCTCGGACATCTTCACGCGATCGGCGAATCGGGCCGCGATCGTCGCCGACGCGATGCTCCGCTGCCACAACTCATGCCCCAGGCTGCGCTCGCCGCCGCTGGTCACGCGAATCGCCAGGGCCTTTACATTTTCCGACAGCACAATTCCGCGCAGCGATCGCTGCCCGATCCGCGCGAATGCCGGCTCCAAGCGCGTGATCTCGCTGACGCCGCGATAGAGCGCCGAATTGGCCATCCGCAAGACCGCCGCCGCCAGCATCGGATCCTGCTCGATCAACCCCGCGAGTTGCCGCACGCTGAAGTCCGGCCTAGCCAGCAGCGCCAGCGTTTGCTGCGCAACCTGCGGCAATCGCGGCAACTCGAGGTCCGGCTCGCGCACCACCGCCACGATCGCCGTGTGCAGCGCCGAATCGATCGGCTCGCGGTCCAGCGCCCGCGGCGCGTACGAGACGGGCTCGCCGCGCGGAACAAACCACGCTTCGCGATCGTCGGCCGACGGCTTCGCGCTCCCATCGGCGGCCGTTGAGTCGTCGTTGCTCGGAACTTGCAGCACGACGCTTGAATCGGTCGAATCGTCTGCAATTGCAGACGCAACGTCGAACGCGGGCGGCGCGACCGGCTCCCTGCGCCCCGGCAGCCATGTGAAGATTCGTCCCAGCAAGCTCATGCGTCGCACTCCCTCACGCGGCAACGACTCGGCACGCGGCTCACTCAATTCGCTCACTCGCGCGCAACGACACCTACTCCAAGTATGCAAAACCTCATTTCATTTCGGCCTTTTCGCATGCGATATTCGTCTCATCACCACCCGTCCAATCGCCCGCGTTCAACCATTATCAGACGAGGCCCTTCGACGGACTTGATTCGTACCGTATGATTCACCGTGTCTGGGCGCAGGAATCGCCCGTTCGGCGGAGCAGCCTCGCGCCGCCCGCCGAAAGGATCGGACACGGGGCCGCTCGGTGCCCGTCAACCATTGAGGAGGCCGTCGTTTGCGTACACTCAACAACACACTTGGGCGCACCCAACTCGTCACCGCCGCGGCTGCATTGCTCGCGGTCGGCAGCGCGCACGCGGCGATCACGCTCAACCTCGTCGGCACCCAACTCACCATTAACTCGAGTGGTGCAGATTTCATCACCATCGGCGGCGTGATCGATGCCAGCAACCCGTTCAACGTCAGCGGGCAGGCCTCGGGCATCAACGCCGGGCAGGTCACGCAACTGACGATCAACTGCAACGCCGATGCGCAGCTCATCGCGCTCTCGACCGTCAGCCAGGCCGCGTTCAGCCAACTGACCGGCGTCACCATCAACTGTGGCGGCGGCAGCGATCAGGTCTCCGGCAGCCAGCTCGCCGACACCATCACCGACCCCGACGGCGGCGACATCCTCGACGGCGCGACCGGCAGTGACACGTTTGTCATCACACTCTCCGGTTCGGGCGGAAATGTCAGCATCACCGACACTGGCGGCACTCTGCAAGTCACCGGATCGAGCGGCGATGACAGCTTCACCGTCACCGGCGCATCAGTCGCGCTTGCGGCCCAGACGATTTCGTTCAACGCCAACACGCTCACCACGATCAGCATCGACGGCTCGACCGGAAATGACACCTTCAACACGGTCGCACTGACGAGCACCGGCCTCACGTTCACCGGCGGCGACGCGACCGACACGCTCAACGTCGACGCCGAGCTGGCCGCCGCGACGCAGGGCGCATCGACCGTCAGCGTCACCGGCAAGCAGGTCATCAACCACGCGACCGTAGAAACCGTGCTGGTCTTCAACACCGCAGACAACCCCGGCGGCGGGCCGAACGGCAATAGCAACTCCGGCGGCAATACCAACACCAATTCCGGCTCGAACACCAACACAAACACCGGCGGCTCGACCAACACCAATTCGGATGGCTCGACCAACACCAATTCGGGCGGCACCGTCAACGAGAACAGCGGCGGTACGACCAACGAAAACAGCGACGGCGGTAGCGGCTCGAACACCAACGGCTCCGGCGGCAGCAACGCCAACGGCAATGGCAACGGCGACACCGACGGCGACGGCGATCCGAACAACGACCCCAACGATCCGCCGATCACCGAACGCAACGGCTGCGGCGCACTTTGCGGCGCGGGCATGATGCCGATGCTGCCGCTGATGTTCGGCACCTTGGCGGCGCTCAAGCTCCGCCGTCGCCGCAACGATTAGGCGACCGTTCCGCCGACGATCAGTTTCTCCTCGCGCCTCGCCCGCGCAGCACAA
>JBJXFK010000103.1:0-5461 GCA_046155505.1 Phycisphaerae bacterium
ATCACCAGCCGCCGCGGCATCGTGCTGGGCACCGACCCGCGCGGCGACACGACCGCGATCATGGCCGAAGTCCCGCTCAGCGAGATGTTCGGCTATGCAACCGACCTGCGCAGCATGACGCAGGGCCGCGGCACCTTCAGCATGGAATTCGGCTACTACAAGCAAGCGCCGAAGGTCGTGCAGGAAGAGGTCGTGGAGCGAGCGCGAAAGGCCAAGGCGGCCAAGTAGTTTCGCGCGAGCCCGCAACTCAAATACACAATTTGTGCCCCGCGCCGACCGTCCGGTAGTCGCGGGGCACACTTCTTCTTGGCGCACGCATTATCCGGTTGGTAACATTCCTGTATGAGAGCCAGCGAACTAGCCGAACGACTCCGCGAGTCGCCATTTGAGCCCTTCGAACTGTGCCTGTCGGACGGTGCGTCGTACGAGGTGCGTCGTCCTGAAGCGTGTCAACTCGACGAAACTTGTTGAGCGCGAGATTGATCGTGGGCCCAAAGAACGCATGATTCGAGAGCCGGGAGGGGTAATTGCATTTGCTTTTCGCTCATTCTGGTCTATACTCATCATAGAACGTTCGATTTTGTGGCCGAGGCGACCTCGCAAATCACTTGACTGCGGAATCGAAGCTGTTCAGTTGGAAGACTGATTAAATAGCATCCCGGCTTCGTCGGGGGGCTTGTTAAGAAGTATGCCGGCGTGGTCGAGCACTTAGTGCTTGACTACGCCGTTTTTTTTGTCGCTTGTCAGGCGCGGGACGGCTACTGAAACTCGATCGGTCGGATCGCAAACGACCGTCGCCGTCCGTGTAGACGCGCGTCCAGTGCGGCGCGGCGATCAAGAAAGCTTCGCCCTCGCAGTTCAGCAGCGTAACTGAATCGTGGCGGCGACGCGGCGAGTGAGTGTCGGAATCGAAACACATCGCATCACTGCGAAAGGGAGCTCGAAATGGTTGCGTCGAATGAACAGGTCGCCGGAGTGAACACACCGAGGACTGTTGTGCAGGATCTCAAGGAGCTCGGCGGAATGGCGCGTGAGATGGCACAGGAAAAATCCGAACAGGTCTGGAACAACGCGTCTGCTTGTGCGACCGATAGTTACGAAAAGGCCCAAGCGGTCGAACGAAAGGTGGAGGCCTATATTCGCGAGCAGCCACTTACCTCCATGATGATCGCAGCGGGCGCAGGCATATTGCTGGGCATGTTCTGGGCGCGCCGCTAAGGTCGCTCGATTCATCGGAGGCAATCCTGATGACGGATGAGCGAAGCGCGCGGGGCCCGCTATCCGACCAGCCTGCGCCGAAGGCACGCGTCAACGGACACGCGGACGCGTCGATCGGAGCGGGAGCCGTTCCTAAGTCGGCTAGCGCGGCGAATGCGGCAAACGAGAAGTCGCTGCAGGACGAAACGCTGGCGAGTCTGCTCAAGCAGCTTCAGGAACTCAAGGCGTACGTCGCGTACTACGCATCTGCGAAAGCGGACCAGCTTCGCGCGTCTCTGCAGGCGGCGATCGATCGAGCCGCGACGGAAGCAATGAAGTTGGTCGCGCTCGGCGGATTCGCGGCAGTCGCCAGTTGGTTTGTTCTGAGCGGCATGTCCACCGGGCTGGGCACTCTTTTCGGCCAACACGCTTGGTTGGGATCACTGCTGACCGGACTCGCCGCGATAACTGCGGCAGTGACGGGAATCGCTTGTGTTTCAGCCCTGCGCCGGGGTCGTGCAAGACGAGGGTTGGTTGAAAAATATGAATCACGCCACAGCGATCAACGAGAGCGATTCGGTCGGGACGCTCAATCCCGGAGTGGTGTCGAGTCACGCGACGCCAAGTGAAGCACGCTACGCCGACGAGCGCGTTCGCGTCGCGCGAAGCGCCATACGACGAAGCTTAAGCGGGATCGGCGCGACGGTCGCGAACGTGTTTGGCATACGTTCGAATGCCGGCGCGCATCCGTGGATTTTCACCGGCTCGACAGTCGCGGTCGGGGCGCTTGCCGGGGCATGGATGAGCCGTCCGCGCGGCAACGCAAGCGAGCAGCGCGGGCGTGTCGAACCGCAGCCAGGTGTGCAAGCCGCGGCGATGGGTCAGATGCACGCCGGCGCGGATTCTTCACGCGCTGTGCACGGGTTGCTGCTCTCGATCGCGGGAACCGTGGTGGGCGCAGCCGTGCCGCTGCTGCTGCAAGCGTGGGTCGGTTCGCGCGCCGCGAACGGTCCATCACAGAAATCAGCAGCCGAAACGAATTGCCACGACGGCGAATGGGTCGCGCGCGGCGTCGACATGCACCACTAGGGGCAGGCATCCCGCGCAACGACTGTCAAAAACGCGTTGCAGGCGATCTGATGCAAGGAGATCCAAGATGAACAAGTCATGGCCGGGAATTATTGTCGCAATCGCAGCCGTCGTGTTGGTTGCGTGGTTGATTGGCGGCTCGAAGATCAGTTGCCGCGAGAGCTTCTGGGATCGCGACAAGCATGTGATTGAGATCAAGACCCCATAAGTCGCGGCGGCATCGCCGTTTGAGAACCCGAAAGTCGTTCGACGGCTGCTTTCGTTCCCGCCGGCACGTACGGCGAGTGATACGTTCCCAACTTGGGGCGCGCAATGGATATTACGAATCACCACATCGAGAAGTCGCCGTGGATGATGTCGTTGTTGTCGATCGCGCTCGTGGTCGCGGTGCTCTACGTCGCGCAGACCGTGCTGATTCCGCTGACCTTGGCGCTGCTGCTCACGTGCGTGCTCAGTCCGGCGTGCAGCTGGCTCGAGCGCTGCAAGCTGGGCCGCATCCCGTCGGTCCTGATCGTCGTCGTGGTCACTTTTGTCACGCTGGGGATCGGCGTATGGGTGTCGACGGCGCAGTTGTTGGCGCTCGCGCCGAACATCCCGCTTTATCAGCAAAACATCGGATCCAAACTTGATGTTGTCAATAAATCACTCGACGCGGCGCTCGGTGTGTTACGCGGACCGGCCAAGCCGACAGTCGATCCGTTGGCACAAGTGATTCCAATGGAGCAGATTCAGGACCTCGTCGAGCGGCCGTCACTCGTCCGCGTCGCGCCGGTTCCGCAAACCCCGATCGAAGTTTTCAGCTCGCACCTCAGTCCCGTGTTCGTCGGTTTGGGCTCGACCAGCGTTGTCATCGTCCTTGTCGTGTTTTTCCTGATCCGCCGTGAAGACTTGCGCGATCGCTTAATTCGCCTGGTTGGAGCCGGTCGGGTGACCGTCACCACGCAGGCCATCGAGGACGCCACCATTCGGGTCGGTCGATACCTCATGATTCAGTTACTGCTGAATCTCGCCTTCGGTGCGACGATAGCGATCGGGCTTTACCTGATTGGACTGCCGAGCGCGCTGCTGTGGGGACTGTTGGCAGCCATATTGCGATTCATTCCGTACGTCGGACCTTGGGCGGCCGCGATCGCGCCGATCGTGCTTGCAATGGCGACCTCGACCGGCTGGGCCGTTTCCCTCCTGACGCTTTCGCTGTTTGTCGCAATCGAGCTGATCTCAAACAACGTCATCGAGCCGTGGCTGTACGGAAAAAACACCGGGGTGTCCGCTGTCGCGATCCTGCTTTCGGCACTGGTCTGGACCTGGCTTTGGGGCGTGACGGGGCTGCTGCTCGCCACGCCGCTGACCGTGTGTCTGATGGTCCTTGGGAGACACTTCCCGCAGCTTTCATTCCTGAACATCATTTTCGGCGACGAGCCGGTATTTCAGCCGAAAACCCGTATCTATCAGCGACTGCTCGCCGGTGATCAGGAAGAGGCCGTCGAGATCCTCCTCGCTGAGGCTCAAACGCGATCAGTAGTCGCGACCTGTGACGACGTTCTCATTCCAGCACTGGGCCTGGTCGATGCTCACTGGCGACGCGGGGACATTGACGACAATCGACACAAGTTCATGATGCAAAGCCTTCGAGAATCGATCGATGATCTCGTCGAAATGCAATCCGGCGCGCGCAACACCCCAAGTACTACGGACACCGCGGAATCGGCGAAAGCTCGCCCGTCAGGCGTGGCAAATGGTTTGCACAGACGAAGCGTAATGATCATCCCCGCGCACGATGAGGCTGACGAAATCGCAGGACTGATGCTCGCGAAATCCGAGCTGCTACGCGACGCGGTCGTGCAGGTCGTCTCGTTCACATCGCTGGTCAGCGAACGAGTAAACCTGGTAAACGAATGCAAACCCGACGTTGTGTGCATCTCGGCTACGCCACCGGCAGCGATTGTGCATGCGCGCCACCTGCACCGTCGACTTTGCGGGCTGATTGCTGATGCAAATCTCGTCGTCGGGATTTGGGACTCAACAGTCGACCTGGTCGAGGCAGCCACGCGAATTGGCTGCGGGCCGCAAGTTCAAGTGGTTACATCGCTGGCCGGTGCCGAGCAACGAATCAGACAAATGCTCGAACTGCGGCAGACACGCGAGTCTCCGTCGGTTGGTCCAATCGTCGACATCAGCGTGCTGTCTATTGCGTCGACCTAGGTCGGCAGAATTCTTGCGCCAAATCCACGAGCGGGCCTGGCGCGCTCATCTGCCGACTGCCGTTACTTCGATACGCGTTCGTGAAGTAGAAAAGGCCCGCACGGCCAATGTGCCACGCCGGTCGGATCATTGTCGAAGCTGAATGGTTCACGCAACCGGGCTCATTCGCCGCACTGTGCAGACTTCCGCGAGTACTTGCTCGACCGGCGAACCCGAACCGGCGATAGCCGGGTGCGATGCAACGCCGCGTGCCAGGTGCGATGCCGACACCGGTACTCCGGGGTCGGCATGTCTTCTTCAGATCGGCCCGCACTCACCTTTTGGAACAGCCGCCCGCGGCTGCTTTCCCTCGACCCCTCGACCCCCGTACCCACCAAACCCGCTCAATTCCGCTCAAACCCGCTCACCTCCCACACACCGCCCCACGCAAACTTGCCCGCCGCCCCTCCGCGCATCAATACTTCCCCCGAGTACTCACCGCGCGAGTCGACACGCGCGGCGTCTGAAAAAGGAATCCGCAAGCGAAGCCCGGACGCGCCCGTAGCGCATCCGAAACTCGCTATTCGCCATTCGCTATTCCCGGAGGTGCCTGGCCAAACCAACACAGTGCGTGACCGGCGAGCGCCCTTGTGGGACGGGTTTTCAACCCGTCTCCGCATCACGGCCTTACAACCCATGATGCAAGCAGGAAGCGCCCGCACGAGGCCACCCCAACCCGCGCTGCTCGATTCGACCCACCGGCCTCGCCGGCCGGCGTCGAAACCCGCGTAGCGCAGGTCTCCGAGGCCCTCAACGGCACCGTTGCGTTCTCGCGCCAAAGCGACACCGCAGCGCATTTTGCACAACCAAGAACACCGCGCGCAATCGCGGCGTTCCATTTGGCGTAGCGCCGGATCCGCCGCCTCGGTCCCGGTCGCGAAAAAAGCCCGAGGCTGCGCCGCCGAATTCGTGCCGCGCGTTCTCCGTCGCAGAC
>JBJXFK010000104.1:0-3441 GCA_046155505.1 Phycisphaerae bacterium
TCCGGAGAATGTGCCCGCAGATAGCCGAAGCGAGGCAACGCTTCGGCACAAGACCTCCGCTCGCGGTCGCTCGGCAGCAAAGACCCCAAAACGAGCCGCACTGTGTTGTGAATCCGCGGAAGCGCGGATTCGTGGCGGCGCAAGGTCGAGGAGTCGCAAGACAAATTGACCCCCGCGCCGGCGGGTTCGATCCCCGCCACCTCCATAGCCCCACTGCGCGCCCACATTTTCGTAACAAAAGCGCCCACGCGCCCTGCCCCCTTGCGCCCCGCGCCACAAGCCGTAGGGTGGGCATCGCCCACCGTTACGTGCCGAAGCCAGCGTCTCTTCGGGCGGGTGGCACTGGCCAACTACGAAAACCGTGTGGGTGCCACTGCTCTGCGAGCAGTGTGATTCGACAGTGAGAGAATGACTCGGTCGCTAAGCGATGCGATCAAAAGATTGGTACTCGCTTCCTCCGTGGGTGGAGAGGTCACCACGGAAGCACTTGCTCCGATCGCACGTCAGCTACACTCGCACGCCGTCTCGTCCCCCGAAAAACACTGCTCGCAGAGCAGTGGCACCCGCCCCTCGCTCGGCGCAGCCCGAGAAATACAGCACATTCTTCAGCGTGCCGTACTCGAACGCCAACGCGAACGCGCGTTTCGACACGCCGTTCCCGACCGGCGCGATCGCCGGCAAGTACGCTTCGGGAACCGGCGCGTACTCCTATACCGACACTTCGGTCAGCGCCAGTTGGTACGAAATGGCCGTCTCCAGCGACGGACCGGCGGCGATCATGCGCATCGCCATCGACGTGACCGATGTGACCGGCACCGATACGGGCAGCGGCTTCGGCAGCGTCTACTTCTCGACCACCGGACCGACCAATGTGACCGACATCGAGGTCGCCGACATCACGGTGAAAGTGACCCACGCCTACGCCGACTCGGGTTCGAGCAGCCTGACCGGATCGTTCTATGTAAAGGGCTGATGCGGCAATCAGCGAAGTGACGGCCCCCAAACTGGCGGCGGATGTCGAACCACTCGGCATCCGCCGTCGCTCTTCGCTCACGACTCAGTCGATCGGCTCTTACGAACCGACCCCGCGCGCGGCTTGTTCGTCCGACATCGCGAACCGGCTCGCCAATCGTGAATATACGACCGACACGCCGATGAACAGCACGCCTGTGACAAAAAACGACAGCACGCGATAGCCGTAGGCAACGGCGGCCAGATCGACGAGCAGCACTTTGGCGAGCGTGATCGTCAGCAACGCCAGCCCGGCCCAACGGCATTCGCGTTGCCAGCGAACAAAGCCGATCGTCAGAATCACGATCGCGTATAGCCCCCAATAGACGCTTAGGCCGCTCTGTCGCGCCATGGCCGTCGCGGGCAGCCAGTCGCGGTAAATCGCGACGGCGCGATCCAATTCGATCGAGCCGATCCACAGACCGAGTCCGCCGACGAGCGCCCAGGCGATGCGGCGGTGGTTCGCATCGGTCGTCGCCGATCGCGCGATCCAGACTAGCGCGGCGGCGATGGCAAGTCCCGCGAGTGCCTGCAAATTGACGAGCAGCCATACTTCCGCGGGCGCTCGGTCGAAACGCGCGGCCAGCGCCAGCGGGAACATCCACACAAACGCCGCGAGGTATGCCAGTCCGCGCCCCATGTGAGCCACGATTGGGTCGGCGCGGCGCGACGCGTAGAACACGATCGCCGTCGCACTCACACCCCAGAAAGCCGAGAGTGCGGCGAGGCGCACGGCCTGCCCGCCCCAGCGCAGCATCATCGACTGTCCATGCAGGCCGACGGCGCGTTCGATTTCGAAGCTGAGCCCGACGACCAGCAGAAGAGGTGCGCAACATCGTGCCAGCGCCGCCGCCGGTGCCGACGCAGGATGGTCGATTGTCGCGATCACGCGTGCAGTCCATTGTGCCAGACACGCGAGCAGGACTCCGGTCGCGAGTGGGAGATTGAGCAAAAGCGTCTCGTCGCCGGGCGTCCAGGTCTCTGCGCCGCGGGCCGCAAACTGATCGATGAACAGCCAGCGAATGGTCGCGACCGCGACCAGACCGACGCCGAACCCGGCAAACGCCTGCCTCACTCCAAATCGGCGCGTGGCCAGCAAACTCGCACCGCCCAGAGCCCATGCAAGCCCGACGCCGGCACCGGTGCAAAACTGCGCGGCCCAGATCAGCCATGACACGCTCGCCACGCCGGTCAAAACGCGCGGCGAATCGTCGGCGGACGGGTCGGGATCGAGTCGGACGCGCAGCGCCGCCGCGATGGTTGCGGCGATCGCGACCAGCGCGACGATCGCGAGCGGCGAGAGCTTGAGCGCGTGCTGTGCGCCGATCACGACGAGCGGCGAGCGCATCCACTCGACATAGGCATCGAAAGTGACGATGTTGCAGAGCGCGATCACGCCCACGATCAGGCCGAATACGTTCGCGCCGAGCGATGGCAGCCGGCGTCCAAGCTCCACTGAACCGAGCGCCAGGGCCAACCAACAGAGGGATTGTCCCGGCGTGCGGCCGTCGAAGTGCAGCCCGATGGCGACGGTGATCAGTACGCCGATTTGCGCCCAATACGAAACGCAGAGCATTTCGATCGAAGCGGCGGGGCGGCGAGAGAGCACCGTCATTGGCTGCCGCGCGAGCAGCAGCAGTCCGCCAAGGAGCACAGCAATCGTACCGGTGTAAATGCCGAGCCATTCGCGTCCGACCGGCGAAGCGGCGGCGATCGTCCACGCGCCGAGTCCGGCCAGCCACGCCGTCGCGGCGAAACTGGCGCGTGCGCCGCCGCCCGCGGGGCCGCCGCGCAAGACCGTTGCGAGGACTTCAGCGTTGACGAGCAGCCACCAAAGTGCGGCAAAGGTCACGCAGGTGAACGGCGCCTCGCGGCCTTCTGCGACCATCCAGGCGGTCGCGAGCAGACCGTGCAGGATCATCGCCGTCGTGCGGAGGATCTGATATGGCAGCGGTCTCCAGAACGAGAGCGCGAGCGCAATGCCCAGCAGCATGGTCAGATAGATGCCAAGTGTGGATGCGGGATTGTCTCGTCCGCCGAGGATGATCGGCGCGAGGTAGCCGCCGATGAGCGACAAAATGCCGATGATCGCGAGCTTTCCGCGAATCGTGATCGCGACGCCGATGAGCGCGACGACGAATGCCAGCGCGAACGCCGAATTGGTAGAGACGAGTTCGAAGTAGCGGAACGACGCGTCCGCGGTCACGTACAAAACACCCAAGCCGGCCGCGAATAGCCCGACCGCAGCCGGTCGCCCGATTCGGCGCAGTGCGAGCTCGCCAAGTGCGATGAGCACGCCGCCTAGCGCGGCACAGAGCAGGCAACGGATGACCTTGGGAATGAGTCCGAGCCAGCCTTGGTCGTAAGCAAATTTGACGAAGAAGCCGCTGGCCAGAATGACCAGCAGCGCGCCGGCCCATGCCATCCAAT
>JBJXFK010000106.1:0-41364 GCA_046155505.1 Phycisphaerae bacterium
TCGGCTGCACTATCGCACGAGCTATGGCCAGAACGTCTTGCAGCACAGCATCGAAGTCGCGCACCTGTGCGGCATCATGGCCGCCGAGTTGCGGCTCGACGCCCCGCTGGCTCGTCGCTGCGGCCTGTTGCATGACATCGGCAAGGCGATCGACCAGGACAGCGAGGGCACGCACACGCAGGTCGGCGGCGAATTCGTCCGCAAATTCAACGAGCACGCGGCGGTGATCAACGCCGTCGAAGGCCATCACGGCGACATCGCGGCGACACATGTGTACACGCCGCTGGTGACAGCCGCGGACGCCATGAGCGCTTCACGCCCCGGCGGTCGGCGCGAATCGCTGGAACGCTACATCAAGCGACTCGAAGAACTCGAGGGCATCGCGACATCATTCGACGGCGTGCGGCAGGCATACGCGGTGGAGGCGGGGCGCGAGGTGCGCGTGGTGGTCGACACGGTGCGCGTTGATGACGTATCGTCGCTGAAGCTTGCGCGCGACATCGCCAAGAAGATCGAAGAATCGATGACCTATCCCGGCGAGATCAAAGTGACTGTGCTGCGCGAGCTGCGAGCGGTGGAGTACGCGCGGTAGCGCTTGTGGAGCAGCCGCCCTCGGGCGCTTTTTCCGTCGCGTGAAATACGATTGCGATGCCAACGCATCCCGCACGCACGCACGCGCTCGCTCGGTTCACTCGCTGGCGCATCGCGTTCGGATCGGTTGCCCGCACCGCAGGTATTCGAGCAGCCAGTCTGCTCTTGTTTTCTTGACCCCTCGACCCCTTGAACCCTCGCCCCCTCGATCCCTACTCCCCGTCCTTCTTGTCTTCGCCCTTCGCCTCGTCCTTCTTTTCCGCTGACTCTTCGCTCGCTCGCTCGCGTGCCCGCGCGGTCGCCTTCACAACTTCTTCCGCCGGCAGGATGAACCCGCTCGCCGCCGATTGCAGGTCGCCCATCGCCGACAGCATCGCCATCGGGTTGTCGCTGTCGTCCGCTTCCGGCAACTGCATCACCGCGATGCCCACCACCTCGCCGCCCTCGGCGAACACCGGCAACCCCGTGTTCGAACCGCCGCTCGGAATCAGCAGCTCGCGCGGCTTCTTGCACATGCCCGCGATCCGCCCGGCCGATACCGTCGTCGCTCGGCCATAATATTTGCCGAGCCGGTTGATCGACATGATCTTGCCGCCCAGCTTGGGCTTGATCGACTTGGCCAGATCGATCGCCGCATACGGCTTTTCGCCCGGCTTCTTGATTTGCACCCAGGCGAGGTCCAGTTCGGTGTCGCGTGCGAGCAACTCCGCTTCGACGCCCTCCGCATCGTCGCCGATCAGCACTTTGATATCCGTCGGCGTCGCCTGCATGTCGCCGAACATGCGACTCATGCGGCCCATCATGCCCGCGAACCCACCGAGCGCGGTGTTCGAGCAAATCACTGTGCCCTTGGGGTCGATCATCACGCCGGTGACTTCCTGCTCGCTCTCGTTGTCGCCGCCGCCGAACATGCCGCCCATTTTCATTTTGAGCACAAATTTCAGCGTGACGTACGCGTTTTGGTGGGTGTCGAGCAGTTTCTGATAGTCGCCGCCCTCGTCGGCCCGCGCCGTCGTCGCCGCCAGCAACATCACCGAAGCCGCCACCGCCGCGATTCGCGTTGCGAGAGTCCAAGCCGTCATGTCGTGCTCCTTCACAAGAGTAAGGTTCGCCCGTTCGGCAATCAGCCGCTCAGTCGGCTCGCGTCGGCGTCCGACATCTCCAGGTTGTTATACACATTCTGCACGTCGTCGTTCTCTTCCAGCGTATCGATCAGCTTGAGAACTTTGTCGAGCGCTTCTCCCGTCACCGCGACGCGCGTCGATGGCTCCATCGTCAGCGCCGCGCTCTCGGTTGCGATTTTCGCGTCGGCGAGCGCCTGGCGCACGGCGATGAATGCCGCCGGCTCGCACGTCATCTCAAAGATCTCACCATCGCGGCGGACATCATCAGCCCCGGCGGCGAGTGCGATGTCGGTCAGTTTTTCCTCGTCCGCCGCCGTCGCGTTGATCAGAAAAATGCCGCGTTTGGCGAACATCCAGCCGACCGAGCCGGACGCTCCCAAATTGCCGTCGCCTTTTTCGAGGATGTTGCGCACTTCGCCGGCGGTGCGGGTGCGATTGTCGGTCAGGACGTGCAGCAGAAGCGCGACGCCGCCCGGCGCGTAGCCTTCGTAGGTCAGTTCTTCGTATTGCGCGCCTTCGACTTCGCCGGTGCCTTTCTTGATGGCTCGCTCGATGGTGTCGCGCGGCATGTTTTCTTCGCGGGCACCGTCGATCGCGTAGCGCAGGGCGAGATTGGTATCCGGGTCGCCGCCGCCGGCCCGGGCGGCGACGATGATGGCGCGCGAGAGCTTGCTCCACACCCGCCCGCGGCGCTTGTCGGTGACGGCCTTGGCGCGTTTGATCTGTGTCCAATGGGAATGACCTGCCATGCTGCCTCGCTTGTTCGCCCGCCCGCCGCAATGGGCGGGACCTCGCCGGACGCGGCTCGTTGGCGGCCGCGAGTGATCATCATCGGGGTTTCGCGGGTGAATTCAAGCAGTCCGTTGCGGGAAGCCGGTGGCGAGCCGGTCGCCGAGCGTCATCGTCGGGTCGAGCGAGTAGATAAGATGTCGCGGTCAGTCGGGCGGAGCCAAAAGATGCATGGGACCGCCCTTCCGCTAAGTGGCGAAGGAGCCAAGATGAAAACAATCGGCATCGTCGCGCACAGTGCCGAGGGCGGCGCGTTATGCTTCATCAAAGCCTGTCGAGAAGGCTCGCGGGTGCTCGGCGCGCACATGCACCCGCCGATCGTGGTGAGCGCCATCCCGATGGCAATCAGTATGCCCAGCTGGCAGGCGAACGACCACGAAGCTGTGGGCGAGATTCTCGCGCGGGGCGTGGAGCAGGTCGCTCGCGCGGGAGCCGACTTCTACATCTGTCCCGACAACACCGCACACATCGTTCTCGAGCAGTGGGCGCATCGCTTGCCGCTCCCGGGCCTGCACATCGCGGATGTGGTTTGTGCCGAGATCGCCTCGCGCGGGTGGCGTCGAGTCGGCCTGCTGGGGACGAATTGGACGATGACCGGGCCGGTCTATCGTGCGAAGCTCGGCGAGAAAGGTTGCGAGCGACTGACTCCGGATGAACCAACCCGGCAGCGACTGCATACGGCGATTTTCGACGAGCTGTGTCAGGGCGTGTTTCGGCCGGAGACGACCGAGCTGTTCGTCGTGGCGATCCGGGAGCTTCAGGACCGCGGCGCAGAGTGCGTGATTCTCGGATGCACCGAGATTCCACTGATCGTGAACGATGAGAATTCGCCGCTCCCAACGCTCGATTCGACGCGATTGCTCGCACTCTACGCCGTTCGCGAAGCGATCGCGGAGAGGCAGATTGAACGTGCGACCGGATGGCTCGATCCGTCGGTCGATCTGCCATCGACGGACTGAACGATCGTCTGCCCGACACTACTGCCGCCCACCGGAAAGCGGGGGGTCGCGGAGTCGCGCGATAACTTGCCACCCGTGGCAAGGCCCCCGTTCCCGCCGCTATACTTCTCGACGCGCCTCGATTTCGAGTGTACACGCGGGAGTCGCTTCTCCATGACCCAGCTTGCCGACTTTCAACCAACCACCCTCCGCCCCGACGAAACCGGCGGCGATCTGTGGACCCTCAACTTCGGGCCGCAGCACCCGGCCACGCACACCACCATTCACCTCATCCTCAAGGTGGACGGCGAACGCATCGTCGATTGCGTACCGCACATCGGCTATCTGCACAGCGGCTTCGAGAAGCTCGGCGAGCACCTGAATTTCAACCAATACGTGGTCGTCACCGACCGCATGAATTACATCTCGCCGGTGGTGAACAACATCGCCTGGCACCATGCCGTCGAAAAACTCTTCGGTATCGAGCTCACGCCGCGCTGCAAAGCGATTCGCACGCTGTTGCTCGAACTGGGCCGCGTTCAGGATCACCTGCTCTGCCTCGGGGCGGCGGGCCTCGACCTCGGCGCGATCACCAGCTTCCTCTACGGCTTCAACGAACGCGAAGTGATCTACGACCTGCTCGAAGAACTGTGCGGTGCCCGCTTCACGGTCAGTTACACCCGCGTCGGCGGCGTCATGCAAGACATCCCGCCCGGCTGGCTGGCCAAGGTTCGCACGTACGTGCGCGAGACATTGCCGCCCGCGATCCGCGATTTCGAGAGCCTGCTCTGCCGCAACCGCATTTTCATCGAGCGTTGCAAGGGCCTGGGCGTCATCACCTACGACGAAGCTGTCAGTTGGTCGATCACCGGGCCGTGTGCCCGAGCCAGCGGCGTGCGGCGTGACGTGCGTAAGGACGACCCGCACCTGTGCTATGCCGACAATTGGGACGGCAAAGGCGCGGCCGCAGTCAAGTTCAAAGTCCCGATCGCGACCGGCGGCGATGTGCAGGCGCGCTTCATGGTCCGGCTCGAAGAGATGAAGCAGTCGATGTCGATCATCGACCAGGTGATCGACATGATGCCCGAGGGTCACGTCAACGCGATCCCTGATCTAAAGGCGACGCTGCCCGACAAACGCGAAATCTTTTTCTCGATCGAGGGGTTGATCGCACACTTCGAAAAGGTCATGACCAATCGCGGCTGGCGTCCGCCCGTCGGCGAAGCCTACGGCTGCATCGAAAGCCCGACCGGCGAGCTTGGATTCCACCTCGCAAGCGACGGCCGCAATTCGGCGTATCGCGCGCGCTGCCGCCCGCCGGGGTTCATCAATCTGGCGATTTTGCCGAGCATCATCGTCGGGCATCAGATTAGTGATTTGGTCGCGGTGTTGGGGAGTTTGCAGATCATCGCGGCGGAGTTGGATCGTTAGTCTTCGCCTGCGGACCCAAAAAGCCTGAGCGGTGAGCAGCGACCAATTTTGGCTGGAAAGTTTTGCCGCTGACCGCTCGCGCCTTTTGGGTATAGGTCGCCCGCTACCGCAAATCCAACGCCATCACCTGCTTCTGATCGCGCAAATACGCCCGCCCATCCACCACCGTCGGCGGCGTCCATGCTTTCGGCTCCAGCAGCGTCACCTGGCTCACCGTGTCCAGCTTCTCCGGCGATACATTCACCAGCCGCAACTCGCCATCCTCGGCCAGCAGCAGCATGCGCTTGCCTAGCCCCACTGCCATCGCCATCGGCAGCCGCTCGCGCCACGCCTGTTCACCGGTCTTCAGCGAAATGCACGCGAAAAACCCGGCTTTGCCGCTGCCGCTCGCGCCATAGAGGTGCTCGCCGATGCGCAGCACATCGGTCTGCCCCGCGCCGAGCACCTTGGTGTTCCACAGTTCCTTGGCCTCGACCTTGTCGCCCGCCGCCGTCAGTTGCAGCAAAATGCCCGCACCGAACGACGGATAGAACACCCGCCCATCGCCGCAATCCACCGGCGTCGTGCAGTGGCAATCCCACTGGTTCTTGTATTCGTGCTCGAACAGCATCGTCCCGTCGTCCGCGTCGATGCCGATGATCTGCTTGGGCATCACCAGCGTCGCCACCGTGCGCTTGCCGACCTTCACCAGAATCGGAGACGAATAACTATTGTCAAACGTGGCCGCCGTCCACTTCGGCTTGCCGTCGGCTAGGCCCAGCGCCGCCACACTGCCCGATTTCGACCCGATCGGCACGATCACTGTGTCTTTGTGCAGCACGGGGCTTGCCGAATAGCCGAACTGCAAGAACGTCGCGTCGTACTCGGTCGCCAGATTCACCGCCCATTGCACCTTGCCCGACTTCGCGTCGAGGCAGTTGAGAACGCCGTTTACGCCGGCGGTGATCAGCCGCTCGCCGACCAGCAGCGGCGTCGCGTTCGGGCCTTTGCCGAAGCTCGCCTCAAATTTCTCGCCCACCGGTGCGGGGTAGTCGTGCTTCCACTTCGTCGCGCCGCTGGCGGCGTCGAGCGCGACGACCGCTTCGTTCTCATCGTCGCGATACATGGTGTAGAGCACGCCGTCGCCGACGATGATCGACGAATACCCCGGCCCCAGCTCGCGTTTCCAGATCACTTTCGGTCCGGTTTCCGGCCATTTATCGGCGATCTTAGTATCCGCCGCCTGAAAGTCACGCGACGGCCCGCCCCATTGCGGCCAGCCGGTCTGCGCGAACACCGAAACCGCCAACAGCGAAGACGCAACCAGCGCACGCGATATTAGCATGAACGCACCTCAAGAAGTTAGTAAGCTCGCGGCGGGAGTATAGCGTTGGCGGCGACGAACGCGCCGACGAACGGAGCGGCGAACGCAGCGTTGCGAGCTTCTGTGTGTTATGGGCGTCGCAGTGCTATGGGCTTCCAGCCCGTTCCGATGTACTGCGGGCTTCCAGCCCGCACTGTGTGGCACCCGCGATGAGGGGGTCTCGGAACTGTGTGGCACCCGCTATCAGCGGGTGCAAACCTTCGCCGCTCCGTTACCCTCCACTCATGCACGAACATGCCGAAACGCTCCCGCGATCCACCTATTGCCCCGCGTGCGGCTACGACCTGTGTGGATTACGCGGCAGCGGAATCGTCTGCCCCGAATGCGGCGGCGCGCATCCCGCGGCCGCGCTGCTCGACCCTGTCGCCGCAGCTGCCCGAGTGCGACAGATCGGGCGATCGATCACGGTGCTCGCGCTTCTGCTCTGGTGCGGCTTCGGAAGCGCCCTCGGCGCAGTCCTCGCGGGCAAGTGGCAGATTTGCGCGCTGACCACGATCCAATTCAGCCTGACCGCCCTGCTAGTTTGCTGGTACGGACCGTTCAAGTTGCACGCCGCGCTGCCGCGCCGACAGGATCGGCGTTTGGTCCTCACTGCGGCAACGCTCCTGTTTGTCCGACAGTTCTTGTGGTTCGTCGCGCCGCTCGCTGGACCCGGCGTCCTGTTTTACGAGTGGCCGCCCAACGACCGTACGTTCTGGGTCGCGGTCGTGCTTCTTTTTGTGTTCGCGGGATTGGCACTACTCGATGCACTCACATTCGGAGTGATCCCCGAACGCCGGACGCGATATCACCGCATTCGCAATCAATTGAAACACCGCGCCGGCGATCGCAGCATTCCACCCGACGAATCGAAATAGTCTGAGTTCGTCGGCGCAACTGCTCCCCAAACCGTTTCGGTCTGGCACCCGCTCTCAGCGGGTGTTTGAAATGTCCCGCATCCGCTGATAGCCGGCGCTACACAAAATTCCCGCTACCCTTCTCCAAATGTACCCGCCCGCCCGCATCCTCGGCTGCCTGCTCGGCTGCGCCGTCGGCGACGCGATCGGCCTGCCGCGCGAAGGCCTCACCGTCGCGCGTGCCGCCCGGCTCTTTGGCCCGCCGCCGCTGCGTCACGCGCTGCTGTTCGGTCGCGGCCTTTGCAGCGACGACACTGAGCACCTCGTGATGACCGCCCGCGCACTGTGTATCAGTAACGGCGACGTAACCGTCTTCACCGCCGCCCTCGCGCGCGATCTGCGCTGTTGGATCGCCACGCTGCCCGCCGGCGTCGGCTTCGCCACGCTTCGCGCCTGCCTGAAACTCTGCATCGGCATGCACCCGCCACACAGCGCCGTCCGCAGCGCCGGCAACGGCCCCGCCATGCGCGCGGCGATCATCGGCCTCGCCGCCCGCGACGATTCGCACCTGTTTGCACTCGCCGATGCTTCAGCGACGATCACGCATAGCGACCCGCGCGCCATCGACGGGGCCCGAATCATCGCCCTCGCCGCGCGTCGAAGTTCGCGTAACGAGATGTCATCCGACCGCGCTGCGCTCATCGACGAACTTGCCGCGCACGCGCGCGATCCCGAATTTCGTGAACTGCTCATCACCGCCGCCGCCGCGCTCCGAGCTGGCAACTCGCCCTCCGAATTCGCCGCCGCCCGCAATTGGCATCGCGGCGTCAGCGGTTTCATCAACCACACGGTCACCGCCGCGCTGCTGTGCTGGCTCGCTCATCCTGGCGATTTTCGCGGTGCGGTCGAGTCCGCCGTCACGCTCGGCGGCGATACCGACACCGTCGCCGCGATCACCGGCTCACTCGTCGGCTGCGAACTGGGCCCCGCTGCAATCCCGCAAGAATGGACCGATCGCCTGATCGAATGGCCGCGTAACGTCGACTGGATGCGGCGACTGGCAGCCGCCCTTTCCGAGTCAATCAACTCGCGCCGTCGGGTCGCGGCACCGGCGATGCACTGGCCACGCACGATCCCACGCAACGCGTTCTTCGGCGCGACGGTCCTTTTACATGCGGCTCGAAGACTTCTCCCCTAATTCGCGCCGCTCGGCAGCCTCTCTTCGCGCCGCGTACCGAGGCAGAGGGCGAGGCACGCCGCTCGAAATGGAACACGGCTGCCCTACGCGGTGCTTGGGCGCATACGCATGCCAACGCGAATGGCAGTCGGAATGCCTCACGCCGTCGGGCACTGACGCCCGATCGCTACTTGCACGCCCAGCTCAAAACAGCAGCAAGCCCAGCGCACTCCACGCCGCACCCAGCAGCATGACCACCGCCGTGTACCCAATCAACTCGCGGGCCGGGACGCCCGTGATGCTGATCAGCGGCAGCGCCCAGAACGGCTGCAGCATGTTCGTCACCTGATCGCCATACGCCACGCTCATCACCATCTTGCCCAGCGGCGCGCCGACCTGATTGCCCGCTTCCAGCGCGATCGGCCCCTGCACGGCCCACTGCCCGCCGCCGGATGGGACGAAAAAATTGATCACACACGCCGCCGCGAACGACAGTAGCGGCACAACCGTCGCACTGCCCGTGCTGCCAAACATGGTCGCCATGTCCTTGATCAATCCTGACGCGGTCATGATCGCCAGAATGCCGGCGTATAGCGGAAACTGGATGATGATCCCGCCGCAGCCTCTCGCTCCGTCGTCGATTGCGGCCATGTAGGCTCGTGGCGAACCGTGCAGAATCAGCCCGAGCGCGAGCATGACGGTGTTGATCTCGTTGAGGCCAAAGCTCTTTAGGCCGGAGAGGACGACATCGATCGCCGCCGGCTCGATCGGCGTCGCGCCGAGTGCGAGCCGGCCAGTATTCCAGATCGTGCGCGCGAACGCGGCGAGCAGCGGTACCGCGAGCAGCCACGCAACGATCGCGGAGTTGTCGAGCCACTCGGGCACCGTCCCGCCGCGCGGCTGAAGCGTGCTCGCAGTCGGCTCGTCCGGCTCGCCATGTCTGCGCAGCGGGTGCAGGTCGGTCGTGTAGTGCTCGATGGTGCGCATCTGGTCCGCGCGGCGTGGCATGAGGGCCATGAGCATTAGCGGCGTGAGCAATACGAGTCCGCCGGTGACGAACACGTTCATCGGCGAGAAAATCGTCTCGGTCAGCGGGATGCCGTTGCCGAGCAACGCAAGCGACTCTTTCGGCAGCACTTTCGAAGCCGCCGCGATGGTGGTCGATGTGAGCGGCGCCGAGCCGGAGAGGCCGCCGTGCCAGACCATCAGTCCGACAAACCCGGCGGCGGCGAGCAGCGGATAGTGAACGGGTACGCCCTTGCGATGCATGGCGCGGCCAACCTCGCGGGCCATGAGCGCGCCGAAGATCAGTCCGAGTCCCCAGTTGATGATCGACGTGAGGCAGGTGAGCGCGCCGACGAGGCCGGCTGCTTGTGACGCGGTGCGCGGCGTTGATGCGAGCGACTCGATTAAGTTTCGCACGAGGCGCGTCGAGGCGAGTGCGTGGCCGGTGACGAGGATGAAGCACATTTGCATGGAGAAACTGAGTAGCTTCCAGATGCCGTCGCTGCCGTCGCCCCAGCGTTCGAGCAATCTGGTCGCTGTAACGTCGCCAAGTGTGAGCGCGAGAACCGCGGAAAGGACAGTGAGCAGAATGGCGATGACGAACGGGTCGGGACAGGTCGCGCAGAAGACCCGCGAACAGATGAGACCGAGTTGACTGATCATGATGCGAGGGAGGATAGCGGCGGGGCGAACAAGCGGGGAGGACGGCCGCCACAGAGGACACAGAGGACACGGAGAAATTCGGAAAAGGGAGAGACGTGGCGCGGGCGTTGAAATTGTGTTGCGCAGCACGGTCGCGAGCGAGCCTCGGCGCTCGCGCGGCAGGTTACAATCCGCGGCCCTGTTACGTGTTGGCCGATTCGTCGTACCGCGTGGCAGGTTCCGGACGCACCGTGAACCCGATTCGTTTTTTGCGGCACACATGCTGCATCAGAAAAACATCGGTAAGCGGTGTGCCGGAAAATCGCACATACAGTTTGAACGGGGGCTTCAGGAAACGGAGCGGGCGCGCACCGCGACTGAGGCCTGCCAATGACTTCGCCCGAAAGGACGCTTCATGAGTTCGCACGCGACTATCTCGCAGCTTTCGCAACATGTCGGTGCCGCCGTCACGCTGACCGGCTGGCTGTACAACAGCCGTTCGTCCGGCAAACTCGCATTCCTGCTGGTGCGCGACGGCACCGGGATTTGCCAATGCGTGCTCGAAAAAACCGACGCCAATCTCGACATGTTTGAGAAAGCGACGCACGCCGGCCAGGAATCGACGATCGAAGTCACCGGCACCGTGCGGTCCGACGAGCGGGCTGAGGGCGGGTTCGAGATCACCGCGTCCAGCGTCACGATCATGCAAAACGTGACCGGCTTTCCGATCACACCCAAGCAGCACGGCGTTGAATTCCTGATGAAGCATCGCCACCTGTGGTTCCGCTCGCGGCGGCAGTGGACGATTTTGCGGATTCGGGCGACGGTGATCGATGCGATTCGCAATTTCTTCAACTCGCGCGGCTACGTGCTGATCGACACGCCGATCTTCGCCCCGTCGGCGGGCGAGGGGTCGCAGACGTTGTTCGAGGTCGACTACTTCGGCGAGCCGATGTACCTCGCGCAGACTGGGCAGCTTTATCTCGAATCGGCCTGCATGTCGCATCGCAATGTGTATTGCTTTGGGCCGACGTTCCGGGCCGAGAAGAGCAAAACGCGGCGGCACCTGACCGAGTTCTGGATGGTGGAGCCGGAAATTGCGTACGCCGATCTCGACAAGGTGATCAGCGTCGCGGAAGAGTTCATCTGCGAGATCGCGGGCCGCGTGCTGCGCGATCATCGTAAGGATCTGGAGTTTCTCGGCCGCGATCTGGCCGCGCTCGACCGCATCGGCAAGCCGTTCTATCGCATTACGTACAGCGAGGCGGCGGAAATTTTGCGTGGACCGAAGGCGAAAGAGTTGCTCGAAGCCGACCTGGTTCGCGTGAGCGCCCGCGTCGACGAGCTCAAGAAGCTCATCGACGACAAAGAGAAGCAGCGCACCGCGCAGGGCGTGAAAAAGTGGCAGGTGGAAAAGCTCGCGGCCGAGGTGATCGAGCATCGCGAAGAACTCGCCGAACGCGAAGAGGAAGTCAAGAACATCCCGAAGCACATGGAGCTCGCCGCGAATTTCGAATGGGGCGGCGACCTCGGTGGCTCGGACGAGACGATCATCGCTCGGCTGCACGACCGGCCGTGCTTCGTCACGCACTACCCGCGCGGCTGCAAGGCGTTTTACATGAAACGCAACGCCGACGATCACCGCGTCGTGAACAACTTCGACCTGCTCGCCCCCGAGGGCTACGGCGAAATCATCGGCGGCTCGCAGCGTGAGGACGATCTCGATGTGCTGCTCGAACGCATGAAAGAAGAGAACCTGCCGACCGAGCCGTATGAGTGGTATCTCGATTTGCGTCGATATGGCACGGTGCCGCACGGCGGGTTCGGCTTGGGCGTCGAGCGCACGGTGGCGTGGCTGTGCGGATTGAAGCACATTCGCGAGACGATTCCGTATGCGCGGATGATTGGGAAGATGTATCCGTAGGCGGGCGGAGCCATTCAACGTGGAGTATTGAACATGCTCGAATGGGGAATCCTGATCGCGATCTCGATCGGCGTTGGGCGTGTTGCCGCGTCGGACAATCAGTCGAGCATCGTGTGGGGCGCGCTCACGCTGTTGCTCGGGATCATCGCCGCGATGTACATCCCGCTGCCGTTCTTGCGGATGTTGATCGCCGGCGCGGCGGGATTCGCACTGTACATTGCGTACAAAATCGCGGTGAACAAATAGGTTTCGCCGCGACCGCTCACCTCTTCGCCCCCCGCCATTGCCACTGATACCCGCTCGGCGTCTGGCCCCACGAATACGCATTCGCCGCGTTGCGCGTGCCGCGCGAATCGCCGCCGAACAGACCCCATTCGATCGGGCCGAATCGTTTCGTCTCAAAGCAATGCAGCAGCCCCGTGCGATCGGCGACCAGCACTTCCAGCAGGCCGTCACCATCAACATCGGAGATGACGGGGGCCGCTTCGACGCCAGCGGCGAAAGCCTCGCGGCGCAGCAGGTGGCCGTCGCTCGATAGCACCATCAGCCAGCCGCCGACCGCGCTGGTCGGCGATATGACCGTCGAGCCGACCAGCATCTCGGGCAGGCCGTCGCCGTTCACGTCGCCGATGGCCGGCGTCGAACGCACCTGTCCCGGCAACGCGTAGCGCCAACGCAAACCTGTCGAATCGAGCACACTGAGCGCGCCCGCAGTCGTGCCGACACTGCATGCGACGACGAACGGCAACTCACTGCCGCGCGGCAGCACGGTGCGCACGCCTGCAATCACGCCCGCCGCTCGCACATCGCTCAGCCAGCCGGTCGCGATCGCAGTCGTATCCTTCTGCGTGCGCACCAGCGAATACACGCGGCCGCGCGCATCGGCTACATGCACCGCCGGACCGCCGGTCGTTTCGTTCGGGATGCACACCGGCGGAGCGGCGATGCCGGCGTCGAGCGTGTGCCGCCAGACGGGCCGCCCGTTCGCCGGATTGAGTGCGATGATCATGCCCGACGTCGTCGTCACGATCAGCGACGGCCCCTGATAGCCCGGTACGTCGCCCAGCATCAGCGACGCATTCATCGCGCGCTGCTCGCTCGTGCCCGCGGCCCCGAGAAACGCTTCGCCGCGGCCCGCGCCATCCAGCGGCGTGACCCACAGTGCCTTGCCGCCGTTGCCGTTGATGACGATCACGCGGCCTTGCGTGGTGACGATCGCAACGTCGGGCGTGTCGTCTTTGTTCGCATCAAGCACGAGCGGCGACGAACCGGCTGCGGCACCGAGCGGCGATTTCCATTGCTGCACGCCGTCGCGCGCCACGCAATACAAAAAGCCGTTGCGCGAGGCGGCGAAGAGCGCATCGCGGCCCGCGGCGAGGCCGACAATATCGCGCGGCCCGCCGTCGCTGGGTTGCCAGAGCATCGCTGTTTCGCCGGTCGCGCCAACGATTCGAACGATGCCGTCAGCGGCGTCGCTCGCATCGTCAAACGCCGAACCGAGCGTCGCGACATACACTGAACCGTCGAGCGGCAAGATGTTTGAGTACCACGCGGTCAGGCCGATCGGCGCACGCCAGCGCGACTCGAGGGTCACATGCTCGCGCTGCGGCGTGACCGGCTCTTTGCCCTCGCTCATGCGGGTGCGCGCGTCTTCCCAGCGAGTCCAGTCGTCGACTCGTTCGCCGTAGTCGCAGCCTGTGACGCGCGAGACGAGCATGCGGACGCGCGGGTCGTCGAGTTTCTTTTCTTTGAATACGCTGCCGATCCAGTCGGCCGAGCGCGCGTGCCAGTACGCGCCGGTTTCTTCTTCCCAGCGGTCGAGCGCGGATTCGATCTCGCCGGTGGAGCGTGCTTCGGCGAGCAGTTGCGTGCCGCGCTGCGTCACCCATTGCAGGCGTGTGCGATCGAGGTAGGCCGAACCGACCGTCATCCAGAGCACGACGAGGACGGCGATCAACGCGACGATCGACAGAACCGACACCGTCGCGGCGGCGCGTCGCGCTTGGGCAATAGTCGTGCGTGTGCCGCGATCGCGGATCAACGTTGGCTCCCAGTTGCGTTGCCCAGCACGATGTTATCGACCGATGACGCAGCGCAGATTCGTGACCGGTCGGCCAAGTTCCGTGATATCGCACGCTTCGCTGCGGCACAAGCAACGTTTTGAACCGATTCGGGGTGCACAGTGCATGCGCATTTTTCCGCAACTGAAACGGCGTGCGAGCGGTTGACGACCGGTCTTTTTGATTTATAATTCAATCAATTGGGTGTGATGCGAGCGCGACACACGTCGCCGCCGGATTACAGCCTCATCAATCAGTCAAAACGAAACCGGAGGCGCAAATGCTGCAGTCTGCGACAGGCATCATGGCTCGGCTGAAAAACGACACGCTCGAGCACCACAAACGGGCGGAATCCAAGCCGCTCGAACGAGCGCTTGTCCGGGGCGCGATCTCGCGCGAGCTGTACTGCGACTATTTGACGCAGCGTTTGCACATTCACGAGGCGCTCGATGCGGCCGTTCGACGACTTTGCGAAACTGATTCGCGACTGGGTGAGTTGATGAGCAGTGAGCTTTATCAAACGCCAAGACTGCGAGACGATCTGCGCTCGCTTGGTGTGGACGCGACCGCGCGGTCGCCGCACGCGGCGACGGTGCGATTGATCGCCGATCTGGACAGCTCGCGAACGGCGTGCGCAACCTCTTTGCTCGGAGCGTATTACGTGTTTGAGGGAAGCAAGAACGGTGCCCGTTTCATCAGCCGTGCGCTGCGTCCGGCGCTGGGTTTGATGGGGCCGACAGGTTGGAGCTATCTCGACCCGCACGCCGAGCAGCAGTCGATGTTGTGGGGTGCGTTCAAGCAGCGGGTGGACGCGATCGAATTCACGGAAGTCGAGATGAATGCAATGGTTGCGCTGGCGGCGAAGACGTTTGATCGCATCGGCGAACTGGATGACGAAATATGGGGGGCGCACGCGTCGGAGGAGGCCACCCCGAGGTGCCCGGTCACGGGCCGCTAAGCACGCCTAATATTGGTTGTCGGGTGGCGCGGGTCAATCGCCGACGGCAATTCAATTTCGAGTGAAGGGACAGATCATGTGGGGTTTGAAGCAGGTGGTCGGGGCATCGGCACTCGGGCTATTCACAACGATGGCGCTGGCGGCCACAGTGCCGTACACGGAGTCATTTGCGAGTGACGCAGGCAACTGGCGGAATAGCGCGGGGAGCGCCGCCGCGACGTACATCGCTGCGGGGGGAAGCGACGGCGGAGGCTTCATTCAGCAGCCATTTTCGTTCGGCGGCCTGAATGTCGGCGACACGCCGGTGCTCGTTCGTGGGCAGTCGAATTTCACGTCGAGCGGCAACAACTTTTTCGGGAACTGGCTGACCGACGGCGTAACCGAGTTTCGCGCATATGTTCGCCACGATGCACCGGTGCCGATCAACTTCTTCAGCCGGATGGCCCGCACGCCCGCGCCCGGCGCGGTCGGTGTCGAGTTCACGCCGGTACTGCCGAATACGTGGACCGAGATTTCGATCGACATCGCCGCCGCGAACCCGCAGTTCATCTCGTTCGAAGGGTCGGATTTTGGTTTCGTGTTCAGCGACATTCAGCGGCTGCAATTGGGTGTGCAGGTGCCGGGCGGGCTGAGCCCGACGGCGAGTTTCAATTTTGACTTTGATCAGATCACAATCGTGCCGGAGCCGAGTTCGCTGGCGCTGCTCTTTATTGGTGGCTTGGCGCTGCGACGTGTTCGGCAATAATCTCGCGCGACGTGAGTTCTGCGGTGGGGGGTTCCTGCCGCACCTTGGAGTTGGATGAATGCGACGCCTTCTTTCGATCGCCGTCGGACTCGCGCTGAGCAGTTCCGTCGTCGGACAGACATTCGATTTCAATCTGCCGACCGACGATCGCTGGCAATATCCGTTCAATTTCAGCGGTGGAAACCGTGCGACGGCGTCGACGTTTAGTTCGCTTGGATCGGGCATTCCCTCGTTCAACAATTTCAATGACCGTGACGGGCTTGTGCTGGTCGCGTGGGACACGTCCGGGCTAATTACGCCGGGCCTCGGTGCGGGAAACTACTCAATCGCGAGCGTTCGCATCGTCGTCACCAACGAATCGGGCGCGACGTGGCCGATCGACCTGACGGCCGACGAATGGTTCACCAACGACGTGAACAACAGCGGCTCGATCAATGCCGACGGTGTGCCGCGCGGTCAGCCGGGCGACACCGACGGCGAGAGCAGCGACAGCGATCCCGGTCGTACGGTCGAGCTATTCGGGATGGGGTTTGGCCCCAATTTCACGGCGACGACGTGGACCGAGGCGAGCGCGTACGTCGGTGGAACGAACACCACGTTCGCGCAGCGCGACCCGTTCCCGATGGACTTTGACGCGGGGCAGCCGCGACACATCGAAGACCATGTACAGGTGGGCTTCTTCACGCCGACACCCTGGGCGATCGGTACGCCGGTCGGCTATACGCCGGGGGCGCAGAATGTGCCGTTCGACGTGACGTTTGATATCGACCTGTCGGTTTCCGGCGGTTTGGTGCGTGCATATTTTCAGGAGCGACTGAACGCGGGCCGCGTCTTGATTACGCTCTCGTCGCTGACCGATACGGTTCAAGGTGGCACGCCCGGCGGCGTGCCCTCGTTCTATCAGTCCGAGGCGATCGGGATTCCGCTCGCCAAGGCACCGCAACTGATCATCACGCTCGGCAGCCCGGACGTGCCGGGCGACGTGGATGGCAATGGCTGCGTGAACCTGACGGACCTCGCGACGTTGCTCAGTGACTTTGGTGCGACCAGTGGTCACACGCGTGCGGACGGCGATCTGGACGGCGACGGCGATGTTGATCTGACGGATCTGGCAACGCTGCTGTCGAATTTCGGCGGCGGTACGTGCTAGGTATCGATGGAACAGCGGGCAAGGGTGGACAATCCAATGACAGCGCACGGATGCAACACACACGCGCGACCGCGACGCACGGCACGACGCGGATTCACATTGATCGAGCTGCTGGTTGTGGTCGCCATCATCGGACTACTCATCAGCATGCTGCTGCCGGCGTGTACGTGGGCGCGTGAGCAATCGAAACAGGTCTATTGCAAGAACAATCTCAAGACGCTGTGGACGGGCATCCTGACCTATGCGCAGGAATACAAGGACCGTCTGCCTTACATGGAAAATGTGAACACACCCGGCACCGATCCGACCGGCGGGCCGGACGCCGATCCGTTTGATTCGCGCTGGCCGACGTCGGCGGGTAACGTGTTGTTCAAATACGTCGGACAAGATTCGTGGCGCTGCCCATCAGCGGTCGCCGGCTATCCGGCCAATGTCGGCAGCGGCAGTTGGAAGGTCACCTACGGCTTCGGCGTTCCCGGCTTCGGCGGCATCGGCACGGTAATTCCATATGACCAATCGCTCAATCGCAGCCCCGGCGGCCCGGCGCAGCAGTCCAACTACTGGCCGTTCGACGGTCGCCCGATCAAGCTGCTGGACGGTCGTCGCTATGGTCGCGGCGTCAACCAGAGCCCGCGCGGCGTCTGGGAAGTGCGGTTCGCGATCATCTATGACCTGATGGTCGAAGAAGACGGCATTCCCGGAAAATTTGTATATCCGCATCGCGGGTATCTGTCGAAGCGTAACGATCTGGAGAACGCCCGCGATCAGTTTGAGGCGACGACGCGAAGCACCGGGCAGGCCCCGCTCGCCGGGCGCATGGAGCTGCACGCCGACGGCGAGCGTGTGTCGATGTTCCTGACGCGCGATTACCGCGAGCACGTCGCGGGGTATTGATCGCGGGTAGTGAGGAGCACCGCGGGCCACCGCGGTTTCGTGTACAACGAGTCGGTGAGTAGAACCTATCCCACAACCGCGAAAACGGGTTTCAAACCCGTTCGAGGCGCGGTTGTGGGATAGGTTTTTCTGCCCGGCGGTTTTCGATGGAGCTTTGCTTTACGGGCATGCCGCGCCGAAGTTTGCCAGCAGCGCTGCCAGATCGCTCAGGTCGACATCGCCGTCACCGTCCACGTCGCCATCTGCCAACGTCGCGCCGCTTGCGGTGCCAAAGCTGGCCAGCAGCGTCGCGAGGTCTGAGAGATCGACATCGCCGTCGACATCCAGATCGCCGGGGAAGGTGCATGGCTTGCCCGCCGCCGCGCAGGCCCAGAATCCACCGCTGATCTCAAAGATGCCGCCGGTCATGCGCCCGGCATCGGGCTGGCCGATGGTGCCGCCGACTTCGTACGTCCCGCCCGTGCTGAACGTCGCGCCGCCGCCGTCGATGGTGTGCCAGGACAGGTCGAAGGCCTGGGCCTGGGTGATCGCCGTGCTCAGAAGCAGGCCGGCGAACGCAGCGACGGTTTTCGTTGTTCGGTAACTCATGACTTTGTTCCTCCGAACGATCGCGTAGCGATCGCATTCAGTTTCTCTCTTGCCGCCGGCAGCACGCGCACGCCGGCTCGAGTCCGTCCGCGCTTACGGCCGGATGACCACGTCGCCCGTGCCTTCGCGGCTGGCGACGATCGTCACCGGCGTGTTGAACACTCCCGTGCCTTCGGAGTATTCGCCACGTAGCGCGATCACCACGCCGCCCTCCGGGTTGCCACAGAAATTCGCCGAAAGGGCGATTCCCGCCCGCAGCCCGCCGGCCGGCACAAGCCAGTCGCCAAACCCAAAACCAATTCCCGGCCGTGCATACGTCGGAACTCCGCAGGGATTCTCGAGCGCGACCTCGTCGGAGCGGTCCGCCAGCCCGATGGCCGCGCGGATGCGGACGTGCTGACCGGCGGAAAAGCCGCTCATGCACTCCGTGTCGGTATACGACATCGTGTTGAGCACGTTCGGAGCAAAGGGCACGCCGTCGCCGGGGCCGCAGATAAAGTCGCCAGTGTAGGTGCAGTTGTCCACGCACGAGCCGAGCGAGCCGTCGCAATGGCTCAGGCCCGGATCGGGCGGTGTATCGCAGACCAGATCGCCGTCCGCCGAACAATTGGCGCCGACCGGGCAATCCGCGCCGAACGCCGTCTCATGCGTGTGATAGAGCGAGAAATAGTGCCCGAATTCGTGCGACAGCACGCCGCCGGACGCGGCGCAACTGTTCATCATGATGACGCCTTGTGGGGTACCGCCCGGAAGCGTCGCCTCGCCGCAATACGGCGCTACAGGGACGTAATAGACATTGAGCGCGCCGGCGACGACGTTGAGTTGTCGCAACGATTCGCCCTCCGCGTTCTGGAGATCGGCATACTGGTCGCTGTCGATGTAGTCGACATGGATCGGGATGAAAACGATCCGCGAGCTCGCGAACTCGGCGTTGGCTTGATGCAGGCCGATTTGAATATCCGTGCGACTGACTTCACCCGAGCCATCCGAGTAGCGAACGACGTGAATCGCGACGCGGACATAGCGAAAGTCATCGACGCCGCGGGGGCCGACGCCGTCAAATAGGCCGGCGTCCTGCCATTCAAGCTCTTGAGCAATCTGCTCCGCGGTGACAACCGTGCCGCAGGTCTGCCGGGCCTGCGCGAAGGACGTCCCACCGATCACCAACCCAACACTGAAGATGCGAAATTGCATTGTCATTGGAACACTCGCTGGTATGTTGACTTGGAGAATCTCGTTTTCGAAAACGGGCGCACCGGCCGCAACGGGCCGGCGCGCCGCCGCTGCCTGTCTACTGCAGGTTGACCAGCACCAGCACCATGCCCTTGCCCGATTCGAGCGACGACATGGCTTTGCCGATCACCGCGCCGTTGGCCTTGCTCTGATCGTTGACGCGCATCGCATGGCCCGGCGTATCCGACGTGGTGAGCATGTCTCCCGCCCCGATCGCGCCGCCCGCGTCCGCATCGACCCAGCACCACACGCGCCCGGTCAGCGCCACGGGGTGCTTGCCGTCGGCGATCGTGCCGGTCTGGCTAAGCACCATGCCGGGGTTCACGCCGTTCGCACCGCTCACGATGCCGGCGACGGTCCGGTCGTACGCTCTTCCGCTAACACGCAGTTCGCCGGTGCGAACGGGATCGATGACGACGACCATCCCCGGTTCGATTTTGGATTTTGGATTTTGGATTTTGGAATGAAGATCAACGTCGCCCCCCGCTCCGTCGCTCCGTCCCTCCGTCGCTTCGTCGCTGTTGATGTTGAAAGGCTCCGCCACGTCCGCACCGCCCGTGATCGTCAGCACTTGCACCTTGGCCATGCCGACCACATCGAGCTTGGCCGTCGGCGTCGAGGTGCCGATGCCGATGTCGCCGTCGGATTCGATCGTCATCGCGTTACTGTCCAACGTCCCGGCCGCAGCGGAGTTGCCGATGAGCAGTTTGCCGGCACCTTCGCCATTACCCGAACCCGTCGAGATCATTTTCCAATACCGCCCGCCGGAAGACGAATTCCGCAAGTTCAACCAGGTGCCCGCTGCACTGCTGCTCTCGACGGTCGCCGCAGTGTTATTCGCGGCAAGGATCGACAGATTGTCTGCCGTCACCGTGCCGGCGACGTCCAGCTTCGAAACCGGTGCGGTCGTGCCGATGCCCACGTTGCCGCCAGCCGGGTTGATGGCCAGATCGGCCCATGCCGACAGAGCCGCGTTGTGGCCGCCGACCGTCGCGACGCCGCTCAACTCGCCGGCGACGAACGCGTTGGTCGTGCCGGTTCCGGCGATGGCACCGCGCCAAACGCCGGCACCGCCGGCGAACTGAGTCTGAAAGTTGCTGTTCGGCGTCGCGGTGCCCACGCCCATGCGGCCTTCGACGATCAGGCCGTTGGCCGGGGCTGCGCTCGCACCGGAAAACGCGGATCCGACCGCGAGCCCGCCTTCAACGTCGAGCCGATTGACCGGCGTGGTGACGCCAACGCCGACGTTGCCCGCGGTGTAGCCGATGTTCGTGCCGTTCGTGGTCCATTGCGTCGCAGTAGGAGCTGCCTGCCACGTTCCATTTCCGCTCGCGTCCGACGTGAGAATTCGCCCGGCCGCCGCGCCGTTGCCGTTCAGCCGGAAGGCGTTGGATTCAAACGATCCAGCCACGTCCAGCAGCGATGACGGTGCGTTCGTACCGATACCGACGTTGCCGCCGGCGACGTTGAAAATCAGCGGGCCGGCGACGTTGGTCTGGCCATTCCACGCCTGAAGTTCAGCGCGACCGGCGGATTCCGGCGTCGCCAGCCGCAACTGCGATCGGCCGAACACGTCTTCGAAACGACTGGTTTCCGCCGGGAATGCGGCCGGAGCGCGCACGTGAAGCCGCGCCACCGGCGAAGAAAACCCAAGCCCTGCGTTCGTGCTGCCGCTCAGGAAGACGTCAACGTTGTTCGGCGAGCGCGTCCACATCACGCCGGGCGTGCCGTTGGGAACCGTCGTCAGCACGCCGCCGTTCTCGGCCGTTTCGGCGGAAACCGCATGCCGCGCATACGGCGTCGCTGTCAGCGGCTGGCGCGGCGACAGTGTCTGGAACACGCCGCTGCCGGCCGGGCTGCGCACCGCGATTTGCAGCCAGCGCGCGTCACCGTCAAACGCCGCCGCACCGAAATCGAGTTGTGTCGTGAAGCGGCCATCGACGATCGTTACGTTAGTGACCGAAACTGGGACGCCGACCTGGTT
The DNA here is from genome assembly GCA_046155505.1 of Phycisphaerae bacterium. Taxonomy (GTDB): domain Bacteria; phylum Planctomycetota; class Phycisphaerae; order UBA1845; family Fen-1342; genus JBJXFK01. The sequence continues at coordinate 21,433 of JBJXFK010000106.1, forward strand.
GCCGACCGTCGGGTCATCAAACAGCGTGAACTGCAAGTCCGCCGTGCCATCGACCACGCTGCCGGCGGCCTTCAATTTGCCCTGATAGGTGAACGAGGACGCCAGGGGTGCACGGGCGCTGGCCACGCCGCAGAAGGCCGAAGCGCAGACGGCGACGGCGAGAATACGCTTGAACGAGCTGAAAAACCGATTGTCGGACGTGATTGTGAGCATCGCAGGCCTCCGAATGGACTCTGTTCAATCTGAAAATCCAGAACTCACCCGGATCACGAGAACGGCGGGCCGAGGCGGCAACAGAAGCGGAGTTTTTGGGGGCGAGGCGGCGATTTTTCTGCGCAAACGGCATTGGGAACGCGGGAACGGGGTGCGAGCGGCCGCCGCCCGGTGTCAACGCGGGTCGCACCGGCACGCGGCCGATGCTCCTCGCGCGATTTCCGCACGTTTTTGTAAGGATGCGATCGCGCGGGCATTGTTGCCCGCCATGCCCGGTAGAAACTGCACAGCGGTCTATAATTCGCGCCCGCCGAAAAACGGGTACGCTTTGCAGCCGCATGCTGTGACCGACGTGCTGGGAGACTGCATGACCGACAAGACGCGACGGCTCGCACCTGCTCTCGCGATGATCGCACTGCTTGGAACCGCGCTCGCGACGGCACAACCGGTCGCCGGCGACGCCTATTCGACCGGCTTTCCCGCCGCCACCGCCGGCAAGTTCGTCGTGCGTGAGGGGCAGTGGTTCCCGATCATCTCCCGCCTCACGGTGCCGGGCAGTCAGGTGTTCCAGGGATTCAGCCGCGTCGATCGGGCCGACCTCGATGGCGACATCGTCGAGTTTGTCGAGCGGCCCGTGACCGTTTCCAGCGGAATCGAAAAGCGCGTCTGGAACTACGCCGCCATGACGCGCGGCGACATCGGCGCATCGGTGAACGTCGAACTGATCGCGGACGATCGCGTGCGGGTGAACTCGCTGCAAGCGCCGGTGCCGGAGTTCATCGGCAACGACGCGCTGCTGATTCTCGATGTCAGCGAGCCGCTGTGGAACACGCTACGCGAGGTCGATAGCGGCAAGTACGGTTACGTGGGGCTCAACTTCGGCAATCGGACGTACACGCGATCGATCTGCGTCGCGAACATGGCGGCTCGCGACCTGCCCGATCGCTGGTTCGGGCTTGAATCGGTTGACGTGTTGGTCTGGGACGAGCCGAATCCGGATTCGATTCAGCCCGCGCAGGTCGATGCAATTATCGAATGGGTGAAGCGCGGCGGGCAACTGGTCGTGGGTCTGGGCCAGCGCGGGCCGCAGATTCAAAAGAGCGCGCTCGCGCCGGTCATGCCGCTGACCGATATCGCGCAAACGGTCGAGCTCGATCGTTTGCCCGTGTTCGTGTCGCGCACCGGTGCGCCGGAGCCGTCAAAGCCGATCGTGATTTCACGCGGCAAGCCGGCGGACGGCGCGTTCGTCACGTTTCGCGAGCAATTGCCCAGCGGCGAGCCGATTCCGCTGGTCGCGATGCAGCTTGTGGGCAGCGGGCGCGTGGTGGCGTGTGCGGCGCGGCTGCGCGACTTGTCGGTGCGCGAGTTTCTGTCCGAGTTGATCGACCTGACAAAAACGCCGAGCGAACTGACCGTTCGCGAGAACGAGAAAGGCATGCTCGGCTTGCCGATCTCGCGACTCTACGGCTCGCTGATCGAACCGATCGAGTTTCGCGCGCTGGCCAGTTTGCGCGTGCTGGGTGCGTTTGGGTTTGTTGCTGCGTATGTGGTGCTGTCGACATTCGCGACGTGGGGCTGGCTGCGACGCAAAAACGCGACGCAACTGAGTTGGTCGGTGTTCGCCGGGTTCGCCGTGGTCGCCAGCGTAGTGAGTCTGGGCGCGGTGGGGCTGTTCGCGGGCTTTAGCAGTCAGCTTGCGAGTGTTGCGTTTGTTGATATTGAATCGGGAAAGCCGGAGGCGCGGGCGAAGGCGTATTTCGGCTACAAGAGTCCAGCCCGGGCGAACATCGACCTAGCCATCGCCGGCGATGGCGGATTTCTGCGACCGCTGTCGAGCGGGCCGGAATCGTCGGCCAAGTACTCGACGCCGGGGCGATATACCGCGGTGGCGGCGAAGGGCGCGCTCGAAGAAACGCCGATGCGCGCGACGCTCAAGCAGTTCGAGGGTGCGTGGCAGGGTCGGCTCGAAGGCACGATTCGCGGGCAGATCACGATTGACCGCCGCACGGGCAAGGTCGATCCGGCGAGCTTCATACAGAATGATCTGCCGGACGCGATTTCGTTCGGTTATTTGCTGTACATCGATCCGCGTGTTCAGGGCTTCGATGGCGTGCCCTATCGCGTCGCGGGCATGATCGACCGTGGGACGGGGCGCAATTTCTATCAAGGTCGCCCGGACATTACGGCGGCGATCAACGTGCTGTGCGTGCCGATCGGAGCGATTCCGGCCGCCGCGCGGGTGGGCGAGTTTGGGCGGACGATTTACGAGAAGTATGACAAAGATCGCGATTCGTGGCTGAACAAGGTAGCCGCCGACGCCCGCCCGGAACCAAAAGACGAGCCGGTGCTTCCCACGCTCTGGCATGTGCAAACGCAGAACTGGGCGGCACCGTTTAGTCCGCTGAGTATTGGCGCATTGGTCGGCGATCCGCGTTCGGCGGCGGCGATGCTGGCTTGTACGCGAAACTTGTATGTGCATTCGACGAGTACCGACAAGCAGCCGAGCTTCGACCAGATCGGCGTGCCGATCTCGACCGAGGGTTTGATGAGCGTCGATGTCACGCACTGGCTGATGCGCGGCCAGGCGATTTTTCTCGCGATCTCGGACAAGCCGGGGCCGACCATGTTGACGCGCGACGGGCAGCCCATGCTTGCCCGCAGCGGTATGGCGGTCTATCGCGTACGCATGCCGATTGAGTACACGGGCCAGCCGGCGTCGCCGCGCGCGGCCGATGAGAAGGAAACTCCGTGATCATTCAGACGATCAATCTGACCAAGCGCTACGGCAAGCTCGTGGCGCTGAATAACCTGCACCTCAATATCGAAGAGGGCGAGTGTTTCGGTTACATCGGGCCCAACGGCGCGGGCAAGACCACGACAATTCGAATTCTGGCGACGCTGCTTCAGCCGACATGGGGCGAGGCGCGGGTGTGCGGGCATGTCGTCGGCTATGAGAGCCGCAAGATTCGCCCGTTGATCGGCTTCGTGCCGGATTCGTTCGGTGCGTATGAAGACATGGTGGTGCAGGAGTATCTGGAGTTCTTTGCCAGCGCGTACAACATCGTCGGCAAGAAGCGGGCGCAGATCGTCGGCGACGTGCTCGAACTGACCGATTTGTCGTACAAGCGAGATGCGATGGTCGATTCGCTGAGCCGCGGGATGAAGCAGCGGCTGAGCATCGCGCGCGTGCTGCTGCATGATCCCAAGGTGCTGCTGCTGGACGAGCCGGCCAGTGGCCTCGACCCGCGTGCGCGCATCGAGATTCGCGCCCTGCTCAAAGAGCTGCATCGCATGGGCAAGACGATCATCATCAGCTCGCACATTTTGCCCGAACTGGCCGATCTGTGCAGCAGCATCGGCATTCTCGAACGCGGCGAGTTGCTCTACCACGGCTCGGTGGCCGAGGCACTCCGCCGCGCCCGCGTCGGCACGGTAGTGCATGTCGTGACGCCCGACGATCAGGAACGCTGCCGCGAGATTTTGTCGACGCTTCCCGGTGTACAGAGCGCGGGCGTGCGCAACGGAGCGGTGCGGCTCGACCTGGACAATGAGACGACCGACTTCACGTTCATCGCGCAGGCGATGCTGGCCAACAAGCTGAGGATACAGGAAATCAAGCAGGAAGAGATCAACCTGGAGACGGCGTTCATGCGATTGACAAAAGGAATTGTTCAGTGAGTGGGTTGCTCGCGGTATGATGCAGTAGCGGGAGGCCGTTCATGACAAAAGCGCTGCGACAATATGTGAAGATCCTGCCGGGCGGTCGAATCGAACTAGCTTCGCCGGATTTGCCGAGCGGGGCGGACGCGGAAGTGATTGTCCTATACACGCCGGGTGAGATCGGACCTCCGTCGCTATTCGGTGCATTCGAGGACGATGGTGAGCTCCTCGATGAGATTGTCGCGGATGCCATGAAGTTTCGCGAGATGCCGTTGAGGATGCCGGATGATCCGCTTGCTCCTTGATACCGATGTTCTCTCGCAGCTCATGCGTGGGAAAAACGCCCGAGTTGCGAGTCAGCTCGCCGCGCACTTTGCGGACCGAGATCGGATCGCGATATGCAGCATTACAGTCATCGAAGTCGTCGCCGGTTTTCAGGCGCGAGGACACACGGCGCGGTTGCATCGATTCCTGAATCGACTGGACGACATGGATGTCTGGCCAATTGACACACCGACCGCGGTATTGGGCGGACAGATTATCGCGGAGCTTCAACGGCGCGGGACTCCGATCGGCTGGGCCGATCCGCTCATCGCCGCCGTCGCGATTCGGCATGAGCTGACTTTGCTTACCGGCAATGCGCGACATTACGCGAGAATCCGTGAAATCGGACAGCCGCTACAGTTCGAAAACTGGAGCGCTCAACGATAATCGCCGCCAGTATCCCCACACTCGGAATCGGCATGACAATTTTCCGCGATCTCGGCTCCTGGTTCTGGCACTTGCTGCCGGCTAACCCCATTCTCGTCCGCGTCGTCACCAGCGGCGGCAAGCGGGCGCGGCATCATTGGGCGCGCGTAACGTATCTGGTCGTGCTCTTCGTCGTGCTGCTCGTCATGGGAAACAGCCTCTTCGGCGCGCAGCGCAACTCGCTCGCCGACCTGGCCAAGCAGTCGACCAACACGTTCATGTACGTCAGCGTTGTGCAGCTTTTCCTGATGTGCTTCATCGCGCCGATCTTCACAGCTGGCGCGATCACGCAGGAAAAAGATTCCAACACGTTCAACATCCTGCTGACGACGCCGCTGTCGAGCGCGCAGATCATCATCGGCTCGCTTTTCAGCCGGCTGTATTTCGTCTGGGTGCTGCTGCTCGCCGGGCTGCCGATTTTTTGCATCACCATGATCTTCGGCGGCGTTACCCGGGCCGAAGTTTTCAACAGCTTCGGACTTGCCGCATGTACGGCGCTGCTCACCGGCTCGCTCGCCATCCTGATCAGCGTCGCCAAAGTCGGCACACGCCGCACGATTTTCTCGTTCTTCATGGGCATCGCGATTTACCTGCTGGCGTTGCAGGCGATCGGCATGTCGCCCTACGGCCAATTGATAGAGGCCACGCCGCCGCCGGGCAGCAACATGCAAATGAGCTGGCTCGCACCGGTGCATCCGTTTCTCGCGCTGCTCGTCGTGACCGGCCAGACGCCGCCGCCCGCGCTCGATCGCGTCGCGCATTACGGGTGGCCCTATTCTTGGATGCTCGCCGCACCTCACAAAGCGTACATGGTGCTGACGACGCTCACATCGATGCTGCTGATCGCGTTCAGTCTCGCATTTGTGCGAAAAGGGATGCGTGAGGGCGAGGTGACCTGGGCCAACAAAATCAGCGCGTTTTTCACCCGTGGCGAGGCTGCCACCGAGCGCCGCCGCAAGCCGCGAAACGTCTGGAACAACCCGATCGCCTGGCGCGAAGCCGCGACGCGGGCGTCGGCGGGAGGGCGATCGGCGCTGCGATGGTGCTTCATCGCCGCGGGCATTCTCGGCGGGCTGGCCCTGCTCATCGCGCACGAGCGCGGCTCGTGGGGTATGAACCCGAGCAATCCGATCTCGACTCGCTATTGGCTGGTCGCCGTCGTGTGGATCGAGTTGCTCGTGATCCTGCTTGTCGTGACGAACACGGCGGCGAGCACGCTGACACGCGAACGCGAAAGCGAAACGATGGAGCTGCTGCTTACCACCGAGTTGACCAGCCGCTACATCATCGCCGGCATGTTGCGCGGCTTGGTGAGTTTTGTGATCCCGCTCATCACCGTTCCGACGGCGACACTGCTGTTCTTCGGGCTGGCCGATCTGTTTCGAACGAGCACACCCGCCGTCACAACGCTCGAAGCCGCCCTGCTCGCACCGGCCTTGCTGATCGCGTTCGCAGCCGCGGCGGCGATGACCGGCCTCTACTTCTCGCTGCAATACAAGAAAACCGTGCAAGCGGTCATGGTCAGTACCGGCGCGGTCATGCTGATCGCGGGCATCGCGTATGGCTGCGGCATGGCCCTGGCCGACGCGGGGCATCAGGTAGCGGGATTTTTGCGGCCCGCCTCGCCACTTCATGCGCTTCAGGTGTTGATCGACCCGCTGTCGGCGTTCAGCGAACTGAATCGCGCGAAGGCCACGCCGGACGAGATTCTTGCCGTGCGCGTTACGCGTGGCATCACGAGCGTGATCGCGATCGGCGTTTATGCCGGTCTGACGTACATGCTGTACACAAGCATGGTCCGCAATTTCGACATGACCGTGCGACGGCAGTCGGCATGATGAGTATCGAGTATCGAATAGCGAGTAGCGAGTTGAAAACGGGTAGCCCGCTTCTCGCACCGAAGATCTAGCTCATGCGCGTACTCATCGCTCCCGACAAGTTCAAGCATGCACTCACGGCGCGCGAGGCCGCCGACGCGATGCGGCTCGGCGTGCTCGATGCTGCCCCCGATGCGCTCATTGAGCTTTGTCCGATGGCTGACGGCGGCGAGGGAAGCGGCGAACTGCTGGCCGCGGCGACTAGCGCGACGCGGCGAACGCAGCGTGTGCTCGATCCGCTCGCACGCCCGATCGACGCACGTTGGTGGCTCGGCGACGATGCGTGCACCGCGATTGTCGAAATGGCCGAGGCCAGCGGCCTTCAGTTGCTTCAACAAAGCGAACGCGATCCGCTGCGCGCGACGAGCTACGGCACCGGTCAGTTGCTCGCCGCCGCGTTCGATGCCGGAGCGCGTGAGGTTCTCCTGTGCGTCGGCGGCTCAGCGACCGTCGATGGCGGCGTGGGCGCGATTCAGGCGCTCGGCGGCATCGTCTGCGACGAACGCGGCAATGCTCTATCTCGTCCGCTGGGCGGTGGCGACCTGTGCGACATCTCACGCGTCGATCTCTCGAATATCCGTCGCGCGGCGATTCTCGTTCTGAGCGATGTCGACAATCCCTGTTGCGGCCTGAGCGGTGCCGCAGCGGTGTACGGGCCGCAAAAGGGCGCATCGCACAGCGACGTGCGCACGCTCGATGACTCTCTACGAAACTGGTTGCGCGTGCTCTGCACCGCCACCGGGCGCGATGTCGCCGACATGCCGGGCGGCGGTGCGGCGGGCGGGATTGTCGCGGGGCTGGCTGCCGCGCTTGAGGCGCGGCGCGTATCGGGTTTCGATGAAATCGCGCGACGTGTCGGGCTCGCCGATCGAATCGCCGCGAGCGACATCGTTTTGACCGGCGAGGGGCGGCTCGATGCGCAATCGACTCGCGGCAAGGTCGTCGGCGGCGTCGCGCGGCTCGCGCATCAAGCCGGCAAGCCGGTGTTCGCGATCGTCGGACAACTCGACGGCTCGCGCGATGAACTTGTACGGGCCATGGGTCTGACAAGCATCGAAATTGCCACACCGCCCGATTGCCCGTGGGACGACGCCCGACGACACGCGGTCGAATACGTGCGTCGCGCGGCTGCCCGACAAATCGCGCTCTTCGATCGTCGATAAACTGACTGTATGGGAAGACGCGAATGCACCAGCTTCGCCGCTGGGCCGCACGGACGACACGTACGCGCCGGGACTACGCCGACGCGCGCCGCATGGGGACCATCGGCCGCCGGACGGCGCGAATTGCGAACGCACCGGCCGGAGGCCGATGCTCCCCTCGCGCGGGCGGTTCGACGGAAGGAAAGACCGGTCGGAGACCGGTCCCCCAGCGCGGGCGTTTCGATTCACCGACGAAGCCGTGCGCTGACTCCGTATCTGGCGCGCTCGCTGGCCGCGCTGATCGCCGTTTGTCTCGTCTTCATGCCGCGCGCGAACGCGCAGCTCTCGCCGCTCGAACCCACCTGGTTCGCCGATTTTCCGCGTGGCGTTGAATGGGCCGAGGTCGCGGGCGAGCCGGCGACGACGCTGGTCATTTGCGATCGATCAAATGGAATTCACCTATTCAACCTGCGCACCGGGGCGCGGCTCGTCGACGCGCCCATTTCGATGGGTAGCGGTGCCCGCTTCGGCGGTTTCTCGGCACAAACCGTGTATCTCCTTGATCGTTACGTTGTCGCCGCGATCGACATTCCCGCGACGCTCGACGGAACGCAGACAACGAAAGAACGCTGGCGAATCGGAGATTGGAGCGATGCGGCTCGCAAGGAGACCGGCGATCCTGAGTTTCTGCCGCGTGTGGTCGCCGTCGCCGTCGCAGATGGCGGCGTGCTTGCGGCGCGCAGCGACGGCCTGGTCGCGTTCGTCCAGCAGTCCGACGGCAAGGTGCGCTGGCGGAGCGAACTGCCCGCATCGAGCGACATCATCGCCCGCGCGTCCGGCGATCAGATCAGCATGCTCCTTCGTGCGAAGGGGCAACCGGTCGCCGCTTTTGTGCCGTACAGGCACGCGCTGCCGACGCCGACGATCCGCCCGCTCGACAAGAGTTGGCCCACGTGGAGTGCCGCCACGCCGACCGGGCTGATTGCGGCGTGGCCCGGCGTAATCGTTCGTCAGCCGCCCGCGGGCGATCACGTCGTACTCGCATCGCGTCTCGGCGGCGTGCGTGCGGCGGCGATCGATGTGCAGACACATGAACCGCCGGGCGATGCGCCGCAGGCCGGCGCGCTCCTGAAGTCGACTCGCGTTTTTTTTGCGGATCCCGGTGGCGGCATCCGCGCCATCGACGCCGACAACGGCAAGCCGCTCTGGGCCACGCCGAAAAGCGATGATCGTAAGTGGTCCCGTCTGTCAACGGTCGGTGGAGTGGTCCTGGTCGCCGATGATCGCGGACGATTTGCCGGATTTGACGTGCGCGACGGCGGCGAGATCGCGCGCTGGAGCCAATCCGAGCCGGCGCGTTTTTTCGACTTCGAAATTGACGGGCGATACGTCTGGGCGGTGCGCCTCGCGCGAGACAGGAATCGCCCGGCGCTGGAGCTCGACCGTACGACGCGCTTCGCCCCCGGGGGCTGGGACGAAAAGCAGGCCCGCGAAAGCGAGGTTCGTTACGCGCTCGCAGCCGAGTCGCTACCGCGCCAAACGCTCTGGCCGCGCGGCCGATTGGTGCTCGTTGAGGGCAATCGCGTGCGGACGTTTGTTCGTCCTGAGTAGTGGAACAAGGGAACAAAGTAACCAGGGAACAAGGGAACAAGGAAACCAGGGAACAAGGGAATATCCAGCGCCGTCGCGAAGTCGGTGCGGCGTTGGCCCCTTGTTCCCTGGTTTCCTTGTTCCCTTGTTCCCCGCGCCTTGCGTCTCCCAACGAACCGGTGAGAATCTCCCGTCGCATCCGCAGTAGTCCCGTCGGAGTCGCGTGATGGGTCGCTTCGTTCCGTTTCGCCTTGTTGACGCATTCGCCGAGATTGCCTTCACGGGCAATCCCGCGGGCGTTGTCCTGTCGGCTGACGGACTCACTGATGCCCAGTGCCAGGCTCTCGCCCGGGAAGTCAACGCCAGCGAGACCGCGTTCATCTTCGGCAACAACCTGCACGGCCCGCCGCGAATTCGCTGGTGGACGCCGATCGTCGAAGTCGGCTTCTGCGGTCACGCAACAATCGGTGCCGCCGCCGCCCTGCTCGAAGTTTTCGGCACCGGCATTCTGCGTGACGGCGCGATCCTGTTCGATTCCAAGGCCGGCGTGCTGCGCGTGCGACCCGAGCCGATTCCCGCGCGGCCCGACGCGTTCACGTGGTGGCTTTCGATGCCGGACGCCGGTCTGACGCCCGAAAAATCCAATCCGATGCGCACATGTGAGCTGCTTGGTATGACGATGGACGACGTCGAGCCGGCGGCTCCGTTCATGCGCACGCGCGACGATGACGTGATCATTCTGGTCAAATCGTGGCAAACGCTGTTCAGCTTGCAGCCGAACATGTTCGAACTCGCCAAGTGGCAGGAAAAGCAGAAAATTCGCGGCTACTGCGTCTCGACCCGCGAGACGCTGAGTGAATCGGTGCATGTCGCGTCGCGATTCTTCGCGCCGGCGGCAGGCGTGCCCGAAGATCCGGTCACCGGCAGCGTGCATGGCCCGCTCGCGGTGCTGCTAACCGTGAATGACCTCGTGCCCAGCGTCGGCGGCAAGGCGGCGCTGACGTGCGTGCAGGGCGAGCCGGGCGGGCGCACGGGGATCATCCGTGCGCTGGTCGAAACGGTCGAGCGCAGCTATCGCGTGACGATCGGCGGCACGTGTCACGTCACGGTTCGCGGCGAAATTCGTGTGCCGAGCGAGCGATAGGGCTGAGCGCGTGGGGTAGCGCGTAGGGTGGGCATCGCCCACCATTTGCCCGAGTGGTCGAGTTGCACGTTCGACGGTGCGCTAGGGGTGGGCATTGCCGGCGACTTCCAGAATTTTTGAGCGCCGTGAAAAATTGGTGGGCGATGCCCACCCTACGCGCTGTACAGTGAATGGAGACAGGCAACTCAGAATAGACGGGGGGCTGCACATGATTCGACCAAGCCACGCGACGTTTCGGGCCAGCCGCGCGCTTTCCGCAATAACTCTGCTCGGCGGCGAAGTGTGCCCGATGCTCTTCGCCGGCGGCTCGCCCGAGAACGCGATCCTGCTCGTCGATCCCGCGCGGCCCGATTCGCTTCAGGTCGCGAACCACTACATCGCCACGCGCGGTATTCCAGCGTCGAACGTGATCTACACCGACGCGACCGCCGCCAACTACACGGCGTTCATCGGCAAGAACGTCCCCGCCTTGCTCGATACGCTCGACGCTCGGCGGATCGACGACCACGCCGACTATGTCATCGCTGTTGCCCCGTCGAATTTCTTCGTCGCCGCCCCTGGCCTCGTGCTTGACGGCTGTTTTCCGGTCAATCGCTTCTCGATCAGCGGCGCGTATACGATGGCGTTCCAATCGGCGACGGTCGCCGCCGGTGGGCTGAGTTCGCAGCGGTTGAATCAGTACCACATCGGCAGCGCGACCTCGCGCGCGTTCGACAGTTCCGACGAGTGGTCCGGCGGCTCGCCATTGGCGAGCGGTCGGCGCTACTACATCGGTGCGATGCTGGGCTGGACGGGCACGCGCGGCAACAGCGTCGATGAGATCATCACGATGATCGACCGCAGCGTTGCCGTTGACGGCACGCGCCCGGTCGGCACGTTCTATTTTCAGGAAACCACCGACAACGCCCGCAGCGGCCCGCGCGACGGCACCTATCCCGGCGTCGTCAACGGCCTGATCACTTCCGGTGCGCTCGCCGAGCACCAGATGGCAATCCTGCCCATCGGTCGGCACGATTGCCAGGGCATCATGACTGGCTGGGCGTTTCCGGGCATCGCTACCGCCGATTTCACCATCTTGCCCGGCGCGTTTTGCGATCACCTGACCAGCTACGCCGCGACGTTCGACGAAGGTTCGCAGGAGAAGCTCAGCGCGTGGATCGCGCGCGGCGCGAGTGCTTCGTGGGGACAGGTCGAGGAGCCGTGCAACTACGCCGGCAAGTTCCCGCACGCGCGTGTGCATCGCCACATTTTCGCCGGTCTGTCGCTCGGCGAGGCTTGTTTCCGCAGTGTTTCGTTTGAGCCCTTTCAGGGATTGCTCTACGGCGATCCGCTTACACGACCCTATTCGTACCTGCCGACGGTAAGCGTGCCCGACGCGCCGATGGGCACCGTGAGCGGCATGATCACGATCACGCCGAGCGCATCGACCGCCGCCCCGGGCGCGAGCATCGCTGGTGTCGACGTGTTGGTCGATGGCGTGGTGGTGGCGTCCGCGGCCGCGGGCGCACCGATCAGCTTCTCGACCGCGCAACTCGGCGACGGCTGGCACGATCTGCGCGTGCTGGCCTATGACAACACGCTGATCAAGTCTGTCGGACGCTGGATCGCCTCACTCGATGTGAATAACAACGGCCGTTCGGCGACGTGCGGCGTCAACGTCGCGAGCGGCGATCTCGATACCGAGTTTGTGTTTGACGTCGCCGCGATCGGCACCGGCTTCAGCGAATTGCGGCTCGTGCAAAATGGCCGGGTTCTGGCGGCGACGAGCGGTTCTTCCGCGACGTTCTCAGTTTTTGGCCATACGCTCGGTGCCGGTGTTGTGACGGTGCAGGCCGAGGGACTTCTTGCCGCGGATCGTCGCGTGCGTAGCGCCCCGCTGACGCTGGGTATCGCCGCGACAGGCACGACGCCGACCGCCGCCGACCCGACGGCGTGGAGCTACACGAAGTATTCCCGCCCCGGCGACACGTTCGTCGTCGAACTGCCCGCGACGTATGCCGACAGCCACGCGGGGCTTACCTATGTCGTGCTGACGCCGCCGGTGCAATCGACTGTTATCGCTGGCCAGGCCGGCCCGTCGCGCGTGCTGACCGCCGCGGCGAATGCTACGGGCAGCGACACGATGACGTTCCGCGTCGATAGCCCAACCGGCTCGTCGGCGGTCGCGACGGTGACGATTCGTTACGCGAGTTGCTCCGGCGACCTCAATACCGATGGCGTGATCAATCTGACTGATCTCTCAACGCTGCTTTCTAGCTTCGGCGTGACGAGCGGCGCGGCCTATGAGGATGGCGACCTGAATGGCGACGGGGCGGTGAACTTGACGGACCTCAGTACGCTGCTCGCGGCGTTTGGGACGGCGTGTGATTAGTTACCGCAGTGTATCCGCATTACAATCAAGCGGGCCTAGAGGCGATCCGGTGCGGCGGGCCTGAGCGGTCGAAACGAGCCGCCATGCCGCACGCACCCGACAAACGGTCCCAGATTTCAAGGCCAAGAACGATGAGTTCCGATTCCGCGAGCGAACTGACGACTGCGTCCAATCGCCTTTTTGCGAGCTACCTGCAATCGGTTGGTCTCCATTACCAGTACGAGCCGACAGAAGAGGGCAAGTCCAAAAATCCTGATTTCCGCGTTCTCTGCGATAATCAGAGCGTTCGTTGCGAAGTAAAAGAGCTGTACCGAAGACGGCCGGAGCCGCGCGGTGGCTCCAGTTTTGATCCATACACGCCGATCCGACATGCGATCAAGAAAGCAGAGCCGCAGTTTCGCGAGTATCGAGACGAACCATGCGTGTTGGTGCTATGCAACATTAATGACTGGGAGTTTTGCGATCGGCCTGTCATCCTGTACGGCGCGATGCTGGGCGATCTTGGCTTCACCATGAAGCTGAATCTCGACGATCAGGCGCACGCGGTTCCAGCTCCGGTTGGCAATAACGCGTTTCTCGAAAATGGCAGCGTTCTCAAGACGCGACGGCGATCGACGCCCACCGGGCCGACAGTCACAAAGCAGTATGTGCAGAACACGACGTTCAGCGCGATTGCAGTGCTGACTGAATTTACGGTCCCAAATCCGGCGTTCTGGGCGGAGTTCACGCGGCGTTTCGAGGCGCTTGGTCGTCGCGAAAATCGCGACCCGACTATGTACGATTGGGTGCAGGTCCGCATCGACCTCGAACTTGAGAGGAATCTAGCGCCAACGCTCGGGCAAACGCCGCGCTTGTGCGTCTTCGAGAATCCATTTGCACGTGTTCCGCTGCCCGAGGCGTGCTTGTCGGGACCCGTCGACGCTCGGTATCGCTTTACACCCCGCAATGGTGGCATATCAAAAGTCCAGCGAGTGTTCGCCGGCGACGGTCTGGTGGCTGCGGAGACTATGCGGCCCGATTCCGAATCGCCGATACTTCGTCGCGTTGAGCCGTTCCGCGAAGCTGTCATCCGCCGGTTCCACCCGCAGAGGATCGTGCTGTTCGGATCCCACGCGCGCGGCGCGGCGGAGCCTGGTTCCGACGTTGATCTATTGGTCACGTTCGCCGGCGACGCGAACGAGGGCGAGCGCTCATTGGAAATCCGGACCCAGATCGAACCTGAGTTTCCGCTCGACTTGATCACGCGCTCGGAGGGCGAAATCGCGAAACGACTCGCGCTCAACGACATGTTTCTTCGCGAGATACTTGATCACGGAGTGACGCTCTATGACGCAGCTCACGCGTGATTGGATCGCGAAGGCCGAGGGTGACTTTCAGGTTGCGGTTTCGCTCCTGCGACCGCGAAAGTTCCCCAACCATGACGCGGTGTGCTTTCACGCGCAGCAGTGTGCGGAAAAGTACATGAAGGCGGTGTTGCAGGACGCAAACATCACATTTGCCAAGACGCATGTGCTAACGGACTTGCTTACGCAGCTCGCAGCAGTGAATCCGATGTGGGAAGCGCTGCGTGACGCCGCCACCCTTCTCTCCACACACGCAGTGAAATTCCGTTACCCAGGTGAGTTCGCGGACCGCGTGATGGCGCGTGACGCCGTTGCGGCATCCAGGTTCATTCGCACACCGCTTCGCGCACACCTCGGGATCGTCGATGACCGCAAGCGCGTGGTCGCCAAGCGAGCGGCGATTCGCAAGAAGGGTGGAACTCGCAAGCGGCGTCGAAGTGGATAGCACCCCGTACGCTTGGGCCGTTGGATATTTGTTTGTTCGCCAAGCCCGCGAAGGCACAGCATGACGCTCGACCCCAAAGCCGCCCATCGCGAATGCTGTTGCAACCACGACTTGCTGCACGCGGCAGAGTCATGCGGCTGCTTCCATTGCCTCGCCGTGTTCCCTCCAACTCTGATTGACGAGTGGATCGATGAGAAGCTCGCCGACGGCCGTGCGGGTCGCACGGCCCTCTGCCCGCGCTGCGGCATCGACTCTGTGATCCCGATCGACGCACCCGCAGGGCGCGATGCGTCGTTTCTAAGGCAAATGAAAGCAATGTGGTTCGAGCAGTCGATCGCGCTTGACGAAATGATGCGGCTCTTTGAAAGCGAGAACTCGAAACGCTCGAGCGGCCCGAACGCATGAGGCCACGCGGCCCTCGCTCCATTACTCCGTATTTCCTTGTTCCGCCGGCTGCGACGCGTGGAATCGCGGTATCATGCGTCGAGCCGAGGGGCGGTCCACCGCGCGCATGAAATGTCCGTGCGATCGGGTGGGTTGAGTTGGCGGCCCATGCGCCGATGAACTGCACCTGCCCAATCTCTTGAACGGGAGCCGCGAAGCATGCGACCGTTCGCGAAGGTGTTCGCGATCTCGGCGTGTCTGATTTGCGCCATGCTGCTCTCCGGCTGCATCTGCGCCGTGCCAATCTGCACGCTCACGCCACACTCGCCGCGATTTCAACTGCCTGAAGCGGAGTGGGGAGCGACCGACCGGCGGCTCGTGGTCGCGTGTTATCGCCTTCAGTATTCGAAGGAACCTCAGCCTCCTGTCCGGTTTCGTGTGCTGAGTCTCTCAGCAGAAGGATCGTACGAACCGCCCGCTGAGCTATTGATTGGCCTCGCAGGCATCGGTTACGTCGGCGAGATTCGCGCATGCGCCGCATCGCAAGCGCCGGCCGCCATTGCCATCTTCGGGCCGGATGGGCAAGTCGGCATCTACGACCCGGTTCCTACGGCGCACACGCTCGGCGAAAATGTGCGCGTGCCGTCGGCCCAGAGGATCGGCTCGGTCGTGATCCAGATTGGTTGCGATGGTTTCGAACCGCTGCAGGCCGACAGTGTGATGGGCATACTGCTGAGCAATATTCTGCATCTACACACACCCGAGTGGGTTCGTCACTGTGGCCGACACGAAGCGATTCCGCGGGTGGAAGCAGTCCAAATCGCCGCGTATGTCGCCGCGCACGCCGAACGGTTCTCACGGATGACGCAACTCCTCGCGCGTCGCCTCTCCGATCGCCACGCGTACAACTTCGGGGGCGGTGCGGGTTCGTTTCCTACAGAGTATGCGGACGAGCGCAAGCCGCAGTTCGAATCGCTCCTCGAGCGCTGTTCCGCGGCCGATCGAGAGTACCTGACTCGCGTGTGGGAAGATTTGAAGACGACGCCATCACGCGAGTTCTGGCCGGGCGGATCGATTCGAGTATGGGCGTCGAACGATCCGCAAGAGTGCCAGAGCTGCTGTCGGATAACTGCGGAGGGTTTGACATTTCGCTGGATGCGCGGCCGGCGACTTGGCGCTTCGTTTCTGTTTGAATCCGACGACTTCACGCGTATTCTCGCCGACGGCATGTTTGAACTCGCGATCTGCAAACCTTGTTTGCGCGAGCGCGTGCAGGAGCACTACGAGCACTTGCGCGAATCGACTTCGGAGCGCGACGCCCAGTAGCCGACGCCGGAAGTCTAGAAATCTCGGCGGGCGAGCGTTCAGAAGCATGGTCGAGTTGCCCTACGCGGCTACAATAGTCGCTGCCTAGGGGCGGTCCGCTGCGGCGGGCCTGAGATGTCGGCGCGGACGCCGACAGACCCTTCGAACCTGATCAGTGACGAGCTGCTCGGGTGCGTGACTGTGTGCTACCGCTCGCTTACGAGTGGTCGTCGCAGCGCGTGCCGGACGTAGCCGCCTGCGTAGGGAGGGCGTCATGTCGAAGCGGCACGTTTCAGAGTCGAGTCAACTCGACTTCGCCAAGATTGACGACGCAGTGCTGGCGCTGTTGCACCTAAACGCGGAACCCGAACGCCTCGGCGGCTACACCGTGACCCGTGCCTGGAAGAGCCTGAACTGGGACGCACTCAGCCGCCTGCACGAAGCCGGCCTGATCGGCGAACCGCGCAGCACGGCGAAGTCCGTCGTCCTAGACGAGGAGGGCGTTCGCCGCGCGGAGTTGGCGTGCGAACGACTCTTTGGGCAGGGGGCCAGTGAGCAGCGCGGCGGGCGCGTCGACGAGCCGCGCGGGTCCGATGCCGGTGGAACACGAAAATGATGGTCGCCATGCGTGACATCCGCGCCTTCGCTCGCCGGATTGCGAAGGAGTTTCGGCCGAAGCGGATCATTCTGTTCGGGTCGTACGCGTATGGCACGCCGACGGATGATTCAGACGTCGATTTGATGGTCGTGTTCGGCGGGCGCGGGAGCGCGCAGAAACGTGCGCTCGAAATCGTCCTGGCGCTGGACTATCCGGGGTTCGCGCTTGATTTGCTCACCCGCAACTCATCGGAAATTCGTCAGCGCGTGCAGCTAAATGACTGGTTCATCATGGAGATTATCGCGAATGGCACAAACCTCTATGAAGCTTGAAGAACGGCCCACAAGAGCGTGGTGGAAGCGACGTGCCGATCAAGCGAAGAGCTTCTCTCATGAGAATTTTCGCAAGTACGTTGAAGCTGCGGCGCGACAG
The DNA here is from genome assembly GCA_046155505.1 of Phycisphaerae bacterium. GTDB lineage: Bacteria > Planctomycetota > Phycisphaerae > UBA1845 > Fen-1342 > JBJXFK01. Next base: position 38,687 of record JBJXFK010000106.1, read on the forward strand.
TGCGGTGCTACCCAAAAGCATGAACTCGAAGATGAGCAACCGGTAACGACGGCGTTTAGCCACTTTCTGTGCGAGGAGATCGCCGCGTCGATATTTCGTGAGCGGTTTGTTGGCTACTCTGCGGCCCATTCAAAACGCACCAAGGCGCTATTGAATCCGAAGCGCCGACTAAGGCAGATGCACGGAACCGATTGGACTGAGCGAAGTGAGTGGCTTGTCGACCTCCTGCTGTGCCCCAAATTTGTTTCCAGAAACTGCAAGGTGGAAGATTGCTGGCGGGCGGTGCTCGCCTGCGAATCAGAAGCCTGGCCTTCGCACCTCGTCGACGGTGACTGGTCTTCAGACCGCTCGGGCTATCTCGACGACTTCAACAAGCTACTTCATTTTCGGGCACCTGTCCTTGCGTTTGTCTGCCGAACGAAAGTTGGCAAGCGGGACGGCAACGGAGAGCATCGACTGGATCGTTTGCAGAGGTCGCTGACCGAATACGCCAAGTGGGCCGGTGGGCTTTGGCATGAGAGCGTTCTCTTGCTGTGCATCCTGCCAGACAAGGTAAGTATCAGCGAGACTAGACTAGGACTTGGTGTCCTGGGCGGGAGTCTGTCATTCGAGCCTCTTGAGCTTGATCGATGATTCCCAATTTGAACCGAAGCGGTCGTCACAGCAGTACCGTAATGTTCCGACGAAGTTGATGGAATAATGACCCAGCTCGAATCTGCCCGCAACGCACTTTGCACGCACGCGTCGCCGTGCGCCGTACAGCACGCGCTCGAAATCGAAGGAGAAAGTCGATGAACTATCTCGGCACCGCCCGAATCGAGAACGGTCGCGTCGTCATGCCGGACGGCTTTGCCGCCGCGCGGCACAGCGACACGTTTGAAGCGATCGAGATCGGCGGAGACATCCTCCTGATCACGAGTCCGCTCGATCGAAAGCGACTCGACCTCATCGACGCGCTCGTCGGCGAGTCCATCAACGATCATCGCAAGTCGCTCGAAGGACTCGCAAAATGAACTGGATCGGCATCGAGGAGTTGTTGCTGATTCATGCCCGCGTGATCGCGGCGACCGGCGGCGCACAAGGCGTGATCAACACGGGTGCGCTCGATTCGGCGCTTCGTCGCCCGTTCACCGCATTCGACGGCTGCCACTTGTTTCCGAGCATCATCGAGAAAGTCGCCGCGATGATCCACTCGATCGTCGCATTTCACCCGTTCGCGGACGGAAACAAGCGCACGGCCCTCGTGGCCGGAGACGTGGTCCTGCGACTCAACGAATTGCGTCTGATTCCATCGGATGAAGTCGAACCCTTCTTTTGGTCCATCGCACGTGGCGAACAAGACGTGCCGCAAATCGCCGCCTGGCTGCAAACCCACACCGAGCAATTTCGCTCGTCGTTCGGAGATAAGACATGACCCAACTCGAATCCGCCCGCAAGGGCCTCATCACCCCCGAAATGACCCGCGTCGCCGTTCGCGAGAACGTCACGCCCGAATTCATCCGCGACGGCGTCGCACGCGGCAACATCGTCATCCCGGCGAATGTGCGGCACCTCGCCGGCACCGCGGGCGCAGAGCCGAATGCAGAATGCAGAATGAAGAATGCAGAAAGTCAGCCGCTCGCACAGAACGGCTCGAACGGGAAAACCATTCTGCATTCTGCATTCTGCATTCATCATTCAACCCAGCCCGTCGGTCACCCCACCGCCACCCCCGCCGCCACCTACTGGACCAACCAAACCGTCCAGCAGCGCCGCGCCTGGATCGACGACCCATCGCACTGTCGCGGCGAGCGCGCCGCCAAGCGGCTCGACCCGACCGGCATTGGCCGCAGCATCACCACCAAAATCAACGCCAACCAAGGCGCATCGCCGGTCAGCAGCGACACGCGCGAGGAACTCGTCAAGCTTCGCCACGCCGTGCTCTACGGCGCGGACACGGTGATGGACCTTTCCACCGGGGGCAAGCTCGACGAATGTCGCCAGGCGATCATCGACAACAGCGTCGTGCCCGTCGGCACCGTGCCGATCTATAGCATGATCATGGGCAAACGCATCGAAGACCTGAGCTATGACGACATCCTGCGCGTCGTCGAGCATCAGGCCAAGCAAGGCGTCGATTACTTCACGATCCACGCCGGCGTGCTGAAGGAGCACATCCCGCTCATTCGCAATCGCATCACCGGCCTCGTCTCGCGCGGCGGATCGCTGCTGGCCAAGTGGATGATCCACCACAACAAGCAAAACCCGATGTACGAGCTGTTCGATGAAATCAGCGCGATCATGCGCGAATACGACGTGACCTATTCGCTCGGCGACGGCGTGCGGCCCGGCTGTCTGGCCGACGCAAGCGACCCGGCCCAGATCGCCGAGCTGCACGTCCTCGGCGAACTCGTGCAGCGCGCCCGCGAGGCCGGCGTGCAGGTGATGGTCGAGGGGCCGGGGCATGTGCCGCTGAATGAGATCGCGTGGAACATGGAGCATCAGCGCACGGTCTGCGACGATGCACCGTTTTACGTGCTGGGGCCGCTCGTGACCGATGTTTTTCCCGGCTATGACCACATTACGTCGGCCATCGGCGCGACCGAGGCGGCGCGGGCCGGCGCGGCGATGCTGTGCTACGTCACGCCAAAAGAGCACGTCGGCTTGCCCAAGGCCGACGACGTGAAGGCCGGCTGCAT
>JBJXFK010000111.1:0-48289 GCA_046155505.1 Phycisphaerae bacterium
GATGCGAATCGCGTGAATCTGGCGGTCGATTGGGACGATCTCGAAGCCAACGGCGTCGAGCGCACGCGACCGGTTTCGCTAAAGCTTCGCAATGTCACGTTCCGCACCGCACTGAAGGAAATGCTCAGCCAGGCGGGCGGCGATGTACCGCTGGGCTATGCGGCGACGGACGAGGTGCTGCGCGTCGCGACGCGGCACAAGCTGGACCAGAATAAGTTCAGCCAGGTCTATGACATTCGCGATCTGATTACCGACATTCCCAAGTTTGCGAACAGCCCGCGGCTGGACATCAACGCCGCCGGTAACAAGCCGATCAATCGCGATGTTTTCGGCAGCGATGGTCAAAGCACATCCGGTGATTTCGCGAGCGAATCGGCGATGGCCGAGCGCACGCTGAGCGGTCGCACTTCGGCGAACCGCGATGAGGGATCGCTCACCGCGCTGATGGACCTGGTCCGCACGACGGTCGCGCCGGATTCGTGGCGCGAGACGGGCGGCGGCGATGCAGCACTGCGCGAGTTGAACGGCCAGTTGGTGGTCTACAACACGTCCGACGCGCAGCAGCAGGTGCGCGATCTGCTGACGCAGCTCCGCGATACGCGGGCGCTGATGATCGGCGTCGAAGCGCGATTCCTGATTGTCGGATCGAACTTCCTCAACGAAATCGGTGTCGATCTCGACTTCGTATTCAACCAGGGGACGGCGGGCTATGACCCCGCAGTTACCTCGACCGGTACTCAGGTCGTCAACCCGTTCACCGGTGCGCCAGTGCTCATTCCGCGCGAATACTCGCAGCGAGGCTTCATCCCCGCGCCTCCGGGCGGCGTCGGGACGGGCCTCGGCCAGGGTGCTCTGTCGCAGCCATACGGTAACGCGGCAAACGTTCCGCGAGCGGGTGGCATTGCGCCTGCTTTCGGCGACATGACGCCGATCGGTGCGCAGCAGAGCAGCCTCGATCTCGTTGACCCGTCGCTGCTGAGCACGGGCATTCCGGGTGCGTTCGGCCAGCAGGCGAATTTCCGCCCTGCGATGAACATTGTCGGTTCGTTCCTTGACAATTTGCAGGTCGACTTCCTAATTCGTGCGACACAGGCCAACCGTCGTTCGAGCATCGTTCAGGCCCCGCGGCTGATGATGTTCAACGGACAGCGCGCGTGGGTCGCGGTTGTTCGCAGTCGCCAGTATGTCAGTTCGGTTACGGCAACGGTTGCCGAGCAGGTCGCAGCGGTCGCCCCGGTCGTCGCGACGGTGCAGAGCGGCACGGTGCTCGACGTTGAAGGCACGATCAGCAATGACAAGAAGTACGTCACGTTGACGGTGCGAACCGGCCTGGCGCAAGAGCCGATCATTACGCAATTCGAAGTGCAGCGCGGTTCGGGTAACTCGCCGAGCATTTTCACCAGCCTGACCGATCAGGAACTGCGCGCGATCCGCACGACGGTGTCGATCCCTGACGGTGGCACGGTGCTGATCGGCGGCTTGAAGCAGACCGGCGAAGTTGAAGTCGAGGCCGGCGTGCCGATTCTGAGCAAGATTCCGGTCCTGAAGCGCGCGTTCACCAACACCACCACGGTAAAGGACACGCAGACGCTGCTGATTCTGCTCAAGGCCAAGATTCTGATTCAGAAGGAAGCCGAAGACGAGGCGTTCCCGAGCTTTGCCGAGCGGTAAACGGCCGGGCTTGATTTTGAATTAAGGCAGCGGGGCGGGGCGATGCGATGCATCGACCCGCCCCGTGTGCTTTCGCAAACCGCGGCGCGGCGCTACGCTACGGCGAATCGTCTGCGATGTACGGCAGATTCGACAGATTCGCCAGGTTTGCGGGATTCATTTCGCCGCGGCGCAGCGCGCCGCCGATCGGAAACGTCATGCCGCTGCTGGTTGTGGTGCTCGGTTCGGCCATTGTTCTGACGGTTGCGTATTTCACGTATGGGCGCTTGCTGACGCGATTGCTGGGGCTCGATCCGAGTCGCCGCACGCCTGCGGTCGAGTGGCGCGACGATGTCGATTACTCGCCGATCGAGAAAGCCCCGCTGCTCAATCAGCACTTTTCGGCGATTGCCGCCGCCGGGCCGATCGTTGGACCGATTCTGGCGGGCGTCATGTTCGGCTGGCTGCCGGCGCTGATTTGGATCATCGTCGGTTCGATTTTCATCGGCGGCGTGCATGACATGAGCGCGCTGCTCGCGTCGGTGCGACACAAGGCGCGGTCGATCGCCGAGGTCGTGCGGCAGCACATGACGCGGCGATCGTATCTGCTGTTTCTCAGCTTCATCTGGCTGGCGCTCGTCTATGTCGTGGTCGCGTTTACCGACATCACCGCGTCTTCGTTCGTCGGGCGACAGACGCTCGAAAACGGGCAGGTCGTCAGCGGTGGCGGCATCGCCACGTCGTCGATGCTCTATCTGATTCTGCCGATTGCGATGGGGCTGCTCGTCCGATTCGCGCGCGTTTCGATCGGCATCGCGACACTGCTGTTTCTGCCGCTGGTGGGCGGCGCGATCTGGGTCGGGCAACTGGCACCCTTCGATCTCGCGCAAGTGCTCGGCGTGAGCGACGCACGGGCGCAGCGCATCTGGAATGTGATCCTGCTGGGTTACTGTTTCATCGCGTCGGTCATTCCGATGTGGCTGCTGCTTCAGCCGCGCGGCAGTTTGGGCGGGTACTTTCTGTTCGTCGCGCTGATCGGCGGCGGCGTCGGTCTGATGCTCGGCGGCGAGACGATTCAATATCCGGCGTTCATCGGCTGGCAGTCGGCCGCGGGGCAGCCGCTCGTGCCGCTGCTGTTCATCACCATCGCGTGCGGCGCGTGCAGCGGGTTTCACTCGATGGTCGCCTCGGGCACCACGTCCAAGCAGGTGCGCTGCGAAAGCGACATACGGCTGATCGGCTATGGTGCGATGTTGATGGAGGCGATGGTCGCGGTCATTTCACTCTCATGCGTGATGGTGCTCGCGTCGTCGTCGCCGCTGGTGAAATCGCCGCAGCCGAATTTTCTGTACGCGCACGGGATCGGCCAATTTTTGCAGGTGCTCGGCGTTCCGCTGGCATTTGCGATTTCGTTCGCGCTCATGGCGTTCACGACGTTCGTGTATGACACGCTCGATGTCTGCACGCGACTCGGGCGATATGTGTTGCAGGAACTCGTCGGCTGGCATGGGGCGTTCGGGCGGTTTGTCGCGACCGCCGTGACGGTCGGCGTGCCGATGTATTTTCTGACGCTCGATCCGCCGATGGACAACGGGAAAGTTGTGCCGGTGTGGCGTGCGTTCTGGGGGTTGTTCGGTGCGAGCAATCAACTGCTCGCGGCGCTCACGCTGATCGGCGTGACGGTGTGGCTGTGGCGCACACGGCGTGCGTGGTGGGTCTGGCTGGTGACGGGTTTGCCGGCCGCATTCATGTATGTTTTCAGCATGTGGGAACTGGCGCGAACGATCGTCGGCGGGTTCTCGCGCGGGGCGCAATTCACATTGCCTGTGATCGGCGTGAGCGCGCCGAGCAGCCCTGTGCCGTGGGTGGCGATGGTGTTGGCGGGGCTGGCGCTGTTGTTGCTGGTCGAAGCGGTTCGCGTGTTCGTGACGAACGAAACGCCGCCGGGCGATGATGCGGGCGCGGCGATGGCGGTTGCGGCATAAGCCGAGCGAGCAGCGGCAATCGCCGGACCGATCACTGCGGCGGCATGACCGACGCGAGTAGCTGTGCCACGTCGGCGTGTTTCGCCGGGTCGAGTTCCTCGCGCTGCGTAAACGCCGCACCGAGCGGATAGAAGTAGTTCTTGGCCGGTTCCTGCGGCGTGCGGCCCGCAACGCGGACGACCACGCCCGAGTGATCGACGAGCACCAGTTTGCCGTCATCGATAGGCTCGTTCAAGCGAATCTCGGCCAGCGGCTCGGTGAGTTTTGAATCGTCGCTGACGTACGCGACCGGCTGCCCCTCGTACGCGACCACGGCGGCGACTTTCATTTTCGCCGCGTTCGGCCGCACCGGCGCGGGCGGCGGCGGGGGCGGTGCCGCGGCGACCGGCTTGGTCTCGACATTCGGCGGCGGCGCGACGACCACGTTTTCCTGCTTCGGCTGCGGTGCCGGCGGCGGCTCGTACACCTTGAACCAGTTCACCTGCGCGATTTCGTTGTACTCGGACGGGTCTTCGAAGCGCAAACGGCGACTCTTGGCCGGATCGACCTTGGCCGCGTCGAAAATTTCGTGCTTGTAGCCGGCGGCCTTGGGCACGACCAGCGTCGACACGTTCATCTCGAGCTTGAGCAGCGGACTATCGCGACCGGCGTCGGCCTTGTTTCCGCCGCGCGGCGTCGCGGGCTTGTTGGCGTCTTTCTTGTCGCCGTCCTTGCCGGCGGGTGATTTCGCGGGTGTCGCGGGTGTGGTCTTTTTTCGCGTCAGGCCGGCCTCGCCGCCGAGCGGCGTGATGCTCAGGCGGTTCACACGCGAGTAGTACGGCAGCGACTGCACCGCGCGCACGAAATCGACGATCTGCTCGAGTTTGCCCTCGGCCATCACGCTGACCGGCAGCTCGACGAATCCCGCTCGCGGCGAGTCCTTCTTTTTGTCTTCGACTTCCTGCAACTGGCTGATTTTGTGTCCGTCGGTCATGCCGCAGGTCGCCAGCAGTGACGAAAGCTCCTCGCGAAACTTGTCGTGTGCCTCTTTGTCGCTGACGGCGAGCGTGCGCAGCGTCATCTGCGGCCACTCGCGCATGAGCTGCGTCTGCAGCGCGGCGATCCGTGCGTTGTAGGTCTCGTTACGGTTCCGCTCGACCGCGATCTGCTGAATTAGCGCGCGGCGCGGCGCGATGACGCTGCTCTGAATCAGCGACCAACCGGCGTAAACACCGACCGCGCCGAGCACGAGGCCGCCCATGAGTTTCTCGCGTTGGTTCATACGCGCAGCGACTCCTTCCACGCCTTCTCACGCGACTTCTCGTCCGCCTCGTGCGATTTGAGCAGCGGCAGGTCGATGTCGATCGGTACCGTGCCCTTGAATTTCAGATCGCCGCTCTTGGACTCGGTGAATGTGCCCTGATTCGCGCTGAATGGCTTCTTGCCGAGAATTTCAAGGTCGTTGATCCGCGTGACAAATTCGGTCGCAACCTTCCAATCGTCGCAGGCGACCCGCAGGCTGATCGTGCCCGACTCGGCATTGGCTGTCACGTTGGTGACGATCATCTTTTTGCCGGGATCGACCGTTTGCCGGGTGAGATCGAGCAGGTGATCGAGCCACATGCTCAGCTCGTCGCGTTTCGACCATTCGCGGGCGACCTTGAGCTTGTTGTCCACCTTGATTAGGTCGACCAGCTTTTCCTGTTGCGGAGTGTTGCCCTCGCCCAGGGTGGCCAGCTCGCGATTGAGATTGATGAAATCCATCGTGACCCAGCCGCCGGCGGCGGTCGCGACCATTGCGGCGGCGAGGCCGATGATGCGTGCCTGCTTTTTCAGCGTCTCGCGCTTTGGCACAGGCTTTTTGGGTTTGAGGAAGTTGATTTCGAGCGCGCCTTCGCGGCTCAGGCCCCAGGCCAGGCCGAGCGCGGCGGAGAACTGCCGCAGTTTGGTCGCTTCGGTGTCTTTCTCGCCCAGCGTGAGCGTGGGGTCGAACAGGATCGCGGGCAGGCCGAAGCGTTCGTCGACGGCTTGGAGCAATGCGTGCTCAATGCCGGTGCCGCCGGCGATGACGATCTGGTCGATGACGGCGTTCGACTCGGTTGCGCGATAGGCCTGCAACGTGCGCGTCATTTCGACGATCAATTCGCCGACGACTGCGTCCTCGGCCTGGTCGGCGAGGTCGGTTTCCTGAAGCTCGACCTTGGCCATGATGCGGCTGTCTTCGGTGACGAGCTGGCCGGCGGCGAAGGGCACCGAGACGGTCGCGGCACGCGAGAAGGCCAGCGTCTGGCCGCGCATGACGTCGATTTCGGTGGTCGTCGCGCCGATCTCGACGAACAGCACGCGGCGATCGAGCATCGCGGGCAGGTGATTGACCGCGATCAGATTGGCGTACGGGCGCAAACCCACGCGCACTGGCGTGAGGCCGGCGGCGACGCAGGCGTCAGTGACGCGTTTAAGTGTCTCTTTGCGGACGGCGGCGAGCAGCACTTCGGTCACGTTACGCGGGCCTTCGCGTTCCATGACGGCGAAGTCGACGACCGCCTCGTCCATCGCGAACGGCAGTTCGCGCAGGGCCTGAAAGTGTACGGCCGCGGCGAGATCGCTCGGCGGAGTAGGGGGCAGACGCAGGCGGTTGATAACGGCTCGCTCGCGCGGCACGTCGACGACCACCTTCTTGATATTCACGCGGTGGCGGGCGAGGGTTTGCTTGAGAAACTCGCCCATCGCGGCAGGGTCTTCGCTGTCGGTGCCTTGCGGGATGCGGTGCGCGTGGGCCTCGTCGAGTTTGATCGAGCCGCGGCCGACGCGGGCGACGACGAAGCGCAGCATGCGCTTGTCCCAATCGACGGACAGGACTTTGCCGGACATTCCAAGCACGAGCGACTCCAGAAAATCACCGTGTGGCATGCTCTGGCTGTACTCAGCCTGAGCATGCTTACGCGTAGTACCGCGAAAGCATGCCACCCAAAGCAACCCCTCCCTTACGGTCGGGGCTCGGAAATCGCAGCCAAGGGCGGCTGCTCCACAATGTAGGTTGGGCATCGCCCAACATTCCGCGACCGATTCGATACCCACGCGAATGGTGGGCAATGCCCACCCTACGGCTGCGTGACCACCTGCACCTCCGTGTCGAGCGGCCAGGAGAGGCCGAGCGACGAGAGATCGCGGAAGTATTTTACCTGCGCCAATGGGCCGATCATCTCGATCACCCACTCGAAGCGGCGCATCAGCTTCGCATGGTCGGCGTAGCCTACCACCTCCACATGGAATTGATACGACTTGGTGGTGATGTAGGGTGCAATCCGCCGAAAAGTCGGTGCGTCGACCGCGCCGCTGACCAGCGGCCACGCCGTCGTCGCGAGCGTCGCCGGGTCGGCGGCCTGGCGCGTGGCGATGATCGCACCGACCGCGTCGGGCGTGATGCCGGGGATCAGCGAGAGCACACGGGCCGGGGCGGTGTTGATGTTGACCATTCCCTCGATGAGCGTGGGGCTGCCTTGTTGCCCTTGCCGCGTGGTGAAGCGATCCATGATGATCGGCATTTCTTCGAGCAGGATCGGGCTTTGGATGAGCGCTTGGCGCAGGCGTTCGAGCTTTTGCTGCTGCTGTTGGCCTTGGCCGGGCTGGCTGGTCGGGGACTTTCCGCCGACCGCGGGTTGGCCGGCGGGTTGTTTGCCGCCGGTGTCGCCTGCGGGCTGCTTGCCACCGGTGTCGCCCTCGGGTTGTTTTCCGCCGGTGTCGCCTTCGGGCGGTTTCTGGCCGTCGCCTTCGGGTGGCTTTTCGCCGTTGGCATTTTGGGCACCGCGACCGCCACGATTGCCGGTGCCGCGACCGCCGCCGCGCGGGTTGCCGGTGTTGCCCGTGCCGCCGCCGCCTTTGTCGTCACGGCTTTGCATGCGCGAATCGTCTTTGGACTTTTCGCCGGACTCGCGTTTCTCGCTACCGTCTTCGTCGGCGGATTCGGAACCGCCTTCGGATTTTTCTCCGCCTTGCAGTTGCTCTTGCAGGCCCTGCAGCGACTGGCCGCCGAGGATGTCCTGCAAGCTGCCGCTCGGCTGCGTCGCGCTCGGCGCGCCGGCGGGCACGCTCAGGTCGAGCTGTTCATCCGGGCCGAGCGGGTAGAGATCGGCCGGGCTGCGCAGCATGGCGATGTCGATGCCGCGCTGTTGCAGGCTCATCAGAAATTGCTGCGTCGGGGCGCTCAGTTCGCCGTTCGGGAAATAGCGTTCCCAGAGCGCGCCCATACCCGCACCCGCCGAGAGCGGAATGCGCGGCTTGTTGTCGAGCGCGGTGTCCGGCTCGCGGCTGAAGACGGTGAGAAACGGGGCGATGCCGTGGTTGAGCACGCCGTCGCCGTTGTCGTATTCGGGGAAGCTGCCGTCGCTGTCGTCCTCGTTGGTGTCGAGTACGCCGTTGCGGTTGACGTCTTCGCCCCAGAGGATCGCGCCGGTGACGCCTTTGACCAGCAGCAATTCCTCGATGGTGTCGAAGCGGGCGTTTTTCACGTTGTAGGCGGGTGTGAGCGTGTTGTAGTAGTCGTTCTCGGCACCCGCGCCGCGGGCGTTATTGTCGGCATCGCGCCAGTCGAGAATTGCATCGACGATCGACGCGGCGTTTTCGACGCCCATCTCAAGCAGCAGCGGTGTGACAAGCTGGCTGAGTTGCAGGTCGCTCGCCGTGTTGAGATTCAGCTTGCCGGTTTCGGGCGTGATGCCGAAGCGAATCGTGTCGGCGGGGCCGTCATGGCGGGCGGCGACGACTGAGTAGCGCCAGGCCTGTCCCGGCGTGGGCGTCTTCTCGAAGTAGGTGGCGCGCGAGCCGGCTTCTTTGACCGGGTCGCCCTGACGATCGAAGCCGTCGCCCCAAACGAGGGAGTGACGCAGGCGCGTCGGGTTGTCATACCAGGTCGATATGTCGTGTTTGGCGAGGCGGAGCATCGAGATCAGCTCTTCGAGGCCGGCTTCGGCGGCGAGCTGCGCCTGCTTGCCGTCGATGCCGGCGCGAATGCCGGCAGTCTCGGCCCTAACGAAGAAGATGAAGCCGGCCATCGTGAGAGCGAGCAGGCCGATCATGACCAGGACGATGGGGAGGATGAAGGCCGCAGAGCGGTTTTTGATTTTGAGTTTCGGATTCACAGCCACAGAGGGCACAGAGGGAATTGAAGAGTGTGAGACCGCGTAGGGTGGGCATTGCCCACCATTTTTCGCGTGTGCGGCGACCGGCCGAATGGTGGGCGATGCCCACCCTACGGCCTTCGTCATTCTGCCTTCGGCCTTCGTCATTATCACGGAGCACCTCCGACGCCCATCAGCTCGGTGGCCTGTTTGCCGACGCGCGAGACGCGGCTGCCGAAAAGTTTGTCGGCGGCGAGCACTTTCACGATCGTCGTATAGCGGTCTTTGTAGTAGATATCCGGGCCGAACGGATACTCGGCGACCGGGTAGCTCTCCAAATCCTGATCCTCATTCTCGGCCTTGGTGATCGAGGAAAACCCGATGGTGATCTGAATGAGCTGCGGCAGCGAGTTGCCGTCGGTGACGTCCCACTTGGTATCCCACTCGACGCCGTCGAAGTAGCGGAATTCGAGGTAGCCGAGCTCGGCGGCCCAGAGGTCGTTGCGAATCTGCTCGGGCTCGTCCTCTTCGACGATGAACTGGTTGAGCGTTTTTTTCTCGGTGCGGATGATGCCGCCGACGATCGGCTCGCCTTCTTCGGTCTCATTTTCCTGGTCGATCCAGAGCGAATAGCCGATCTGTCGCAGGTCGTGTGCGCCCGGCGGCGGCTCTTCGGATTCGTCGCGGAACACGAAGAGTTTTTGTTCGGGCAGTGCGCTGGTCAGAAAACTGATGCTCCGCCGCGTGCCGGTGATGCGCTGCTCGACCGGGAAGCCGACCTTGTCAAAGCCGACGCAGCCGCGGATTTCGGATTCCATCTTGGCGAGCACCTGGCGTGCGAGGTTGGTGCGGTCGGCCATCCGGGCGGTTTGATTGCGGATTTCGCCGACCTGCCAATAGAAGGAGATCATGACGCCGAGCATGAGGACGATGATGGCGAGGGCGACGACGACTTCGAGGAGAGTGACGGCGCGGCGTGGCGCTTGAACGCAGAATGAAGAATGCAGAATGCAGAAAGTCGCCGAGCGCGAAACGGGTCGCGCGCGAGTATTGCCGCATGCCTCGTTGACCCGCGTGCCAAGTCGAGTTGCGTTCTGCATTCTGCATTCTGCATTCCGCATTCGCATCGTCAGTTCCGCTTGCCGCCGTTGTTGTTGTTGCGTTGGTCGTTGAAGTCGCGGATGGTGCGACCGCCGTTGCCGCTGGAACCGCCGCCGCGAGTGCCGCCGCCGGCTGCTGCGCCGGGGCTGGGGGTGCGTGGCGGCTGACCGCCCGTGTTTCCGCCGCCGCCTTGACCGCCGCCTTGGTCGGGCATGTTGTTGAGCATCTCTTCGAGTTGCTCGTCGCTCACCTGGTCGCCGAGCTGCGTGCGGATGAAGTCGCGCATGAAGTCGCGACCGAGGCCGCCCGCGGGGTTGTCATTCGGCCGCGGGGGGCCGTCTGAGCTGTCGTCGCCGTCGCCGCCGCCATCGTTACCGCCCGCTCCGCCGCGTCCGCCCGGCCCGCGACCACCGCCGCTGCCGAGTCCCGCGCCGCCATTCGGCAGGTTGTTCATCATCTGGTCGAGCTGCTCGGGCGAGACTTTGTCGCCGAGCGCGTGCTGGATGAAGTTGCGCAGGAAGTCGGCTTGCGGATTGCCCGACCCGCCGCCGCCCGCGGCGCCGCCGAGGCCCGGAATCCCGCCCGGCAATCCACCTCCACCGCCCATGCCGCCGAGCAGGGCCGCAAGCTCCGGCGGAAGGCTGCCACCGCCGCCCATGAATTGTTGAATCAGCGGCAGGAGTTGCGGCAGCATGGCCATCAGTTGCAGCGGATCCATCGCGACGAGTTCTTGAATGTTCATCGCGTTCGGGTCGAAGCCGGGGATCGGGATGTTCTGCGCGATGGCGTCGATGATCTCCTGCTCGATGCCAAAGTCCTCTTCGAGATTGATTCGGCCCGGCTCAGCCTTGATCATGTGCAGCCGCCGCACGACGCGCGCGTCGTCCATACTTTCGAGATTGTCGGGGTCTTCCTGGCGGAGCACTTCGATCGTGATCTGGCCGAGGCCGGGGAATTCTTCCATCGGCTCGACGGTGGCTTTCCAGAACCAGCCGGGATGGGCATCGCCGAAATCGCCGTCGGTTTTCTGGTCGTTGAAGAAGGCCTGAATCGTGGTCGGGTCGAGTTCGAGCAGGGCCAGCATGCGATCGGCGAGCTGCGTCGCGCGCGTCTCGTCCTCGACGGCGGCAGTGAGCTTCAACCCGGCGACGAGTTGAGCACCGAGCAGCCCCATCGCGGCGACGAGGATGGTGAGGGCGACGATGACTTCGAGGAGGAGCGCTGCGCGGCGCTGCGCTCGAATGCAGAATGAAGAATGCAGAATGCAGAAAGTCGCCGCGTGCGGAATGCGTCGCGCGCGAATTGAGCTTGTGGAGCTGCCGCCCTCGGCTGCTTTTTTTCGCGAGACATGCCGACTGCGGAGTACCGTCATCGGCATGGCACCCGCTGCCGTGCCCGTGTTCTGCATTCTGGTCATCGCCGTTCCCCCTCACGCCGCTGCGGCTCTTCGGCCGGCTCGCGCTCGATCGGCATGGGCCGCTTCACCTGGTCGGCTTCCAGACGATCGACACTCTTTATATCGACTCGTCCCAGCCGTCCGTCGAGGGTCAATTCGAGGCCACGTCCGAGTGTATCTCGCAAAACCCAGCGGGCACTGTCGCTGGTGCCGTCGGTTTCGAAGAACAGATTTTCGGGCACTTCCAGTTCTTCGACGCGCAATTGCACGAATTCGTCTTCGTCGGCGAACTCGATCGTCTCGTCATCGATCAACACCGGCGGCGGTCCGCCGGGCAGGGCGAGGACGGATTCGACCCAAACGCCATCGACGATGAACTGCATCCGCGACCAGTCGGTTGAGACCTGCACCCACTCGTGCGGGGCCTCGATCGCGTCGCGCTGCGCGGTGAGTTCGAGCGAGCCGTCCTGGAAGAACTGCACGCGGAAGCGACGCGACTCATTCATCGCCTCGGCCCGGCACATGGCGATCAGGCCTTTCATACGGGTCGCGGTTTCGGTCAGGCTGGCGGCGTCGCGCTCGCCATAGAAGCTGGGCCACGCGAAGGCAGCCAAGACGCCCATGATGGCGATGACGATGAGGACTTCGAAGAGAGTGAAGGCCGCCGAGCGATTTTGGATTTTGTCCCGGCGCGCCGGGATTGGATTTTGGATTTTGAGCCACAGAGGGCACGGAGGGCACAGAGGGTGTTGAGAATGCGATCGGCCGGGTGCCATGCCGACACCGGTACTCCGGGGTCGGCATGCTTCGCGGAGCAAAGCAGCCGAGGGCGGCGGCTCCACAATGTCGGCTTGCAATCTCGCGGTCATCGGCGTTCTCCGCGCGCGCCGACCGGCCCCGCGGGGGGCCGGTCGAGCTTGGCACGCAGGCATCCAGTGCACGCAATCGGAGACTCGGTTACTTGCGTTCCCAGTTTGCAATGTCGTCGTCGTCGCCGCTCTGGCCGTTCGGGCCCATGCTCCAGAGGTCGTAGCCGTTGGAGTTGTATTCACCCGGCGAGCGATATTCGAGTGGGCGACCCCATGCGTCCTTCGCGGCGGTCTTGATGTACGGGCCGGCCCAGTCTTTGAACTCTTCGCCCTCGGGCTTTTCGAGCAGTTGCGCCAGCTCGGACGGGTAGCTGCCGCAGTGCAGCTTGAAGCGTTCGAGATCGCTGCCAAGCTGCTGGACCTGTGTCTTGGTCAGGTCGATGCGGGCGCGATCCTGCGTTCCGCCGAACTGCGGGACGATAATCGCGGCCAGGATGCCCAGAATGACGATGACCATCAGCACTTCGAGCAGCGTGAAGGCGCGACGGACGGCGTTACGACGCAAAGGAATCCGCTTCATTGGTGTCTCTCCCACAATATCTAGGCCGCACATCCGGCCGATCCTCACTGATCAGAACTTCATACACGCCAGCGGTCGGGCGGTGGCGGTTTTTTCCGTTCCCGAGCGCCGTTTGCTGACGATATGGGGATGATAAGGCGAGTGTGAGGGATCAGGGAACAGGGAACAGAAAGAGGGAACGGGGAACTGGGAGCAAGCGGCGGGCCTTTCGCGAGGGCTCGTCTTGTCTGTTCCCTGTTCCCTACTTCAGCCCGCCCGTCGCCATCTGCAAAATTGGCACCAGCAGGCCGATAGCGATGAACATGACCATCACGCCCATGACCATGAGCATGAGCGGTTCGAGCAGGCGGACGAACAGGTCGATCTGGTTGGCTGTGCGGGCTTCCTGCGTGTTGGCGATTTCGATCAGCACTTTTTCGAGCGTGTTGCTCTCTTCCGAAACGGCGATCATGTCGATCATCGCTGGCGGGAACAACTTTGCGGCGGCGAGCGGTTGCGCGAGCGGTTCGCCACGATTGACGCTTTCGGTCGCACGTTCGATCGCTTCGCTCAGAATCGTATTTCCGGTCGAGTCGCGGGCGATCTTGAGCGCGTGGATCATCGGAATGCCGTTGTTCAACAGCGTACCAAAGATGCGGCAGAAGCGGCACAGCGAAACCATCGTATAAATCTTGCCGATGCCCGGTGTGCGCAGTTGCAGAATCGACCAGATGCGGGCACCGAACTCGGTCTTGAAGAACACCGAGATGCCGACACTGATCGCGGCGATTGCTCCGGCCAGACCGAGATAATACTTGCCGATCACGTCGCTCAGGAAGAAGACGATCTTCGTGGCAGCCGGCAGATTGGGTTGCGACACAAGCAGTTCACGAATGTTCGGCACGACGAAAATCATCAGGCCGACCACCGCGCCGAGGCCCGCGAGCAGCAGCACCACCGGATAGATCATCGACCCGATAAACTTGTTTCGCAGCGCGTCCTGCCGCGAGATGAACTCAGAGAGTCGCGAGAGCACGTCTTCGATGAATCCGCCTTTTTCGCCGGCGCGGACCATTGCGACTTGCAACGGTCGGAATGCCTGCGGGTGTTTGTCGAGTGCGTCGGCCAGCGTGTCGCCGCCCGCGACGTCGTCGTGGACTTCTTTCAGAATGCGGCCGAGCCCGCTGGAGCCGGACTGTTTGGCGAGCACGCTGAGGGCACGCAGCACGGGCACGCCGGCGCGGAGCAGGTCGGCGAGCTGTTCATAAATGATGCCGACTTTGCTTTGGCTGATGTTGCGGGCGCGGCCGGTGAACAGCGACGTGCCCTGGGCGCGGACCTCTTCGACCTCGATCGGCAGCAGGCGGCGTTCGTCGAGCAGGCGGGCCGCAGCGAGAGCCGAGTCGGCCACGAGCATGCCGTTGACCTGCTCGCCGGTGCTGTTGCGAGCTTTGTAGGCGAACGTCCCCAAGTCTGGTCCTCTGCGTGCTTTGCGCGCATGCGTCGGCGGTCGCCGGGCGGATGCGGTACGGTACTATATACCGTCTTGCTACGGATGGGATGCGGCGTTGCGCGGAGTGACGAGTAGCGAGGAGCGAGTAGCGAGTGGGGAGGCGCGACATTCCGAACCCGGAGCGCGAGCGAGTGGGGTAAGTCGCCGCGTTGGGCACGTTTTCGAGTGGCGGGGCGTGCCCGTTCCCGCGAGTTACCCCGTCGCTTGCGCTCCGGGTTCGGATTGGACGCGACCCCCTTGGCGTTCCTGAGATACGATACGTTGCTCGGCGCGGATTTCGAGGGATGGCGCGGTGATCGACCGTCTAGGAACGGGTAATGCGGGTACGCGGCTCGACAATTGATTCGATCCTTCGACCGATCATCGCGATCAGCCTCGCGCTGCTCGCGGCGAGCGCGGCTGCGCAGCCGGCGGTGGTGATTAAGGCTGAAACCACCAACGCATCCGTGCGCGAGTCGTTCGTCGTGCAGATCGTGATCAGCGATTTCGAGACGTGCGACGCGCCGGAGTTTCCGACATTGACCGACGTGCGGGTGGTCGCCGGAGGTCCAGCCGACCTGCGGTCGATGAAGTCGGACGGACGGCGCATGGTGACGGAGCAGTCGCGCACCTATAGCTATGAGCTCACACCGCTGAAACCCGGCATCATCGAAATCCCCGCCATCACCATCACCGTCGACGGCAAGCCCATGAAAACCGATCCGCTCACGATTCGCGTGCGCGCGGGCGAGGCGACCGATCTGATTCTGGCGTCGATCTCGTGCTCGGCACCGAAGCTCTACGTTGGGCAACAGGCGCTCTTCACGCTCAGCATCTGGATCAAGCCGGCCAAGGCGCCCAACGGCCAGATCAGCGAGCAAGACATGTTCAGCTTTCTGCGCAACGGCGGCGGTAGTTACGGCGAGTTCGCGTCGGCACAAGTCAGCATGGACCGCACCCGCCGCGAGGACGCCGACGGGAATGTGGCCGACTATTACCTATACAAATTGCAGATCGAGAAAATCGTCGACGAACCCGGCCCGCCGCCTCTGGGCGACGTATTGGTCGGCGTGAACTACCCGGTGAAATTTCAGCAGGATCGTTTTTTCGGCGACATGCGCGTGTCGCGGCATCGCAATTTGAAGATCGATCCGACCATCAACGTGCCCGAGGTGCTGCCGCTGCCGACTGACGGGCGACCGGCGAATTTCAACGGCGCGGTGGGGCGATTCAAGTTCGAGACGGCGGCCAAGCCGACCGATGTACGCGTCGGCGATCCGATCGAGTTGACGCTGGTGATTTCGGGCGCGGGGCCGATTGAAACGATGCGGCCGCCGTCGCTGGCGACGCAATCGGCGCTGGCCGAGGGCTTTCGCGTGCCGAGCGAGGAACTGACGGGACGCATGGACGGCGGTCGGCGGTTGCTCACGCAGTTTGTGCGGGCCAAATCGGCGGATGTGAAGGCAATTCCGCCGCTGGAGTTCGCGTATTTCGATCCAGTCGAGGGCAAATATGTCATCGCCAAGAGCAAGCCGATTCCGCTGCGCGTGACGGCGTCTGCGGAATTTGACGCGAGCGCGCTGACGAATATCAGCGCAACCGCATCGCCGCAGACGCAAGCAGTGGAGACCGTGGACGGTTTGCGCGGCATCGAGGTGCGCGAGGATCGACTGCTGGCGAGCGCGGCGACGATCACGCTGACACATGTGACATTGGCCACTGCCGCGCCGCCGGTCGCGGTGCTCGCGTTGCTCGCGATCCAGGCGCTGGCCCGCGGCGCGAACGGATCGAGCAGTGCGAAACGTCGTGCAGCGGCCGGTGCAAATGCCCGCAAGCGCCTAGACGCCGCTGCGAGCAAGCAGGGCGGCGAGCGGCTGCGCGAAATCGAGGCGGCGCTGGCCGGCTATCTGGCCGACCGGCTGGATGTGCCGCACGGTCGTGCGACCGGGGCGGCGGCTATCGAATTGTTGCAGCAGCGTCGCGCGAGTGATGACGTGGTGCGCGTCTGGAGCGAGGTAATGGGCGCGTGCGAGTCGGCCCTCTACGCACCCGGCAGCGGCGGCGATGACAGATTGATCGAATCCGCCCGCGCGGCGATTACGACGATGGAGCGAGCGCGGGTATGAGCATTCGTCGAACGACTGCGAGTTTGGCAGCCGCCATCGCGCTGCTCGCGGCTTTGCCGACTTCGAGCGCGGACCAGGCGTCAATTCTGTCTGCCGCGCTGGATGCGTATGACAAAGCAGTCGCCAGTGCGAGGGAAAATCCGCCCGCCGCGATGGACTCATATCGTCAGGCGGCGGCGGGGTTCGAGTCGCTCGCCGCGTCGGGCGTGCGCAGCGCGGCGCTGGAATACAACCTAGGCAATACGTACTACCGGCTCGGCGACTTCGGCAAGGCAGTGCTGCATTTTCGCCGGGCACAGCGGCTCGATCCGGGCGATGCGCGTATCGCGGCGAATTTGCGTTATGCACGCGAGCGGGTGGAGCCGTTCATTCCGCCGAGCGGGCAGACGCAGCTCATCGATCGGCTGCTGTTCTGGAACAACAACATCTCGATCAACGGGCGATTCTGGATCGGTGCGGTTGGGTCGGTCGTCGGGTGGCTCGCGCTGTTGGCGTGGACGCGAGTGCGCGGCGTCGGCTTCGGGATTGTCGCGGCGATTGGCATCACGCTTGGCCTCGCGAATTGTGCCAGCGTCGCCGCCCAACTCTTCGACGAGCAATCGCGCCCACACGCGGTGGTGACGACCGCGAGCCAAAAACTGCGCGCGGGCCGGGGCGATGCGTACGACGAAGTGCTCAAGCAGCCACTCGGTGGCGGCGTTGAGTTGCGCGTACTCGATGTTCGCGGCGATTGGGTCGAGGTACGCCTCTCGGACAACGTCAGCGGTTGGTTGCCGTTATCGGCCATCATGCGCGTTTGACGTTGCGGCAATGAGAACGCATTGATCTCACAGCCGCCGTCCCGATACGATCCTCTCGGAGAGGGGCGGCGCATCTCGTCTACGCACGTCCAAGCCTACCTGACCGTGAAGGGGAGCATCATGTATCGAATTCAATCGGTCATTGCGCGAGCATTGTCTTTTTGCGCAGTGGCGACGATTTGCTGTCCACTGAGTTTCGCCGCGGACGTCATTTGGTCCAACGCCGCCGGCGGGCGCTGGGGTGATGCGGCGAATTGGACGGGCGGCGTGGTGCCGAGCGTCGCGGACAACGCGATCATCACGCTGCCGGTGACGGTCGCGATTGATGACAATCGAAGCGTCGGCGGTCTGAGCGTTGCGAGCGGATCGACGCTGCAGATTCGCGGCAACAACGTGCGCGGGCACGCGACACTGACACTCTCGGGCGTCGGCACGAATCAGGGGATCATCCAACTCGATTCGTCGAGCGGCTCATTCACCGGCAACCTGAGCGTGACGGGTTCGGGCATTCTGAACAACGCGCCGGCTGCGCGCATCGAACTGCTCGCGACGTTTGCCACCAATCGCGGCCTGTTCGGCACCATCCGAAATCAGGGCACGATTTTTGCCGACGCGGCGTACGACGCGAGTCCGCAGAGATTGCAGTTCAGCGGCGGACAGTATCTTGCCGATGGCGGCGTGTTGCAGGGCGCGTTCTTTCTGGTGAACCGAGAGCTACAGACAATTTCTTCGCCGCCCGCGGCCAGCACGATTCGCGTTGCCACCGGCTGTTCGATCAGCAGCGACGTGCAAGCGGGTTACACGGTCGAAATTCTCGGCACGGCACAATGGGGGCACGCCGTTGTCAACGTTTCGTCGAGCGTGGCGAATCGCGGCGTGATCCGGCTAGGAACTTTGTCGGGATCGTACTATTCGCAGTTGCTGTTCGCCGCCGACCAGGTGCTGACCAACGAATCGGGCGGCGAGTTGGTATTCGCCGCCGGGCTGCGAGAAGATCGCTATTTCAGTGGGAACCTGATCAATGCGGGAACTGTTGCCGTCGAGACAGACGTCCTGGCGGTCATCAATGGAGTGGTCGCGCAGCAGGCGGGGTCGATCTCCGCCGCCGGCAAGTGGCGCCACGACAGCGGCTCATTCACGTTTACCGGCGGCACAACGAGCGGCAACGTCTATTGCTCGGGCGTGGCGCTGGATGTGCAGAACACCGTGACCGCCGTGTCATCGCTGCTTGCCGAAGGGGTCAATACACTGGTCCGTAATGACTCGCCTGTCGTGACGATCACGCTTGAGGGGAACGTGGTAACCGGGCATTCAAGTCTGCGCATGCCGGCCGATGCGACGAATCGAGGTGTGCTGCGGCTGACGACGACAAGTGCTTCTTTCTATGCCCAGCTTCTCAACGAAAACGATTCGACGTTGACCAATGCGGCGACGGGTTTGATCGAATTGAAGGACGGTGCCGGACAGTCACGATACGTGCATGGCAAACTGGTCAATCGCGGCCGCGTTGTGGCCGATTCGTCGTTTGATACACAACCCAACCGACTCGAAGTGGCCAATGGCACGTACGTGGCCGATGGTGGAACGCTGGAGGGGGCGATCTACCTGCGGAACAAGACGATTTCCACAGCCGCATCGCCGGCGCAACCCTCCATTATTCGCGTCGCAGCGGACACCAACGTACTGACCAGCGATGTCTTCGCCGGTTACAGCGTGGAGGTCTACGGCACGCTGCATTGGGGGCATGGCGTGCTCCAGGTCGCATCCAGCGTCACCAATCGCGGGCGCATGCGGCTCGGCTCCGAGAATTCATCCTTCTACTCGCAAATCATTGTTGCAAGCGGCGCAGCGCTCACCAACGCGGCGGGCGCATCGTTGGAAATGATCGCCGGCGTGCGGGTGAATCGTTACTTCAACGGATCGCTCGTGAATGCGGGCACAATTGCAGTCGATCCGACTGTGCTGGTTGTCAGCAGCGGCGACCTGTTGCAACAGAGCGGTTCGTTCTCCGCACTCGGAAAGTGGCAGCAGGATAGCGGCAGCATGACGATCAGCGGCGGCGTGACCGGCGGCAACGTCTACGCTTCCGGCGTAACGCTCGTGGTTGGCGCGGGCGTAACGAGCGCGTCGTCGATGTTTGTCGAGGGGGTCAACACGTTTGTGGGTAACGCCTCGCCCCAGATGACGATCACCTGCGAGGGCAACGGCAGCACCGGTCACGCCGTGCTGCGTGCGTCCGCCGACGCGACCAATCGCGGCGACATACGCCTCGATTCCACGAACGACTCGTTTTATTCCCAAGTGCTCGTGGATCCGGGGATGACGCTGACCAACGAATCGACCGGCGAGATTCGCTTCGTGAGTACCGCCGGTCAGAGTCGCTACCTCACGGGAACCGTGCTCAATCGCGGTGCGATCGTCGCCGACGACGCATTCGACGTCGCCCCGCAGCGGGTCGTCTTCACGACCGGCGAGTACATCGCCGATGGTGGAACGATCAGCGGCGCGGTGTACTGCCGCGATCACGACGTGCGGCTGATCGGATCGCCGGCTTTCGCTTCGGTCATTCGCCTCGCGGGCCCGGGGAATCGACTGCTGACCGATGCGATTCCCGGCTACGAGTTGGAGCTGGAAGCAACCGCGCAGTGGGGCAACAGCGTTGTCAACGTGCCTGCGTCGATCAGCAATTTCAGCGAGATTCGGCTGAGTAGCTCGTCGCCGAACTTCTACTCGCAGATCATTCTCGGCGCGAATCAGCTTCTAACCAACGCGCCGAACGGATTGATTCGCACCGTGGGCGGCAATCGCCAGGATCGGTACATTTCGGGATCGTTCCACAATGACGGCGTAGTACACGTTGATTCGGGTACCATCCTGAACACCGGCGCGTATTCGCAATCCGATATGGGTGCGTATGAAGTCGAGCTTGGCGGCACTGCGGCAGGACAGTTCTCGCGCTGGGCAGTCAGCGGCAATGCCAGTCTCGACGGAAAGCTGCGAATCACCCGCGTCGGCGGTTTCACGCCGATATTGGGCGATCGGTTTCAAATCATGACGTTCAATTCGTTCAGTGATCGATTCAGTTGCAACGACATCGAGGGCATTTTCGTCCAGGGCAATCTGCGGTTTTCGCTCGAGCGCAATCCGACGAACCTGACGCTTGAGGTGGTGGACTTTGCACTCTTACCGACCGACCCGGATTGCGATTGCGAGATCGACCTCACCGACCTGGCAAATGTGCTGGTGAATTTTGGCACACCGACAGGCATGCAACTCGCCGACGGCGACTTCGATGGAAATGGGGCGGTCGATCTGACCGATTTGGCTTTGCTGCTGAGCAATTTCGGAACGGCGTGTCCGTAACTCGTTTCATCGCGCGCCACAAATAGAAAGGCCCGATGATCGGTGTGAATTACCGATCATCGGGCCTCTCTCGCTCTTCCGCGTTGCGAAACGGGCAAGGATTACGCGCAATTCGCCCCAAACACCGCCAGCAGCGACGATAGATCAGTCAAATCCACCGCACCATCGCCATTGAAATCGCCCTGCGACGCCGTCGCACCGCTTGCGATACCGAAATTCGACAGCACGACCGACAGATCGGTCAGGCCGATCTGGCCGTCGCCGTTGAGATCGAACGGGCAAGGCGGCGACACGGTGAAGCGCACCACTGCATTGCCGAGCGGCTGCCCGTCGCCGCTGGGCAGCGACGAAGATGCCAGCGCGTCGGCCACTTCGCCATCGAGCCGAATGCCTCCGCCGGTGACTGTGTCCGCGACCGTCAACTCATAACTACCGGGCGACAGCGGGGCGGCGAATGTCAGTGTTCGCGTAAACGTTACATTGTTGTAACCCTGACTTGCGGGCGTCACGACGATGCCGTCGCGTCTGAGCGTCATCGACGCAGAGTTCGTCGTTACGTTCGCGCTAAACGTCGCACTCACCTGCGTCGGGCCGCTGGTCGCGCCGAATACGCTGCCCGGCGCGGGGCTGACCTGCACGACCTTTGGCGGACCGGCGACATAAGCGACCGGATTGCGGCCGCCGTTGAGAATCCAGTTGAATTCGTCGAGCACTACAGCGGTGGGGGCGAGCGGAATCGGGATGACATAGTGCTCGGTCGTCGCATCGTTCCAGATCGTGTACGTGGTCGAGCCATTCGCATCATCCACGCGAATATCGATTGGCATGGTGATCGCACCAATCGAGCCGGCTTGTGTCTGCGTGACGTAGAGCCGCAGATATCGTTGCCCGTTGATCACCACCGAGTTCGAGCCATAGCTGTACGTCGGCCAGCCGATGCCGTAGATCCAGCGGTCAAAGAACCAGTTGAGCTCGCGCTCCGAAACCGTCTCGGCGACGGCGATGAAGTCGTCGGTCGATCCGCCGCTTCCCTCGTAGGTCGCGCGCCAGACGGCGAGCGTTTCGAAGAAGGTGGCGTCGCCCAGGATTTTTCGCAGCATGTGCAACACCCAGCCGCCTTTGCGATAGCTGAGATTGCCGTCGAAGATGCGCGGGAAATCCGCCGGATCATCGACGTACACCGTCTCCGCGAGCACGGTGTTCGAGGGCTTTCGCGAAGCCATCGCCGCATGCAGCGCGGGCAGGCCGCTCGAACCGGGTGCACGCTCCTGCCAAATCGCCTCGCCGTACGTTGCCCAACCCTCGTTCAGCCAAATGTCGTTCCAATAGCGACAGGTGACGTTGTCGCCCCACCATTGATGGGCGAGCTCGTGCGCGGTGACTGATTCGACAAACGTGCCCTGGCCGGTATTGGTCTGGTGCTCCATGCCGCCGCCGAAGAGAAACTGATACATGCCGTATTTTTCGGCGATGAACGGATACTCGCCATAAACCGGTCGAAACGCCTCCAGCATCGCGATGCAGCGCTCCCACGCAGCGCGATTGGCGGGCGTGTCGCTGGCGGGGAAGAGATTGAACTCGACCGGCATGGTGCCGCCGGGGTGGTTGTAATTAACCGTCCAGGTGTTGTAGATGCTGGCGGCGAAGCAGAAGAGATAGCTGGCAGTCGGGATGTTCGTCGCCCAGCGATAGCGAGCGCGGCTGCTCGGCAGTGCATCGATGCCTTGCAGCAACCCGTTCGAAACGGCGCGGAGACTGTTAGGCACGATGATCGACATTTCCATCGTGGCCTTGTCGGAATTGTCGCCGGCCTCAGCAAAGTCGCCGTCTTTGGCCGGCCACCACGTCGCGGCGAAATACGGTTGGCTGAGCGACGCGATCATCGGGTTGCCGCTGGTCGTGTCGAAGTTGATCGACCCGAAGCCGCGCGCCACGGCGATGCCGTCGTAGGCGATCGAGATCGTGAATTCCTCGCCAGCGTTGTAGGCGCGGTCGAGCGGAATCTGGCGACCATAGCTGCCGACGGCGGCGATGTTGGCCGGGTTGATCGGCGTGATGTCGTTGATCGCGGCGCTGGTGATGGTGTAATTCGACCGCAGGCGAATGGTGAACTGCGTCAGGCCGTTGGTCAGGCTGCGCACGAGGATGCGGTTGGTGCCGGTGATGCGCTCTGTGGCGGGGAAAATTTCGAATTCGAGTTGGTAATGCAGCACGTCAGTCTCGCCGAAGGCCTCGCGCGACGCGATGTCGTCGCCGGCAGGGTCATAGATCGGCAGTCCGGCGAGGAAGCGTTCGCGCAGCGCGCAGGCCTTGCCGCAGCCGACGTAATCGCCGCACGCGCCCAATTCCCGGTTGTGATGAAGCGTCGCGTCGGGAGGTGTGGCGGGAGTCTGTGCAATCCCGGCAGTGACGCAGCAGGTTGCCAGCAAGGTTGCGAGCAAACGACAGACCCCGGTCGGACGGCGAGAATCCAAGTTCATGAAGCAGCCCCCAAATCGGCGCGGTTTGGCCCAACAGGCGAGATTTCGTCAGGATATCGGGTCAACCGGCGCGAGGGCAAGCCTATTCCGGCGAATAGCGGGAAAGCGTCAGGCGGAATTACCGAAAAAAAGTGGCTGCGGATTTGACTCGGGGCGATGTGGGTGCCTAATACTTATTGATTCGAGCTTACTCCTCCTCCTGTACAAGGACGCCCGCCATCCGGCGGGCGTCTTTTTTTACATCGGGTTGGAACGGTCTCGTCGGTACACCTCACGCGTCAATCGCGATGCTAATCCCATGTACCGCCGTAACTTGCGTGTACGTGGTGGGCGCTTGTGCTGAGTTTCCAATCCAAAGTAGCCGGGCACCCGACCGAAGTCCAACGCTGAAACGAGGGTATGGCCATTCGCCCGCAGCGTTGCGCCGAGAGCATCGCTCAAGAATAGGCTGACTGGAATCGCTCGCAGTCGCATAACGCCCTCGACGCTGCGGCGGAACGTGAGTGCAAGTCAGTACGCACTTCGCCGGTGCGGACCGCGTGCTTGCGACGCGCGGGGTGCCGTGTCATTCGGACTTTTGAGCCGGCGTGCGACTCACCGCGCGAATTCACTGATTCCAAAAGGAACAAAAATATGGAGTACCCGTCCAAGAAGTCTGGTTCAGTCGTCTATGTTCCTGTGCCGACCGAGAGCGATTGAAAGGGCGGTTGGTGACAGAAACACTGAGGCGGTAACCAAGACGGGTTACCAACAAAGGGAGAAGGTCATGGATAGCGAGGGCATGCAGCGACCGGAAGAGCAGAACGAAGGCCAGGCCGAGAGCGAAGAAATGATGACCGCGCCGGCGACGATCGATCCGATCACGGACGAGCTTCGTCACGCCGTGGCGGAGCACTTTTTCGACCGGCCCGAAGAGATCGATCTGCGCGGGCTGTGGCGGGCCGAGAATGTGACCTTTGTGCGAGCGAATTGGTGGAAGACCGGCATCGACGGCGTGTCGCACATGCGACGCTCGGTGCTGCTGCGTGTTGAACACATGCGTGACGGCTGGGTGATCGAGGAATATCCGGAACGACTCGCTGCGGCCTGATCGGCGCGCGGGCGACACAATCTGCAAGGTTCTCTCTCCTCAGGGGGCCCGTTCGTCGCGAGAGCGACGGGCGGGCCTCGTCGCTTTTTAGGGAACAAGGGAACAAAGGGGGAAGGGAACAAGGGGAAAGCGACGGAGCGAGGCAGCGACGAAGCGACGAAAGGGGCGGAGGGACGGCGCGGGTGCCATGCCGACGAGCGGTACTCCGCCGTCGGCATGCTCGGGACGGGGGAACAATGGAACAGAGTACCACCGGAACAGTGGGAAGCGACGAAGCGACTAAAGTGCGCTACTGGGACTGGATTCGGCTGATACGCGCGCGCAGCTCCGCGGCTTCCACTTCGCGATTCGCGGCGACGAGGCGAGCGCCAAGCGTGTTGATCAGCGGGACGAGACGTTTATCACTCTCGCCGACGATCGCTTCGATGTGTTTGAGCGCGCTTTGCAGTGCCTCAATCGACGATTCGGACGGGTCGCCGCGGCGTTCGGCGATGCCGTCGAGCAGGATGGCGCAGTCGGATACGCGGATCGCGGCGGCGGGTCCGGGCGTGGCGATGTACTTTTGCCGACATGCGTCCAACACCGCGGCGGCATCGTCATCGCGTTTCAACTCATACAAGATCAGCCCGTGTTCGAATTCGGACTCGATCGTGTCCGGATGCGTCGCGCCCAGCAGATTGCGACGGCGCTCGATTGCGTCAACGATGATGCCGATCGCGGCCTCGCGATCGCCCGACTGATGCGCGACGTACGCGTGATTGTGCATCGCCTCGGCCACGCGCGGATGATCGCCGCCGAGCGCGGCCCGAAGCACTGTCACGCTCTCGGCGATCGCGGCGGTCGAACGCGGCCAGTCACGCTGCATCATCGCGACTTCGGCGATCGACGTGAGCGCGGTCGCAACGTCGATGTGCGCGTCGCCGAACGTGCCGCGAACATCGGCGAGATGTTGCTCGGCGATGGGCAGAGCGCGATCGGCCCGGCCGGTGCGCGTGTAGTGCTGCACGACCGCCGTGCGCAGCGAGAGCCGATCGGAGTGATTACCCAGCCGCTCGACCATGCTCGTCGCCGACGCGATCCAGCGCTCGGCGTCGTCGGAGAGTTGCAGGCGGGCGGCGATGCGGGCGCGCAAAATGAGCGTCATGCCCAGATCGCCGTGGCCGTCAGGGTAGAGCGATTCGTACATCGCCTGTGCGTCAGCCAGCGCCGCGTACGCTTCCTGGAATCTGCCGAGCGATTCGAGCGCGAGCGCGAGGCTGCGCTGCGAAAGCGCGATGTTCGGGTGCGCCTCGCCGTACGCCGCCCACTGAATCGCCAGTGCATCGCGAACGGCTTGCTCGGATTCCTCGAACCGTGCAAGCGAATGCAGCGTGCGGCTCAAGTTGTGCAGCGTGACGGCGATATCGGGATGATCGGGGCGCTGACACTCGCGGCGAATCTTGAGCGCGCGGCGATAATTCGCTTCGGCCTGCGCGTGCTTACCGACGTGCCGCAGCGCAACGCCGAGCGCGTCGAGGCTCTCGGCGACTTCGAGGGCGTTTTCGCCGAGCGCTTCGCAGCGTGCGGCGAAAGCGGTTTCGTGAAGCTGGATCGCATCGGCGTACGCGCCCTTTCGCACCAGCACAGTGGCGAGGATGTACTGCGCCGTTGCGGCTTCGGACGCTCTTTCGCCTGGTGCGTCGCTGCCACTCTCGGCGTCGCTCGCGAGCTTGACCGCCGCGACCAGCGTCGATTCAGCTTCGTCGAGCCGACCGGCCTCGCGCAGCACGATGCCCAGTTGCACGAGCGGGTCCGTGCGGCGAGTGCCGACGGTTTCATCGAGCTGCAATACACGCCGTAAGTTCTGCTCGGCCTCGCCGTACTCGCCGAGCGCGGCGTAAGTCTTGCCGATGGTCAGTCGCACGGCGGCTTCGACGTGCGGCTTGTCGGCGAATTGCACGTCAATGTTGCGTTGTGCGCGGTCGAGCGCTTCGCGAACGGTAGCGCCGCCGCGATCGGCGCGGCCGGGGTCGGCGCTTTCGAGTGTCGTTTGGAGAAACGCGGTGACGGCGCCGGCGATCTCTGCTTCGGATTGTGCAACGGTGCGGGCGGCTTCGACCTCACGCAGTCGCGACGCGGCGATCCGCTCGGCGGCGCGGGCGCGATCGCGATCGTCGGCGGCGATAACGGCATAGCGAATCGCCAGCACGCCGCCGCTGATCAGTCCAGCGAGCGCGAGCGTCGCGCCGACCGTCGCTGCGCGATGGCGGCGATAGAGTATGCGAAGCTGATAGGTGGTCGTCGCCGGGCGGGCGGCGATCGCGCGACCGCCGAGTAGTGCGCGAATATCGGCGGCGAGCGCGGCTGCGGACTCATAGCGCTGTGATCGATCGCGGTGCATCGCTTTGCCGATGACCAGCTCGATATCTCCGCGACAGGCGCGGTTGAGCAAGCCGAGCCTCGTCGGCGAATCGGATTCGATGGTTCGCAGCAGCGACGCCGGCGCGACGCCGCGCGTTTCGAATGGCAGTCGTCCGCCGAGCAGTTCGTAGCCGATGACGCCGAGTGCATACACGTCGCAGCGCGTGTCAACTTCGTCGCTCGCGGCGAGTTGCTCGGGGCTCATGTAGGCGAGCGTGCCGAGCAGCGCGCCGGCTTCGGTGGTGACGCCGTCGTGCGTCAGGTCGCTGGTGACACGGGCGATGCCGAAGTCGAGGACTTTGGGGGAAGCGACGAAGCGAAAAGGGTGATCCGCGATCGCTTCTTCCCCTTCGTCGCTTCGTCGCTCCGTCGCTTCGTCGCTAACCAAGATGTTCGCCGGCTTCAGATCGCGATGAATGATCCCGCGCTGATGCGCGTGCTGGATCGCGTCGGCGACTTTGGCGAGCAGGTCGAGGCGATCGGTCAGCGAGAGGTTTTCAGCGTCGGCATATTGGGTCAACGGCGTGCCGCGCACCAGTTCCATCACGATATAGGGGCGAGATTCGCCGTCGAGGGTCGCGGTGCCGGTCGCATACACCTGGGCGATGCCGGAGTGTTGCAGGCGGGCGAGGGCGGCGGCCTCGAATTCGAATCGGCGGATGGCGGCGGGGGTGGTCAGTCCGGTGCGGAGCAGCTTGATTGCGACCTCGCGGCGTGGCTTGGTTTGTTCGGCGCGATAGACGACGCCCATGCTGCCGCTGCCGAAGCGCTCGATGACGCGATAGCCGTCGATGTAGGTGGGTTGGTTGGCGGCGTGCGCTTTTGTGAAGACGTGCAACAACGACGAGCCGGCTGAGGAATCGAGCGCAGGACCTTCGAGAAAATTACCCGAGCCGGCATCGGCGGCAAGCAGCGAAGTGACTTCGCCGAGGAGTTCGCTGTCATCGCCGCACGCCTGGGCGACGTAGCGCTTGCGAGCGTCGGGCGGCAGCTCGTAGGCTCGCCCGAAGATTTGCTGGACTTGTTTGAAGCGTTCGATGGTCACGCGGAACGTTGCCTCACTCGCGGCGCGATCGTCCGCCTCGCTGGCGCTCGCGTTCACTCGCTTGCGCGTCGCGTTCGGATCGCATGCGCGATCTCCGTCGTGTACGGAGGCCCGATGGCTACAGTCGCTGAGCATTGAGCACTGAGCACTGAGCACTTTCAACTAGGCACTAGACACTAGACACTAGGCACTTTCGCGAGTCATCTCGCGCAGCAGCCACGCTCGGGCCAGTGCCCAATCGCGTTTCAGCGTTGCCGTCGAGACGCCGAGCACTTGCGCACACTCGTCATTGTCCAGCCCGGCAAAATACCGCAGCTCGACCATGCGTGCGTATAGCGGCTCCAGTGCCTCCAACCGTGTAAGCACCTCTTCCAGCTCGACCAGATCAAAATTCCGGTCGATTTCTCCGGCGCGGTCATTTTCGAGTGGGATTCGCCGGGCTACGCCGCCGCCGCGTTTCTCGCGCCGACGGTCGCGGGCGTGGTTGACCAGGATGTTGCGCATGGCCTTGGCCGCGACGGCGAGGAAGTGGGACTTGTCGTTCCAGCCAAGTTGTGTCTGGTCGAACAGCCGCAGGTACGCCTCATTCACGAGGGCGGCGGTTTGGAGCGTGTGGTCCGGGCGTTCGCGCTGCAGCAGACGATGTGCGATCGCGCACAATTCGTCGTAGACAACAGCCGCAATCGTCGCCGCCGCGTCGGCATCGCCGATCAGCGAACGGTGAAGCAGCGTCGCGTGCTCGGTTGGCGTGGATGTGTGCATGGCGAATTACGCCTTGTGTTGGCGGAACGACGGACGAACGACGCGCGAGACGACCCTCTAGACATGATATCGCCGCGATGGAGCGGATTAGACAGTGGGGCGGCGGAGTTTTTTGCGGTGCATCGGTGGGACAGTTATCGGTTTCGGCACGTCTGGCGCGTGCGTCAAGCCCCCGAATCGACCACCTTGGGCACGCGGAAAAAACCCTCGTGCGATTGCGGGGCGTTATGCAGGGCCGTTTCGGGGGTGAAGCTGGGCCGCGGCTCGTCTTCGCGAAGCATTCCGACGGCGTCGTGCGGGTGGGCCATCGGTTCGACGCCGGTGACATCGACCGAGTCGAGTTGGCGAACGTAGCCGAGAATGTCGCCGAGTTGGCGGCTGAACAGCTCGACCTCGGCGTCGGTGAGCTTTAGTCGCGCGAGCTTGGCGATGTGCCGCACGCGATCCGGGTCGATGGGCTGCGACATGGGTCGGGGCTCACGCGGGCCTTATTCAACAAAACGACCGGCACTGGGCCGGTCGCGTCGATCGTCACAAACAACGCGCGATGGGCGCGATCCGCCGGCGCGATCAGCTCGCGGCGACCTCGAGACGCTCGCGGACCAGCGGCTTGCTGATGAGGCCCATGCGCAGCGCCTTGGCGCTGGCACGCACGCGGACGATCTTGCCGTCGATCAAGGCGCGAACCTTTTGCAGGTTGACCTTGAACTTGCGGCCGGTGATCGACGTCGTCTTGCGACCGACGCCGCCCAGGTATTTTGCCTTACCACGGTGGCAGAGCGAGTTGCCGGTGGTGGTACGCTTTCCGGTGAATTTGCATTCGCGAGCCATAACTACCTCTGTGTTCGCATGATCCCGCACGCCGCGATGGGCGTCGGGGAATTGGGTAACATATTCGTTGTGGCGGGGCGTTGTCAACCGACGCGCGGATCGCGCCGCGGGATTTCGGATTTGGTAACCGATTGCCTGGTAGGCACTTGCATCAGTTGGAGGCGGCGATGTTCTCGTTTGCAATTGACGCTGAAACGGACATTCGATTGCTCGAGGTGCGGCACGCCGAGGAAATTGCGGCGGTTGTCGATGCGAATCGGGAGTACCTGACGCCGTGGATGCCTTGGGCACCGGCCAACACGGTTGAGACGACGCGTCAGTACATTCAGACGTGCCTCGATCAGTTCGCCAAGAACAACGGCTTTCAGGCGGGCATTTTTGTCAGAGGCAAGTACGTCGGCGGGATTGGGTTTCATGTGGTTGATTGGGTGAACCTCAAAACTTCGATGGGCTATTGGATTGCCCAGGGGTTTCAGGGGCGTGGGATCATGACCCGGGCGACGGCGGCGCTGATTGAGCACGCGTTCGCGGAATGGAAATTGAATCGCGTCGAGATTCGCGCGGCGGTCGAAAACGTTCGAAGCCGGGCGATTCCAGAGCGGCTCAGCTTTACGCAAGAGGGCATCTGTCGTCAGGTCGAGAAATTCGAAGGGATGTTTCGCGATCATGTCGTATATGGAATGCTGGCCGCGGAGTGGAGGGGCGTTCGCAAGCATTGAAGCTCACGCTCCGTTGGATCGCGCGGCACGCCGCTGTAATGCGATTTGAATCGCGAGGCGGATCGCGGCGGTCATGCTGCCAGGGTTCGCGCGGTTCTTGCCTGCAATGTTGAACGCCGTGCCGTGGTCGGGGCTGGTGCGAATGACCGGCAGGCCGAGCGTGACATTCACGGCTTCGTGAAACGCGAGCATCTTCACCGGGATCAATCCCTGATCGTGATACATGGCGACGATGCCGTCGTATCGCTGAATCGCGTCGGGCGTGAATGCCGTATCGGCGGGGATCGGCCCGCTGACGCGAATACCGCCGTTACGTGCTAGTTGCACGGCCGGCTCGATGATGCGCTGCTCGTCGTCGCCGAGCAGCCCGTTCTCGCCCGCATGCGGATTCAGCCCCAAAACGCCGATGTGCGGCTGATCGATGCCGAACCAGTCGTGCAGCGCTCGCGCGAGCAGGTCGATCGGCTGATGCACCATGCCGATGCTGAATCGATTTCGCAATTCGAGCAGCGGAATGTGATCAGTCACGAGCGCGACGCGCAGCCGACCGGCGACGAATGCCATCGCGATGCGCTTGGTCTCAAACGTGCGGGCGAGAAAATCAGTGTGGCCGGCGAAGCGCTGGTTGCAGAGATGCCAAGACTCTTTGCAGATCGGCCCGGTGACGAGCGCGTCGATCGCGTTGCCGCGCAGGTGCCGCACGGCCTCCTGCAAAAATCGAAACGACGCATAACCCGCGGATTCGTTCGCCCCGCGCTCATTTGTCGGGCGACCGACGTTCAGGTCGTCGAAATCGGCGAGCAGCACGCCGCTGCCGACGCGGGCGAAGCCGTCATACGGCTCGCGCCACCAGAACGGCGTGATCTCGGCCAGGTCGGCGGCAGCGTCGAGCGGTTCCTGCATGCCGAAAATCGCGAAGCGGGCGGCGGCCCGCAGTTCGGGGTC
Organism: Phycisphaerae bacterium; assembly: GCA_046155505.1. Classification (GTDB taxonomy): domain Bacteria; phylum Planctomycetota; class Phycisphaerae; order UBA1845; family Fen-1342; genus JBJXFK01. Next base: position 30,650 of record JBJXFK010000111.1, read on the forward strand.
GGCGAGGGCTTTGACGATCACCTCGGGGCCGATGCCGTGCGGGTCGCCCATCGAAATGCCAATGAGCGGCTTGGTTGAGCCGTTCGTGGCGGATGAGGATGAGCCGTTAGTCGTGCGAACGTCGTTTGTCACGCCGGGACGCTCGCCTTTGGTTGGTCGATTCGTTCGCTCGCGTGCGACGCGTCGCGGTCGCGCTGCATGAAGGCGTCGAGCCGGGTGACGACCATGCGGGCGAGCACATCGGTTTCGAGATTTACGCGATCGCCCGACTCGCGTTTGCCGAGCGTGGTGCGTTCGAGCGTCGTGGGGATGAGCGCGACGGAGAATTGATCGTCATCGACGTCGACGACGGTCAGGCTCGTGCCGTCGATGGTGATCGAGCCTTTGCGGACGATGAATTTCAGCAGGTCGCGCGGGGCGCGGACGCGGATTCGCCATTCGCCGGCTTCGATGCCGTTGCTGATGACCGAGCCGACGCCGTCGATGTGGCCTTGCACGAAGTGGCCGTCGATGCGGTCGCCGACTCGCAGCGAACGCTCGATGTTCACGCGATCGCCGCTTTGCAGGTCGCCAAGATTCGTCAAACGCAGCGTTTCGGGTACCACGTCGAAACCGGCGATCGTCTGGTTGATCGCGGCGAGCGTCAGGCAGGTGCCGTTGATGGCGACGCTCGCTCCGAGCGGCAGGTCGGCCAGAAATTTGCCCAAATCGATGTTGAGGCGGCGATACCCGGACGCGGCGCTGGATTCGCCGAGTCGGACGACCGTACCCATGCCTTCGACGATACCGGCAAACATTGCGTGCAAACTCCGTAGCGGCGAAACGGGCCGCGACTAATGATTGTAAGTCGTCGGGGCGGTCGTGTGTCTCGCGGGCGGCGGCAATCCGGGAATCATGGGTGGATCGGCATCGCGAGCCGACGCACGGGCGACGCGACACATCGTCCGAAAACCGCTCGCCGAAGCTCAAATGCCGACTGGCACTCACCTTGCCAATGGCGGCGGTCGATGTATCAGCGTGGACAAAAAGCAAAAAAACTCGACGCACCCGGCTCTGACCCAGTCCAAACCCGCCGCGCCGCCGCGAGATGAAGACGGCGATAGCAGCGGCGATCTGAGTGTTGCGGTCGATCGGCGCGCCGGCGCAGATCGTCGTGACGCGCAGGCCGGACACTCCAACTTCGACCGTCGCCGCGGCCCGGGTCGGCGACGCACCGACTATCGCCGCGACGCCGAAGAAGGTCACATGAATGAGGAACAGCTCGAGTTTCTCAAGTCGGTGGACGAATACAAGCGGGTGAACAATCGCCCGTTCCCGACCTGGACCGAGATTCTCGACGTGGTGTTGTATTTGGGCTATCGGAAAGTGGCCGAAGTTGGCGAGTTTCGCCTGACGAAGTCGCGACCGCCGCCGGGTCAATTCGACGCCGAAGGCATGAGCATCGACGTTGACGAGGGCGATGAAGCCTGAGCCTTTGTCGTCGGCTCAGGCGAAAAAAAGAGCCGGCGTGCGTGACTCGGGGGGGATGAGCCATCGCACGCCGTTTGGTGGCTTCGCGACCAATCTAGGGAGAGACTGATCGCGGGAACTCACCGCTCACACAGGTTCCGCTTACGGGCAACTGCCGCCGAAGTATGACAGCAGCATCGACAAATCCGTCAGATCCACATCATCATCGCAGTCCAAATCAGCCGGATGCGATCCGATGCTTCCGAAGACCGACAACATCAGCGACAGATCGGTCAGCTCGATATCCAGATCGTCGTCGATATCGCCTGGGCAAATCTGAAAGCCGACGCCGACACGGGCGAAGTCGAGCGTGCCGGTCACGGGTGTGCCCGGTTCGACTCCCGACCAGACATTGGTCGCAATCAGCGGCGTCCCGCCGGTCGGCTCGATGGTCACGAATGACGGCCCCGGCGTATTCGCGATTGCGGTAAACACGAACGTCGTGATCAGCGTTCCCGCCGGCGTCGCGGGCACCGGTGTGCCGAGCGGCGCGTAGGCGATGTACAACCCGTCACCGTCCTGCGGCGGGACGACTTCATTCAGGCCGAATGGGTCGCTCGGCGGGAAAAACGAACCGAACAGCGTCGTCGCGCCGGTCCCGTCAACGCCTTGCAGGTCGAGATACGCCGGATCCCAACTGAACACGAGATCGATTGCGGCGAGTACAGGTGTGCTGGCGTCGCTCGAAACCGCGTAGAGCCCGATGCGCACCGGATCGCCGACGCAGACCGATTGAGCCGGTTTGCGAAATTCGAGATTGATCGCCGCGAGTGCGGGCAGTGCCTGTGCCATTAGTACGGCTAACAACAGCAGCGGCGAACATGGAATCATAGTCTTCACGGGTAGCCTCCCTTTCCAAAAATTCCGATGGGGCGCGCGAACCGCTGCGCGCCCCATCGGCCTGTGTCTGGTTTCTTACGGCAACGGCAGACGACGAATCGCCGGGCCGTCGATCGGATCGGCTGACTCGATGTCACCCTTTTCGTTCAGCACGTCGGACTCAACCAGCTTGCGCGGTCGGGCACCCATGCTGAACGCGACCATGTCCACCGTATCGAGCACGCCGTCGTCGTTGAGGTCTGCCCGACGCAGGTGGCCGAGGCCCATCGTGTCAAGCTCTTCGACCGTGATCGAGTCGATCGGACCCGTGTCGGGCGCATCCAGCATCAATGCTACGCCGCAGCAATTGGGTGCGTGCGACAGCAGGAAGTTGATTTGGATGAACGCGAAGTCCTCGGTGAAGACCAGGCCCGGCGTGCCGATGCTGCCGCTGATATCCGCGTGCGGATAAAGCGTCGCACAAGTCGTGTTCGGCGAGCCGTAGTTGACGCCGAACTGGAACGAATAGACGCCGAAGTCAAGGATGTCGATGAAGTCGTCATCATTGAACTTGCCGCCGATGAGCTTGTCACGGCCGGTGAACGACGCGGCGAACTGCGTGCCGAGATCGGTCAGCGGGTCGATCGTGCGACGGAGCGTGTGCAGGCGATCACGTGCGGTGATGCACGTATACGCGCCGCACGGCACGTCGATCGTGTCGCTCGCCATGCCCGCGGTGAAGTTCATCACGGCGGAGACGACGTTCGACGACGGTCCGGTGCAATCGAAGAGCTCAAACGTGATGCAGCGCGAGCCGTTGAAAGCCCACTCGAGTTGCACATCGACGACCAGTTCGCTGACGGCGTCAACGGTGACGGTGAACGACGCACTGCCGACGTTGGCGCACTCGTCGGTGCCTCGGGCATAGACGCGGTGCGTGCCGGTCGGGAAGGTGCTGGACGTGCCGACCTGACCGATTACGTCGAGCGACGAATCGTCGTTCAGGTCGATGTCATAGGTGATCGCCGGAGCGCCGTCGCAGTTGTCGGTCGCACTGGCGGCGTTCCAGGCAACCAGCGCGTCGCAACCGCCGGCGTCGGCGTTGGTAACGATGTTGCCGTTGCCGAGCGTGACGACCGGCGCGGTCGCATCATTCACGTCGCCCGTCGCATTCGCGGCGAGCTTAGCGTTACCGCAGCAGTCGGCGGCGTTGACGGTGAGTTGCACGGTTGCCGGGCAACTCGTGAGACCGCTGACCAGAACACTGCCGCTGACCGAAACCGTGTCGGCATCGACCTGCGAGATGTTGATGGTCGGCGTGCCGAGCGTGGCGTTCGCCGTCGTCAGCGAAACCGACGCCGAGACATTCGCCGCCAGCAGGCAGCAATTGTCATTGATCGTCGCCGCGAAGGTGACGAGGCGCTCGCACGCGCCATCCACGTCGCCACCGGTAACGCTGATCGGGCCGGCCGTCGGCGCGGCATCGTCAATCGTGATCGGCGGCAGCGGATTCTGGGTGAACAGAACCGGATCGCCGAACTCGTCGCTCAGCTTGTTCTGCAGCGGGCCAGCATCGGGCAGGAACCCGACCGTCGCAGCAAGCGAGCACGCCGCCGACATTGCATTGACGGTGAAGCTCAGTCGCGCGATGACCGTGTCCGCGGTCGTGCCTGCGCCGCCGAAGATGCTCACGCCGGCCGAGTAGAAGATCTTGTTCGGCGCGATGGGCATGTCGATGATCTCGGTGACGAACGGGGCATCGCCGACCACGCCGCCGATGTATGTGAGCAGCGAGTTGTCGTAGCTCAGGTAGAACTGACCGCCGACGATGATTGGCACCAGATCGGTGAGCTTGATCTCGACGACGAGCGTATCGCCCGGTTCGAGGCAGGTGTCGCCGCCTTGCGGCAGGAGCGAAACCGTCGCCGGGTTGCAGAGCCACGGGCAGTAGTCGACGTTCAGATTCGTGACCGGGTTGCCGAGACCGTCGGTGTTTGACATGGTTGCAGCGGCGAAGCAGGGCGGATTGCCGGCCTCATCGGTGCCGTTCGGATCCTCCGGACCGGTGCAGTCGCCCCACCAGTTGTCCTCGGCGTTCTGAACCGTCGCGCCGAACATACTGAAGTCGTAGTCGAGATTGCTATAGATCTTGTTGAGGTTCGCGGTCGTTGCGACGGTTCCGCTGCCGGTCTCAAATACGTTGAAGCCGTAGAGCCAGTCGGAGATGTCGTTATGCAAAGCGGTGACTCCGAGCAGGCCTGAATTGCTGAAGGCGAAGATGCCTGCGCTGTTCGGATCGGCCGGGTTGTCGTTGCCTGTGAGTCAGAATCATGTTTGTATGCACAATGTGTGAAATTGTGCGCAATCGGTGCGGAAATTGGACAACTCTCCGCGAAACTCCGGTGGATGCCTAAGGTTCGGCTTCCCGTCAGTTCTCAGTCATCGGCACGCAAGGGCGTCGACACGGGTAATGCAAGTTCAATACTTGTCAGCGGTTACCTGCGTCTGACGGGTTGCGGTCGTGGGTCGCTTGCGAAGTGCGTGCGAGGTGACACGAGACGGCGGAGTTTGCATGCAAACTGTCGGCGGATGTTCGACAGTCGCGAAATTGCTGCGCTGTTCACGACTGGACAAGGGTTGGACGAGACGCTTTGGCATCAAATGGCGATGCCGCACTCAACGACAGTTACGCGTTCAAGCGTCGGCGCTCCGCGCTCGGCTTGTTGCGTTTGCGGTCAGATGTGCAGCCCTTAACTCGCGAGTCAACACTCCCCGCGAGCTACCCCACTCGCTCGCGCTCGGGGTTCGGTTTTAGCGCGCGGCCCTCGCGGCACATTCGCCGGCGGACAGCTATGCGCGGCTCAGCATCCGTCGCAACAGCGGAAACAGCACTGCCCCGCTGACGGCGACGAACGCGATGCAGATCGCCGCGGCGACCCACTGCCCATAGAGCGCATTGCCCGCCGCAAATAGCGCTGAGTAGATAAACACGCAGCCCAGCAGCGAGCCGAGCAGCGCCTCGCCCAGGCTGTCGCCCGACTCGCCGGCCGCCGCGCTGGCGCGAATCGTCGACCAACCCGGACCGGCGGGGCGGATACGCTCGTAGAACCGTAACAGCGTCGCGCGGTCGGTCGGCGGCGTAAGCAGCGTGACGACAACCCAGGCAATCGTCGTCGTCACCACCGTCACGATCAGGCCGACGTGATCGACCACTTGCAGAGCTCCTGCCGCATTCGGTTTGAACATGCCCGCGTCGCGCAGCCAGTCGACGAGCAACCCCGGCTCACCGACGGCGGTTGCGAGCAGTCGATTCAACACAAAAATCGCAATCGAAACCAAGAACGAGACTGCCATGCCGGCAATCTCGCTCCACGCATTCACCCGCCACCAGAACCAGCGCAGCAGATAGACCGAGCCGGTGCCCGCGCCGATCGAGAGCATCAGCCCGAACGCATCGCCCGCCGTCGTCAGCGCGAACATGAGCGCGCCCGAGAAGATCATCAACAACGCCGATACGACGCGTCCCATCCACACCAGCGCACCTTCCGACGCGCGCGGATCGACGAAGCGCCGGTAGAAATCAAGCACCAGATACGAGGTGCCCCAGTTCATATGCGTCGTCATCGTCGACACATACGCCGCGAGCAATGATGCAACCAGCAGACCCAGCAAGCCATGCGGCAGGCGCGTGAGCATCGCCGGGTAGGCGAGATCGTGGCCGATGAGCGACGGATCGACATGCGGTAGCGCGCGGCGAATGTCGTCGAGCGTCGGGAAGACGAGCAGACTGCAAAGGGCGACGATGATCCACGGCCACGGGCGCAGCGCGTAATGGGCGAGATTGAACCAAAGCGTGCCGAGCAGGGCGTCGCGCTCGCTGCGGGCGGCGAGCATTCGCTGCGCGATATAGCTGCCGCCGCCCGGCTCGGCCCCGGGATACCAGACCGACCACCACTGCACGAGCAGCGGAATGAGAAACAGCGGCAGCAGCGCGTCCCAGTTGGTGACCGTCGCTCCGCTCGCATCGGCGACATGCAACGGCGGCAGCATGCTCAGCTTGTCCGGGTGAGCGGCGCCGACTTTGGCGAGCATGCCGCTCAATCCGCCGACTTCGGGTTGTTGGAGCGCGACGAACGCCGCTGCGAACACGCCGACCATCGCGAGCACGAATTGCACCAGATCGGTGGCGAGCACGCCCCACAGGCCGGAGATGCTGCCGAAGACGATGCAGATGAGTGCGCAGACGATCACGGTCTGCTCGCGCGGCCAGCCCAGCATGACGCTGCCGATTTTCGCCGCGGCCAGCGTGACGGACGCCATGATGATGCAGTTGAAGAACAGCCCGAGATAGATCGCGCGAAAGCCGCGAAGAAACGCCGCCGATTTGCCGCTGTAGCGCAGTTCGTAGAATTCTAGATCGGTCAGCACGCCGCTGCGTCGCCAGAGCCGGGCGTAGAAAAACACGGTCGTCATGCCGGTGACGAGGAACGCCCACCAGAGCCAGTTTTTCGCGACGCCGCCGGTGCGGACGAAGTCGGTGACGAGGTTGGGCGTGTCGGTGCTGAAGGTGGTAGCGACCATGGATGTGCCGATCAGCCACCACGGTGCGGATTGGCCGGAGGCGAAGAACTCGGTTGTGCCCTTGCCCGATCGACGGATGTAAAACAGCACCGGCAGGAAGGTGATCAGGGTGCAGACGATGACGACGGTCCAGTCGAGCGAGTTGAGCTGCATGGCGAAGCGATTCCTGAATCGGGACGAGCGTCGAAATTGAGCGATGGTTGTGCTCGGTCGCCTGGCGGCGGTCGATGCGTGCGGCGGATCGTAGTCGAAATTGAATTGAAGCGAGACCGGTCGGAGACCGGTCCCCCAGCGCTGCGTTGCGCGAGTCCCAGACCGCGTTTGTCCGGCCGCCGGCCGTCGTTGCCGCGAATTTCGGCTTGCTACCCCGTCGCTTCGCAAGCTATCCTGCACATGGGGTCGATTCGATTGCTGACAGACGGCATCAGGCCCTGAATTCGTGACACGGGAAAGCTTTACGCGGGGTCTATGCGGCGTATGGCCGCGCGAACACTCGCCGTGCGGCGTTTGCAAACCTCGGACCAACCGCAGGAGTTGTCATGCGAAACTGGATTCGTCGGAGCGTGTTCGTCGGCTCGATCGTTTGTGCGGCCACAATTGCGGCGGCGCAGGATGACTATCCACGCGAATGGCCGGAAGATGTGCCGACCGACACCCTGCCGCGCTATCGCACGGCCGCGGAGCAGGCGTACGAACTCGAAAACCCGTGGATCGAGGATCGCGGCCCCGGCACGACGCCAATTGGCCCGGTCCAGTGCGTCGCCGAATATGAGCCGATGGAGGGGTTGTGCCTGTCGTGGGAAGGCGGCGGGTCGCTCACCGCGATCGTTACCGAAATCGCGCGGCACATCACGACGACCGGCAACGGCATTGCATACATCGCGGTGGACAGTACGTCGGTACGCACGTCGGCGACGACGGCGCTCACCAACGCCGGTATCAACATGAGCCGGGTGCAGTTCATCGTGCGCACGGTCGATTCGATCTGGATTCGCGACTACGGCCCGCGCTACATCTATGAAGGCGACTGCCGCGCGATCGCCGATCACACTTATAACGTCACGTCGCGCGTGAATGACAACTCGTGGCCGATTGGGTTTGGTACGTACAAGCGGCACGCGCGATATGACCTGCCGTTGCGTCATGGCGGCGGCAACTATCATCTCGACGAAAACGACAACGGCTTTGCCACGCGGCTGATCGTGAACGAAAACCCGACTCGCACGCAGGCACAGATTGTTGATTTGTGGCGCACGTACCAGGGCATCACCACGAACATCCTTGACGCGTTTCCGACTTCGGTTGATGCGACGCAGCACATCGATATGTGGATGCAGATCGTCGGGCCAACGACGGTGTTCATCAGCGATTGGCCGAATAACCCCGGCTCGGTCCAGGACAACATCTGCGAAGCGGCGACCACGCTCATGGCGGCTCGCGGATTCACGGTGCATCGCCTGCCGGCGCGGGTGATCAACTTCACGCATTACACATATACGAACATGGTGATCTTCAATGATGTGGTGATCATCCCCAGCTACACGAACGCGACGATTTCGCCGTGGAACGCCCCTGCACTGGCCACGATTCAGGCCGCGCTGCCGGGCAAGACGATTGTGCAGCTCAACGCCCAATCGATCGTGCCGCTGGCGGGCGTGTTTCATTGCATTGTGATGCATGTGCCGGTGCCGAAGAATGGCGTGAATCCGAGCGTTCACCTGCGCAGTTTGCGCGGTCCCGAGACGCTGACGCCGGGACAGAACGCGGTGATCAACTGGATCTCGGACGACGATCGGCTCGTGTCGAATATCGACATTCTGCTGTCCGTCGACGGCGGTCAAACTTTCCCGACCACCATCGCCGCGGCAACCGCGGACGATGGCGTGCACACGTGGTTGGTGCCGAATGTGTACGCGCGCCACGCGCGGATTCGGCTGGTCGCGCGCGACGCCGACGGCAACACGGGCAGCACGCAGAGCGTGGACGAGCTGTTTATCAACGGCACGCGACCGCCATGCGCCGGCGATGCGGATGGCGATTTTGATGTCGATCTGACGGACCTCGCGCGTTTGCTCGGTTCGTTCGGCACATGCGACGGCGATGCGGCTTATGACGTCAACGTCGATTTCGACGCCGACAACTGCGTGGCACTCGGCGACCTGTCGATGCAGCTCACGGTCTTCGGCGAACCTTGCCCGTAGGCTCGGCATCGTCGACGATAGCGACGCGCGAACGCACTGGTAGGGTGGGCATTGCCGACCATTACACTCGTCGCGCGAGCGGTTACGAATGGTGGGCGATGCCCACCCTACGGTGAGTTGCGAATGGTGGGCGATGCCCACCCTACGGTGAGTACAATTTTTATGCGTGACGATGACGTGATCATTCTCGAGCCGCCTCTGCTGTCCGCGGCCGAGCGTCTCTATTTGCCACAGATTGTCGAAGGCATGCGCACGACGCTGCGGCACATGTTCAGCAAAAAGCTGCGCGACAAACGCGTCGTGCAATACCCCGAGCAGAAGCGGCAATTGCGCGTCGAAAACTACCGCGGCGTACACCGCCTGAACAAAGACCCCGATGGTCGCGTCGCCTGCGTGGCCTGCTTCATGTGCAGTACCGCCTGCCCGGCGCATTGCATTCACATCGAAGCCGGCGAGTCGCCTTGGCCCGACCGCGAGAAGTACCCGGTCAAGTTCGACATTGACGAGCTGCGCTGTATCTACTGCGGCATGTGCGAAGAGGCCTGCCCTTGCGACGCGATCGAGCTGACGCCGCACTATGAGCTGGTCGCCCGCTCGCGGCACGAGATGATCTTCGACAAAGAGAAGCTGCTGCACGTTTTTGATCAGACCAAGGACATCAAGCCGCGCAAGAACCCGGCGGTGACCAACTACGGCCTGACCGGCGGACAGGACAAGGGCGTGGCGACGCCGAATACGGAGCCGAAAATCGGCGACGTGCACTGAACGGAAGAGAATCTAAACACAGAGGCGCAGAGTACACAGAGAAATTCGGATCGCGGAGAACTGACGATTCGCTCGCGCCGAAACGACGTGCGGGATTCGACCGCGAAATTTGCAGGACTCGGAAGAACGGACGGGTCATCCACGATCGTGCTTCTTTTTCTCTGTGTCCTCGGCGCCTCTGTGTTTCAAGTGCATTCAACCGCTTCGATTGTCTGTCGGTCTTCCGCTTACGCGCATCGCGTGCCGAACGACGCCAACAGCATCGCGAGATCGGTCAGGTTGACCGACGTGTCCGCATTCAGATCGCCGTCGGCAAAAGTTGCACCGCCGTTGCCGAAGTGTGCCAGCAAATTCGCTAGATCGCTCAGGTCCACGACCTGATCCAGATTCAGGTCGCCTAGCGGGGCACAATTGACCGGCGTGGTGGTGCGATAAACGCCGAAACCGGGCTGACCGCTGTAGAGACGCCCATCCGGCCCGAGCGTCAGGCAAAAACTCATGGTGCCGGGCAAGCCGGCGTTTTCCGTTTGCCACGTCTGCCCGTTGTCGCTCGAATGCTGCACGCCTTGCAGCAGCGTCGCGGCGTAGACCTCGTTGTTCGGCAGGGTCACGATTGACTGGCCCTCTTGCCCTGGGAAGTTCGGCGCGGGCAGAAACGTTTGGCCGCCGTCGGTCGAGCGATAGACGCCGGTGAGATGCCGATCATGGCCGACATAGACCGTGCCGTTGGCAGCGGTCGCGATCGAAAACTGCTGCGACTGCGACATGCCCAGATCGATCCATGTCGAGCCGCCCGCCGGAAGACGCCAAACGCTGCGCCCTTCGCTGCCGAAATAGAAATCGCCGACGTTGCTGCGCGCGATGCAATACGCCGGAATGTTCTGCGGCGGTCCGAGGCGCGTCCACGTATCGCCGCTGTTCGTCGAGGCGAAAATCCCGCCCGGATTCCACGCACACGACAGCCACACCTGCCCCGGCGCGCCGAACGCAAAGCCGCTGATCATCGCCGCCATCGGTATGCCCGTGTCGATCATCTGCCATGTGGCCCCCTGATCGCGGGAGCGCCACGCGTGTCCGTCCGAGACGCCTTCGTTGATGGTGTAATTGCCTGCAAAGAGGTCGCCCCACGGACTCTCGGCCAGCGAGAAAATGAAACGGCTGGCGAGCGAGCTTTGCTGCCACGTCTGCCCGCCGTCGGTCGAACGCACAATTCCGACGCCGAACATCCCGGCCACGATCGTCCCGTCGCGGGTCACGATGAGCCGATGAATCGTATGCCCGGCGATGCCGTCGTTCGCCTCGACCCAATTAGAGTGGTCGGGCGAGATGAACACGCCGCGACCGGCCGTGGCGAGATACCAGTTGCCGAGATTGTCGCTGCAAATCTCGTTGCCGCGCGCGTCTCCCGATCCTGTGTAGAGCGGCGACCAATTTGTCCCGCCATCGAGCGAGCGAAAAACGCCCGCGTCACCGCCCACGACCAGATCGCCCGCGGATTCGAACAACACGCCGACAAAATCGCCGGCAAATGGACCGGCGAGCACGCCCCAGCTTTGGGCAGCGTCGCTCGACACGAATGCGCCGACGCTCGAGCCGACCAGTATGCGCCCGTCCGCCAGGCGCAGCAGTTTGCCGATGTTGGTTGTGGTGAGTCCGTTGTTCGCGGGCATCCACGCTCCGGAGCCGATGCGCTTGTAGACCCCGCCGCCGGCGGTCGCGACGACTGCGTAGCCGGAGCCGAACGCGAATCCCTGCGCACGCTGATTCCCGAATCCCGTGTTCGCAGGCGTCCAGTTCACGCCGCCGTTCGTCGACGTGAAAATGCCGGCGCTCTGCGTCCCGGCATACACCGTCCCTGCCGGATCGACGCCGAGCGCATGCACCGTGAGCGAGGTGAGGCCGCTCGACGATGCGGTCCAGTTTATTCCGGAGTTGGTCGAGCGGAACACGCCGTTACCTTCGATCGCGGCGAGCACGACGCCGCCGGGAAGCAGCGCCAGATCTCGCGGGCGACAGAAGTTCGGATTGGCAGCGCGAATGTCGGCACTGACGACCGACCAGGACGCGCCGCGGTCGGTGCTTCGATAGATCGCGCCGGCGGTCAGGCGATTGTTGTACGAACTCGGCCACGCGGCGATCGCGAGCAGCGCGTCGTCGGCGGCGTCGTATGTGCAGCGAGTAATCACGCCGCCGGGCGGATTGCCGACCGGTTCCCACTGAATCGTCTGTGCGGCGACGTGCGGCACCGCGACGAGCATCGCCGCGAGCAAACTGCGTGTGTACCAAGGGTGCATAACTATCTCCCGCGACCGGAGATACGCACGGCCCCAAGTCTGAACGAGAGAGTGATGCGTGTATTGCACTGGAACTGCGCAGATCGTCCGTGGCCGCGAAAAATGCAGCATTTCGCTCGAAATTCGCGCCGCTGGTCAACCCCGCGGGATGCCTGTATTATCGCCGGACTTTGGGATTTGGCGTTCGGTCTCGGCGCGACAGTGGTGGAAGACTCCAATCATGGAAGCCTTTTGGCTCGTTCTGATCGTCATGCTCGGCGGGGCGGGGCTGATTTTGGCCATGCCCGGCGGGCGGCTGAATTCGGGGCTCGCCGCGCTGGTCGTGCTTCTTGGCGCGGCCGGTGCGGTTTCGGCTGAGTTGCTACGGCAATTCGGCATGCTGCCCGAGCGATATGTGATGATCGCCTTCGCGCTGCTGGGCCTGTGGGGCGGCGTGCGGGTCATCACCCATTCCAAGCCGGTGTACAGCGCGCTCTACTTCATTCTCGTGGTGATTTCGGTTGCGGGAATGTTGGTGCTGATGAGTGCCGAGTTTCTAAGCACCGCACTAGTCGTTATCTACGCAGGTGCGATTCTCGTGACCTACGTATTCGTCATCATGCTGGCCCAGCAGAGCGCCGGACCGGCGACCTATGACCGCATCGCCCGCGAGCCGCTGATCGGCGTGCTGAGCGGGCTGATTCTTTTGGGTGTGATCGCATCACAGATTACCTCGGTGACGCCGACGACGGCGGGGCCGGTTACGACGGCGCTACCGGGCACGACCACGCCGATCGGCACGCATCTGTTGACGTATTACGCGGTCGCGGTCGAAGTCGCAGGCGTACTGCTGCTGGCGGCAATGGTCGGAGCCATCGCGATCGCCCGGCGAAGAACGCACGATGTCGACGCCGCGGCCTAAGAAGAAGATGAACCAAAGAGGCACAGAGACACAGAGACGCACAGAGAAGACAGGATTGAGGCTTGGTAGTGGGAAGTCTTTCGGTGATAAGAATCAGCGTTGAAGAACAAACAACGTATTGTTCCCTCTGTGCTCCTCTGTGCCTCTGTGCCTCTGTGGTTCCGCTTCATCGTTCGGAGCGTGCGAGGAGGTCGGCGACGTGCTAGTTCCTTATTTGCTCTTCGGCGCGGCCCTCTTTGCCCTTGGCATCATCGGCTTTGTCACGCGCAAGAATCTGATCATCATGTTCCTTTGCACCGAACTGATGTTCCAGGGCATCGTCGTCACGCTCACCGCGTTCGGGCGCTATCCGGTGAACGGCACGCCCACGCTTGATGGTCAGGTTTTTTCGCTGTTTCTGCTCGCGGTCGCCGCTTCTGAGGCGGCGCTGGGGCTGGCGCTCGTCGTTCTTCTGTATCGCAACCGCGCGACGCTCGATGCGAACGCGTTCCGCATGCTGAGGGAAGAGTAATGCTACTGGCCGAAGGCTGGTCGCCCATGCTACCGATGTGGCTATATGCCACATTGCCGCTCTGGCCGCTCCTCGGAGCGATCGGCGTTGGCTTGCTTTTGCTGACCAAGAAACGTGTGGATGCCGACCTTGCCGCGCACGGCGACGCGAGGCACGAAGGCACGGAGGCACGAAGGCACGAAGGGCATGCACCGGCGGGTGACACACACGGGCATGGCCACGTAGTTCACGGCCACGGACACGGAGATCACGGTCACGCGCACGGCGGGAATGACCACCGTTCGACGCTCGGCTACGCACACTTGCCGGTGCTTGCCGGCGCGGGAATCTCCGCGTTGCTCGCGGTCATCATGTTCTTCGATCTTGGCTCGCTCGCCGACCACGGCGCGCACGGTGACGGCCACGCACCCGCAAATCACGCCGCAGAAGCCCACAAACCCGACGCGCAAAAGCCGGACGCGCACGCGACGGACGCACACGCCGACGACTCTCACAAGCCGAGCGACCACGCCGGCGCGGCGACCCTCAAGCCCGCCACCGGCGAAAAGGCCGCGTACAAGGCACCCGGCACCAACCTCACCATCTACAACTGGATCAGCCTTGGCACCGAATCGGTCACGCGCAATCACTGGATCGGCGTGACGATGTACTTCGACGGCCTGACCGGCGTCATGATGCTCGTCGTCTGCCTCGTCGCGCTGATGGTGGTGATCTACTCGATCGGCTACATGCGCGATCACCACTGGCACCCGGAGCGCGGCTACGAGCGCTTCTTCGCGTTCCTCGGCCTTTTCGTGTTCAGCATGGCTGTGCTGGTCATGGGCGGCAATTTTGTGCTGCTCTACATGGGCTGGGAGTTGGTCGGTCTTTGCAGCTACCTGCTCATCGGCTTCTATTACAAAAAGCCCGAAGCTACCGCCGCCGCCAAGAAAGCGTTCATCGTCAACCGCATCGGCGACTTCGGATTCGCGCTCGGCATCTTCGCCATCTACTATTACCTCGGCATGGGCCATGCCGGCGTAACGCTTCTGCCCGGCGAAAACCCGCTCGATTACACGACCGTATTCAAGTACGCGGCGGTTCTCGCCAATACGCCATCGTGGTTTGGCATGAACGCCGCCGACATGATTTCGATGCTGCTTCTCTGCGGCGCGCTCGGCAAATCCGCCCAGTTCCCGCTCTACGTCTGGCTGCCCGACGCGATGGAAGGCCCCTCGCCCGTCTCGGCCCTCATTCACGCCGCGACGATGGTCACCGCCGGCGTCTACATGATCGCCCGTTGCGGCCCGCTCTATGAATACGCCGAAATCACAATGCCGATCGTCGCCTGCATCGGCGCGTTCGGCGCGATCTTCGCCGCCAGCATGGCCATGGCCCAGTACGACATGAAACGCATCATGGCCTACTCGACCATGAGCCAGCTCGCATACATGTTCGTCGCGCTGGCCTGTGCCGCGCCCGACGCCGCGATTTTCCACCTCTACACCCACGCGTTCTTCAAGGCACTCTTGTTCCTCACCGCCGGCAATGTCATGCACGCGATGGGCGGCGTCATCGACGTGCGCTACTTCAGCGGTTTGCGCAGCGTGCTGCCCAAGACGTTCTTGCTCATGGGTGTCGGCTGCCTAGCCCTCGCCGGTTTTCCGGGCCTGGCCGGTTTCTGGTCCAAAGACACGATCCTGCACGCCGCTTTCTTCAGCCCCATGGCCGAGCGTCTGCCCTGGCTCGGCTGGGTCATGATGGCCACCGCGGCGATGACAGCCTACTACACGTTCCGCATGTTCTTCCTTTGCTTCAACGGCCCGACGCGCTTCCCGAAAGAGGCCGGCGACCATCCGCACGACATGCCGTCGCTCATGCTCGCACCGCTCTGCGTGCTCGCCTTCGGCGCGGTCTTCGCGGGCTATCTCGGCGTCGCAATCAAAGCGGGTGCCACGTCGTTCCTCGGTGTGCTCTATCCGCATGGCTATTTCCACCACTATCTGCACGGCAGCACGATTCACGTCGGCCCGCACGGCGAGGGTGGTGCATGGGTGATGTACCTCTCGATCGGCCTCGGCCTCGGCGGCATCGCGCTCGCGTATCTGCGCTATGGCAACGCCCCGCAGGATGAGCCGGATCGCAAGGTGCTCGGTCCGCTGTGGGATTTGTGGAACGCCAAGTATTACGTCGACGAACTGTTTGACCGGATTTTTGTTCGACCGCTCCGCGGCCTCGGCGAAGGTTGCCTCGGCACCGATCGCTTCGGTATCAACGGCGTAATTGCGATCGTTGCGTCGATTCCGTTAGGTCTGGGACTCGCGCTGCGGTCGATGCAGCAAGGCGCGCTGCAAACATACGCCGGGGCGATGGTCATCGGCATCGGCGTCTTGGCGCTAGTCTGGAAGTTCTCGGCCTAGCGGTCGGTCGGTGGTTAACGCTTGGGTGGCATGCTTATGCGGTACTCCGCATAAGCATGAATTGGAAAACATGCTTACGCGGAGTACCGCGAAGGCATGCCACCCGATGTGAACGCGATTCGGCTTTGGGGTGACGATACGTGGATGCACTGCTCCTCAATCTGCTAATCTTCCTGCCGCTCGCCGCGGCGGTATTGATCTGGGCCTTGCCGCAGCAACAGGAATCGCAGGCCGGGCGCATCGCCCTGCTGGTCGGCTTCTTCGCCGCCGCGGTCGGGCTGCTGCTCTGGGCAAAGGTTGATGCGACTAACCTCGTCGGCGTAACCGACACCGTCTGGTTCTCCGCCGGCGAAAAATCCGCCGACGCTGACGGATCAGTCACCCAGCTTTCCGGCATTCAGATCCGCTACCACGTCGGCATCGACGCCATCAGCGCCCCGTTGCTCGCGCTCACCGCTCTGCTCATCCCGATCGGCGTCGCGTGCAGCTTCACCGCCGTCCAGCAGCGCCGCCGCGAGTATTACGCTTGGCTCATGTTCCTGACCGGCGCGATGTTCGGCGTCTTCGCGGCGCGCGATGTGCTTCTGTTCTATGTCTTCTTCGAATTCACCCTCGTGCCGATGTACTTCCTGATCGGCATCTGGGGCGGGGCCGAGCGCCGCCGCGCCGCGAACATGTTTTTCCTCTACACGTTTGTCGGCAGCGTCATCACCTTCGCGGGTATCCTCTATCTCGCGTTCCGCGCGGCCCAACTGACCGCCTCGCAGATTGTCAGCTTCGACCTGCAAATTCTGTCCACGCTCAGCGGCCTGACCACCTACGAACAATCGCTGCTCTTCCTCGCGATGTTCTGCGGCTTCGCGATCAAAGTGCCGTTTTTCCCGCTGCATACGTGGCTGCCACTCGCCCATACCGAAGCGCCCACCGCCGGATCGGTCATCCTCGCCGGCGTGCTGCTCAAGCTCGGCACCTACGGCTTCCTGCGGCTCAGCCTGCCGGTCGTGCCCGAGGGTGCGGTCATCTGGGCCCAGTGGATGGGCGGCTTGGCCTGTGCGGGCATCATCTACGGCGCGCTTTGCTCGTGGGTACAAAACGATGTCAAGAAACTCGTCGCCTACTCGTCCGTCTCGCACCTTGGCTTCTGCATGCTCGGCATGTTCAGCCTGTTGCCGGTCGGCATTTCGGGTGCGGTGCTCTACATGGTCAATCACGGCCTGAGCACCGGGGCGCTCTTCCTCATCGTCGGCATGATCTACGAACGCTATCACACGCGCGACATGGACAAGGTCGGCGGCCTCGCCAAACGCATGCCGATCATGACGTTCTTCCTGATCTTCTTCACGCTCGCAAGCATCGGACTGCCGGGTTTGAACGGTTTCGTCAGCGAGTTCACCACGCTGCTCGCGGCCTACAACTCGCCCGTGCTCGGCCCGGCCTATGGCGTGCTCGGCGCGACCGGCATCCTGCTCGGGGCAATCTACATGCTATACATGGCCGGCAAACTCCTTTTTGGCCCGCTCAAGGAACCGCCGCATACGCCCGACCTTTCGGCGGGCCTGTCCGGCGATCTCAACACGCGCGAAATCGCGATCCTGACCCCGCTCGCGCTGGTATGCATCCTGCTCGGCGTCGCCCCGCGCATCATCACCGACACGCTCGA
>JBJXFK010000124.1:0-8580 GCA_046155505.1 Phycisphaerae bacterium
CGGTGCCAAAATCTTACGCACCGGCCGGAGGCCGATGCTCCCCTGCCGCGCTTCGTGCCGATCTCACCTCAGCGACAACCGTTCATACGCCTCGCGCACCAACAACCACACGAGTTCCACATGCCGCTGCTCGGTGCGTATGTTCCCAATCGCGCAGCGCAGCACATACCGCTCGCCCAGCTTCGTATGCGACAACAGCACCGGCCCCGCCGCGTTCACCTCGCCCATCAGCCGCTCATTGAACGCATTCTGCTCCGCGATCGTCGCGCCGCGCACCGCCCGAAAACAAACCAGACTCAGTGTCGTCGGTGCCGCAACCTCGAACCGCGCATCGCCACGCACCCAGCCATCCAGCAACACCGCGATTCGGCAATGCTCGCGAATCATCGCCTGTAAGCCGCTCAGCCCGAACGTGCGCATCACAAACCACATCTTCAGCGACCGAAACCGCCGCCCAAGCTGCACGCCCAAATCCATCAGGTTCGTCACATCGCCGTCGCCCGTTCGCAGATACTCGGCCACATGCGAAAACGCCCCCTTCAGCAGCGGCAGGTCGCGCACATACAAAATCGAACAATCCACCGGCACCGCCAGCCACTTGTGCGGATTGGTCACCAGCGAATCCGCCAGCTCCAATCCCGGCATCCGCTCGCGCAGCTCCGGACAAATCGCCGCCGACCCCGCATACGCCGCATCAACATGCAACCACACGCCGAACTCACGCGCAATCGCCGCGATCTCCGGCGTCGGATCGATGCTCGTCGCAGAAGTTGTACCGACCGATGAGACAATCGCCATCGGTCGCTTCCCAGCCGCGATGTCACGCTCAATCGCGACGCGCAGCGCCGCTGGCTTCATGCGAAACTGCTCATCAACCTCAACCTTATACAAATTTGAAAGCCCGATGCCCAGCAGCAAACACGCCTTGTCCACCGACGAATGCGCCAGCGGGCTGCAATACACCACCACCGCCGGAAGATCGCTCCGCCCCGCCATGCCGCGCTGCCGAATGTCATATTCCTGCAACCTGTGCCGCGCGACCGCCAGCCCCAGCACCGTGCTCATCGACGCAGTATCGTTGATGTGCCCGCGAAACTCCGCCGGCAAACCCATCCACTGCCGCAACCAGTCGCACACGACCTCTTCCAGCTCGGTCGATGCCGGGCCGCTGCGCCACAGCATCGTGTTCACGTTCAACCCGGCCGCCAGCGTCTCACCAATAATGCCCGGCCCGCTGCCGCTGATCGCGAAATATCCCATAAAACCCGGATGATTCCAGTGCGTGACGTTCGGCTCGATCAGCGCAGCATAATCCTCAAACACGCGCTCGATCGGTTCCGGCTCGCGCGGCGCACTCGTCGGCAACATCGCGCGGACATCGCCAGGCGCAATGTTCGGCACGACCGAGTATCGCTCCACGCCTCCCAGATAGTCGGCCACCATGTCCGCCGCGCGATGCAGTGCCGCGCGAAATTCGCCGGGCTCCATGTCGCGACCCAGGCGCGTTTCTATCGGGCTTGCATCTTCCTGCGCCATGCTTTCGTCCCCTACCGCCCGGTTTTCGCCGCCCGCGGTCGCCCAAGTCGGTGAAACCGGATCGCAGCAAACAAGAACATCAGTTTAGCCGAAGAACATATGGCATACTTTGATCGTCGTTGTCGGTTGCGGGGGCGACGACTCGGCGGCGTGCGGGAACTGACATTCCCGGACAGCTCGCCGCACAGCACGTTCGGCTCGAGGGGGAGTCGCGTGCAAACTCCGCCAGGTTCGAGCGCCAGCAGCAGAAGGCACCATGCCCGCGCAACGCCCGGTCGCGAATTCGGAAGCCGCCACAACCGTGGCGAGCACCGAAGCTGTCTCGTCGGCTGAAGTGCTGAACGAGCAACTGGCGACGCTGTCTGCCCAGTTCACCAACGCATTCACGCAAATTTCCGACATCGAGTCGCGCATCACCGAACGCGTCGGCGACCTGACGACGCGCGAGACGCAGGCCGCCGAGCAGCAGGCCGCACTCGACGCGCGGAAGCAGGAACTCGACGCCCGCGACGAGGCGCTCGCCAAGCGCGATGCCGACCTGACCGCGGCACAGGCAAGCCTTGACGCCGCGCAGGCCAAGCTCGGTGAAGCTCAGCAGGCGACCGTGAAGCAGCGGGCCGAGCTGGCCAAGCAGGCCGAATCGCTCGCGGCGGATCGTGAAGCCTTGACCAAGGATCGCGCCGCGTTCGACGAGCAGAGCGCCGCACTGAAAGCTGAGCGTGCCGAACACGAGAAAGCTCGCGCCGCACTCGAATCCGAGCAAAAGGCCGTCACCGATCTCGCCTGCGAAACCGAAGCCCGCGAACGCACGAACGCCGAAACGAAGGCCGCGCTCGACGAGCGCGAGAAGTCGCTCGCCGGGGACGCGGAAGCGCTCGAGAAACGCAAAGCCGCAATCGCCGAATCCAGCCAGGTCTTCGACGCCGAGCGCGCCAAGCTCGACGCCGCCCGGACCGAGCTCGAAGGGCACGTCGAAGCGCTCAAACAGCGCGAGGAAAAGCTGAGCACGCGCGCCGCCGAGTTGCAGGCCGAGGCGCTCTCGCTCAAGCAGCGCGAAGACGCCGTTGAAAAATTCCAACAGGTCTTCTCGCAGATGGCCGCCGCATTTGGCGCAACGCCGCCGAATCTGCCCTCGCTCAGCTCTCTCAGCGCCGCTCCGCCAAGCGGCCCGCCCGCCGGTGCCAGCGACGCGGACCTGCAAAAGTGGGCGAGTCAAAAAGCCGCGGCTGCAACCGCCGGACTCTCCGCGGCGCTCAGCGGAACCGCGCCGGCGGCTGAAACGCCCGCGCCGCCCGCGGCCGAATCGCCCGCAAGAGCCGACGCACCCGCGCCGCACGAATCGTCACTCACCACCGCTCCCGCGCGCGACGACTCGTCGGTCGATCTCGCCCCCGGCGAAACCGGCGACGACAAATCGCCCAGCGGCGACAGCATGGACACCGTCGACTTCACGCCCGAGGAAGTCGAAAAATTGCGCGTCCTGCGACGCCTCGGCGGCGGCAACCTCAGCGACGCCGAACTCATCGCCCGCATCCGCCGCGAACGCAAAGCCAACCCGGCCATGACGACGGGCGGCAAAGGCGGCAAGAAAAAGGGTTGGTGGTAGGTTGGGCATCGCCCAACATTTCTCCGATTCGCCGAACATGCTCCAAATGGTGGGCGATGCGCACCCTACGCCATCAATTCAACTTCGCCTTCGCCGCATCCACCCGCGTGATCACCACGTCGCCCACTTTCGACGCATCATCGCGTGAGATCAGCGCTTCCTCATCCTGCGGGCCGTCCCACCACAGATCGACCTTGCCGCGCAGGTCCGCCAGCTCTTGCCGCAAATTGATATTGCTCGGGTCGATCGCCAGCAGCCGCTTGAGCACCGTCACCAGCCGCACCCGATCGCCGCCCCCCGAATAGACCGCTCGCAGGTTTTGCAGCATCCGCGTCAGGATCGCCCGATTGTCCGCCGGCTCTAACAGATCGTCGCTCAGCTTGATCTTGCCATCGAACTGCCGATCGAGCAGTTTCTGACAATCGTCGCGATCCAGCGATCGCCCCTCAAAAAACGGATCAACCAGAATCGTCTGATTCAGATCGTCGAAGCGCAGCAGAAAGTGCCCCGGAAAACTCACGCCCTGCACCGGCCATTCGAGCCGCCGCGCCACCTCAATCCACACCACGCCCAGGCTCAGCGGAATTCCCTTGCGCCGATCGAGTACGCGATTGAGATACGAGTTTTGCGGGTCGTAATAGTCGTCGCCGTTGCCGCACAATTTGTGCTGCTCGATCAACACCTCGCGCATCGCCAAATATCGTGCGACGGCCGTGTGCTTCGGCCGCGCCGCGAGCACGTCAGCCGCGAACGCATCGAGCCGGCTGAGATACGAGAACAGGTTGAGTTCGGGATACACGTCGCGGGCCAGGTGCAGCGCCGCGCAATCGAGCCGGATCTCCGGCGCTTCGAGCTCCATCAACTGATCGAACGGATGAATCACCACAACCGCGGCCTCCTCAGCGCGTCTCGACCGATTGTATGCAATCACCCAGTGCCAACGCGAGAAAAATGCAAACTGCGAGGGGTTCAGGGTTCGGGGGTCAGGGTTCAGTGTGCGCGTCTGCCAAATGTCCATCGCATCAATTGCCTTCGCGACCGACTCAACGAAAAGACGCGCGGCAAACGCTCTTCACTCTGAACCCTGAACCCTGAACCCTGAACCCCGAACCTCGAACCCTGAACCCCGCGTCGCATTACTGCGCCGGATACACAATCACCCGATCATGCGCGATCAGCACCAGATCGTCGCGCCCATCACCCGTCACATCGCCGATCGCCGCCTCGCTCGGCTCGCTCACGCTGTCCGGCGCATCGCTAAATCGCTTGCCCTGAAACACCTGAAACGCCACCGCCCGCTGCAGCGCCCCGCCAGGGCTGCGCGTCAAAATCTCAATGCTCGCCTTGCGACTATCTAGCGCCGCGATGTCGCGCACACCATCCTTATTCAGGTCGCCGACCACGCAGTCGCGCAAAAAGCCATCCTTGATCTTGGTCTCCCACGCGTGCTTCAGCACCAGCGTCGCATGTCGCTGGCCCGGAAACGCCAGCGTCATCCGCTGCGGGTCGGCCAGCAGCAGCGCCGGCCCGCCGCCCGCGCTCATGCGAACCGCCGACATCGCCGCCAGCTCCAACCCGCCGATCGGCATACTCTGATCCACGGCATACGCCTTGTTCGCCTGCCGCCGCAACACGAGCAAGTCGCGCGACTTGCGGTCATACGTCACCAGCGTCGGCGACCCCTCGCCCGGCAACACGCCGATGCCCTTCAACTCCGCATCCGACGACTCCGGATTGAGCTGATCCACCACTTCCCATCGCCCGTCGGCAACCCGCAGCGCACGCGACAAATTCTTCTGCGCGAACAAAACCTCCGGCTTGCCGTCGCCCGTGATATCTGCAAACGCGAAGTCCTCGAGCGCCGATTCCTTTACCAGCCCGAGCCGCGCCTCGCTCCCACTTAACACCGCAAACTTGCCCGGCTCGGTTTGTCGAAACGTCACCACCGGCGAGAAGCTGACAAACAGCAGCAAGTCGTTCAGCCCGTCCTGATCGACATCCGCGAAACGCATCCCGCGCGGGTCGTCGTCCAGCTTGTCCACCGTCCACGAACTCAACTCATCGCCGCTCTTCACATCGACAATGCGAATCCGCGTCTCGTCCTTGGTCTTGTCGCCATCCGTCACCTTGTCGATCGACAGCGTCGCAAGACAGCCGCCGACCTCGCCCGCCCGCATGCCGCCCGTCGTCACCGCCAGCGGCGTGCCCGCGACCTTGATCGGCGCAGGAAAACTCAGTCGCCCCGCGTCATACTTCGAAGCCGCGATCATCTTCTCCTCGCGGCTGATGCTGATCACTTCATTTTTGCCGTCACCGTCGCTGTCGCCGATCTGCACGTCCAGCGTTTTGACGAGCCCCGGAAACGCCACGCCCGCGTCCAGCGTCCCGTCGCCGCCGCGGAAAAACATGAGCTGCGCCGAATCCGGATCGGCCGCGACCACATCGTCCCGCCCGTCGCCGGTCACGTCGCCCACCGCGATCGGCCGCTGCTTGCTCTTGCTGCGAATCGGGTAGCTGTACACAAGCTGCGGCCAATCCTCGATGCCCGCCGCCTCGATCGGCTTCTCCCAGCGAAAATGCTTGAGCTGCCCGGTCACCGACTCGACGCAATACAGATCATCGCCGCCGCTACGCCGATCGACCGTAATGCTCCGCAAATCGCTCACCCGCGCCCGCCGCAGCGCACCGAGCTTGCCCGTCTCCTCCTGCAACACGGCCACGGCACCATATTCCTTATCATCAACGCCGATGATCAAATCATCGCGCCCGTCGCCGTTCAAATCACTGGTCAGCATGAGCAGCGATTGACGAACGTTGTGTACGATCCGCTGCGGTGCGGCAAAGCCCCCGCCCGCCTTCTGCTCATAAATCAGCAACAACTCTTCGCCAAGCAGCGCTACGTCGCTCCGCCCGTCCTTGTTGAAATCGCCCACCGCCAAACACCCGCCACGCGGCGCACCATCCGCCGCACGCACCCCATCCGGCGGACCAAACGTGCCATCCGCCAGGCCCGGCAAAATCACGAGCTCGCGCGGCTCGCCGAAAAACACAATGTCCGGACGACCGTCCGCGGTGAAGTCGCCAACCTCGGCCGACGCCACGCGATACGCCAGCGGAATCGTCTGATTGATCAGCGCCCCGCGACTCGCGACCTCGTTACGCTCGAGCGGCGCAGTCGACGACGTCCGCGGCTTGTCCGGGTTCGGCTGATAGAACAGCTCAAATCGGCTCTTCTGATAATTCCACAGCAGCAGGTCGCTGCGCTTGTCGCCGTCCAAATCGGCCACGCGAAGCTGCCCCAGGCCGTTGTTCACGCGATAAATCTGAAGCGGGTCAAACCCAAAATACTGCGGCAACTCGGCCAGTTGCTCAGGCGTGATCTCCTGCCCGACAGCAGGCACGCCAAACCACAACCCCACCAGCGAAGCACAAATCGTCCATCGGCGCATGCGGCGTCTCCACAAATGTAGGCGCGAATCCTACGTCGCCTCGCACAATTCGGCGACCGCCGCGCGGCACGCACGCAGCGATGCATGCTTACACGAACAACGTCGCCACGCCCAAGAAGCCGCCCGCCAATCTTTCCCGCACTCATCCGTGAAAATCTGTGACATCTGTGGCAATATCTCTTGATTCTCCGCATTCTCCGTGACCTCTGCGGTCTCTGTGGCAATAGCCCTCTTCGTCGCCCCTATGCTTCGCACGTGAGCCGTCGACAGCCCCATCCCGCTATGTGTTCCGTGGCGTTTCATCCGGCGGGTCCGATATCGACACTGTCGAGAAAAAACCCATCTCAGCGAATCCGCCCAAGATGCTCAAAAAAATGTCGCGGAAAAATCACAACTCGACCATCTCGCTCCCCCGCGCCGACCCGCGCCCCGCGCCCCGCGTCCCAATTCGTTATCAACCCCAAACCCCACTCTTCAACCCCGACCCCGCGCATGCCGATTCAAGGATGCCCAATATCGCGTGTGGCAGCCTCGTCGCAGCCGTGCGCACGATCGGCGTCTTCATCGGGGAATGCCTGTGAATCGAATCGTTTGTCTGCACATGCTGCCGGACGTGGAAGAAAATCAGCTTCCCGATTTTGTCACTGTTACGCACAGCGCATCGCGCCAGGAGCTCATGACCGCCATCGGTGCGGTCGACGGCATGGTCCTGCTGCTCGACCTCGACGACGAAGATTCCTTCAACACCATCTCTTCCGTCCTCGAAGTCAAGCCGTTGCTGCCCATCGTCGGCATCACCGGCAGCAGCGACCTCAACCGCGTCCTGCAAGCCCAGCGACTCGGCGTGCGACAAGTGGCCACTAGGCCGCTCGACGCCGGCGACATCGCCGCCGTTCTCAGCCGCGCATGGAACACCACCGTCGAGGAAGCCGGCGCTAGCAAAACCTATTGCGTCATCGGCACCACCGGCGGCGCAGGCACGACCACCATCGCCGCCAATCTCGCCGTCGAACTCGCCACCATCGCGGCTACCAAGTCGGCCATTATCGATCTCGATTTCGACTTCGGCGGCGTGGCCCGCGCCTTCGACCTCGCGCCGCGATTCTCCATCGCCGACCTCGCCAGCGCCGGAGCTGCGGATACCGTGCTGCTGCACAAAACTGTCGCCGAAATGCCCTCCGGCGCGGGCATCATCGCCCGCCCGCCGAGCATTCGCCAAGGCAGCGGCATTGACGAGCAATCGGTGCGACGCGTGATCAAACTCGCTGCGCGCTCGTATCCATTCGTGATCTGCGATCTGCCGCGCGTGCTGGACGGCCGTACCGGTGCGGCGATTGAGATGTGCGAGAAACTGCTGGTCGTCGTTCAGCTCACCGTGCCCGGCGTCGACAACGCACGGCGACTGATCGAGGCGCTGGGCAGCGAGGGCATTCCGCAGGGTCACACCGAGCTGATCGTGAATCGCTATCGCAAGAACACGCACGCCTGCACGCCCGAGATGGTTGAGAAGGAGCTTGGGCAAAAGGTGTTCGCCGTGATTCCGAACGACTACGCCGCGGTGAACCGCGCCATCGACAGCGGCAAGCCGCTCGAAAACCGCAATCCCGTCCGAGCCGCAATCGCGGATCTCGCGTCGCGCCTCTCGGGCAAGTCCGCGTTGCAAGTGGCCGGCGAAAAGAAGAACTGGCTGTCGAGTTTGGGATTCTCAAAGGCGGGAGCGAAGTAGTATGATACACCCAGACGCGCTTCTATTGAAGAGTGCAGAGCGAACCGGCGCACATCCGGCAATCACTCTGCGTCTTGCCGTTTGTCTCGCGCGAGACAAAACGCGCCACTCGAATACAATGTCAGCATCACCGGACAGAGTTGGGGAACTCACGATTGGCGGTGAAATGGGGCAAGCCGCCGCTTTTACAGCGGAGATGCTGCGCTCATGGACAAGCCGTTGATGTGGTGGGTGTTCTTCAACCTCTTTGTGCTGGCGATGCT
>JBJXFK010000145.1:0-13316 GCA_046155505.1 Phycisphaerae bacterium
ACGGCAAGACCGCGGGCTGCGACGCTGCGGGTAGATCGGGCAACAGCTGCGCCGCCGACATGCCCGCTGCGGCGGCGTAGCGGTGGGCGAAGCGTTCGAGCAGATCGGTCGTGACGAGTTCGTTTGGGATCGCGCGAAACGCCGGCCCTTTCTCGGTCGCGAGCAGCGCGCCGAATGCGAGCCGCATGATCGCTTCGCCGACCTGGCCGTCCATGACTCCGACCATCGCGATGCACTTGCGCTGGCGGAGCGCGGGCCACAGTGCGGGCGATGCGCCGACGGTCGCCATGACCTGACGCTCGCCGAGCAATTTCGCGGGCGGCTCGGCGAGCCAGGGCGACGCGTCGAGCGTGATGGCGAGGGTTGTGTTCGGAAACTGCTTCAGCAGTGCGCGGATCGCGTCGGGGCCGCTAGGGCCGCTCGTCGCGCTTTCGGCGTATGTCGCGTCGCTCAGCAAAGTCGGGCCGACACGCGTGCCGACGCCGCTGCGAAAGCGGTCGCCGATGCCGCGGCGCGCGTCGGCGGCACTCTGCGCGAGTACGTAGCTTTTGCGTTCGCTTGCGAAATTTGACAGTTCGTGGCCGAGCATCTCCGCCGCCGCCGCACGATCGGTCGATATGTGGCCGAAAATTCCGACGCGCTCGGGCGGGTCGTTCGAGTCGCCGTAGGTGATCAGCACGATTCCCGTTTTCAGGGTGACTTGTCGGGCGGCGAGCATGCGCGGGTCGTCGCTCGCGGGGACGATGACGACTGCGGGCTGGCGCTTGAGCGTTTCCTCGAACTCGCGGCCATAGTCGGCTGTGAGCGGGACTTCCGCGACTTCGAGGATGAGGTTCGGGTGTTCGGCTGCGACGCGGCGGGCACCGCAGATCATGGCGATTTCGCACGCGTCGGTTTGGTCAATGACGAGCAGCAAGGCCCGCGTGCCGGGTGCGATGTTGCGGCTCTTGGCGGGCGGCGGGGCACCCTGGTTGCATGCAGTAAGTAATGACGCGGCAATGAGATAGGCGAATGCGCAGGCAATTCGGCGCAGGTCGATGTGGGGCGCGGCGCCGGGTCGATACGGGCGGTGAAGCACGGGCGATCCTTTGCATCCGGGACTCGCCCGGCGCGGTATACTCTCTCAGAAGCCGTGGTGCGGGCATAGCTTACCGCGCCGCGAGCCGATAGATTATCATTCATCGGCGGCGATGTCGTTTTCGCCGCAGTGTTTGACAGCAAGTGAGGCCGACCATGAAGTGCATCAATGGTACGCTGATCGGGATGAGTGTTTTTGCGTCGAGCGCGATTGCCCAGACGGTCACGCCTGTGACGGACACGACCGACACGCCGACCTCGCTGGTCGATCGCACGCCGTCGGAGAATGCTCGCGGCGGCGCGGTGCGCGAGCGGGCACCCGGCAATCTCATCAGCGCGGCGCGTACGCGACACACCGAGTTGGCGGCCGATCGTCGCGAGCGACAGACATCGGGCAATACGGGCGATGGCCAGACGCCCGAAGAAAATGGCAATTCGGGTGGCAGCAGCGGCGGCGGGATCGGTGATCTGCTTGGCGGCGCGCTAGACAGCGGCCTGCTCGATACGCTGCTTGGCGGCGGTGGCTTGAACGGCTTGCTTGGCGGCGGAACGACGGGCACAACGTCGGGCGGCACGGGCAACCTGACGCCCGAGGCGATCCAGATGCTGACCGATGCCGGCTTCAACGTCGGCGATTTCAATCTCAAACAGCGCGACGCGGCGAGCGACGCGACCACCGTAGCGAAGCTCGGTTCACGGCAGCAGACAATTCCAGGTCTGCCGACGGAAGAGGAAGAGCCGTTCCGCATTCGCTGGTCTGATGCGATGCTGTCGACGATTTTCACGTCGCTGGTGTTTGCGTTCCAGACGCCGGACTTTATTTCGTTCCTCGAAGATCTGATTCGCCCGATCATTCGCCCGGATCTGACCGGCGATGACAGCAGCCGCAAGACGAACGACGCGGCCAATCCGCGACGCCGCGCGGCGCTGGATGGCAACATGCGGCTGGTGTTCAAGATGGCAAATTGCTAGTTCACGCTGCCTGACGGCGGTGTGATCAAAATTGCGCGAGCGGTCGACTGTGGCAAGCGGGCCACGATCGACCGCTCTATTTTTTTTTTTGCGCGGCGGGCGATCGGAGCGTGCGTCGAGTCGGTTGGGGGCGAGCGGCAGCCGATAGATTTGTCATGCGCACACTGATCCTTACTCGCAAGCGCTTTCTCATTTCGGTGGCAGCGTTGATGGCGGCGGTGTCGACAGCGAACGCGCAAAGTTCGCCGGGGTTGTCGCGTACGCAGTTCTACGTGCCGACGATCGGTCTGGTCGATCGCGTGGCCGATTCGCAGCCGGCGACGTCCGCGAGCGCTCCAGCAAGCGCGGAAGCTGGAACGGGCGAGCGCGACGACGCCGACGATGTTGACGGCGAGTCGTCGGATCTGCCGATCTCGTTCTCGATCGACTACACGTTGGTGAGTGACTACATCATCAATGGGATCAACTATTCAGAGTTTCCCGGCGAGGGACGAGAAAAGCCGAATCATCAGGTCACGACGTTGCTGGAATTTGACCTGGCGATGCTGGGCGGGCGCGAACGCGGCGAGTATGGCGTGGTCTCGTTCGAGACGTTTTTCAACTGGTACGCGGCGCAGGCGATCATCAATCCCGACGGCGGGCAGCAGAATTTGCAGGGCGTCGATTGGACGATCGGCTACTCCTATGAGGTGAAACCGATCGCGACGACGCTGCGCGCGTACTACACGTTCTACACGGTGCTGAACGAGAGCGATGCTTCGTCTACCGAGGTATCATTCTCGATCGAGCATAACGATGCGTGGATGTGGAAGTGGATGTTGCCGGAGAATGAGGACGGCGTGCTCAATCCGTCGGTCTATTACGCATATGACTGGGACGGGGCGCGGCGCGGGAGCTGGTTCGAGTTTGGGTTCAGTCATGATTTCGAGATTGCTGAGCATCTGACGTTTACGCCGGCGCTGACGCTGGCGGCTGATCACGGCTACATCGAGGGCAGCAACGATCTGGAGCCGGAAGCGCGGCACATGGTGCTCGCATATGTGCAGTACGGAGCGACGATCAGCTATGACATGACCGAGGCGATCGGCTTCAACAAGTGGGGCTATGGCTCGGTGGTGCTGAGCGGATTTCTGTATTACAACCAGGTGCCGCAGCGGGTTGAACGGATGGGTTTGATCGATGATGAGTTCTGGGGCGGCGTGACGATCGGTTGGTCGTCTTAGAGGAACGGCACATCACCGCGTAGGTTGGGCATCGCCCAACATTTGCCGCGGCTTTTGTAGCGCACGAAATGGTGGGCGATGCCCACCCTACGGGTTTGGGCATCGCTCAACATTCGACGGCAACGCGACGGATTGTTAGCGGCGATAGACGCGGACGCTGCGCGAGCGGTAGCGCGGGCGGTCGCAATCGCGATCGCGGTAGCTGAAGCTGACGCTGGAAGAGCGATAGCTCGGGCGATCGTAGCAGACCGACTCGCGATAATAGGTCACGGGCCGCTCGTAACAGACCGGGCGCGAGTAGTAGACGGTCGCGGGCCGATAGCAGTCGTAGACGACCGGACGGCTGTAGCAGCGCTCGCCGCGGTCATAGTTGAAGCTGAATCCGAAGTCGCGTGCCATTGCGGGCAGCGCCAGTGCGACCAGACCTGCCAGAATCGCGAATCCCTTGCGCGTGAACATGAATCACTCCTTTTGAAACGACCGCGTCGCAGCAAGCAAAGCTGACCAATCGCTCGGGTCTTGCACTCGGACACGGTAGCGGATTGGACGTTTGCGGCGGCTGAAATATTCTGCCCGGTCGGCGGAAAGTCCGCCGCGCCGGGCCGAAGCTGCTGCGGTAAGTGTTGTCCAGTGCAATAGTTGTGAAAAGTTATCGCTGAATTAGCGGACGCGCGTGAACGCCTGTCTAAATTCGTCGCCAGCCGCCCCTATTTTCTCTCGAACCGCCGCTGTGGCGGGGGTGTGCAACGGAATCCGCGAGCGAGAGGGTACGGTCATGCGAGCTTTGCGAACGGGTCTGGTTGGTGCGTTCGTGCTGTCGTCGTCGCTGCTGAGCGGCGGTTGTGGTGCGTCGGCCGAAGAAGTCGGGTCGCTCATCGACGGCCTCAACACGCTGGCCGAGGCGACCGCGTCGGCGATCGCGGACGGCACTTCGAACACGATTCAGGTTGGCGAGCAGACCGGCGGCGGCGTTCCGCAGACTTCGGCCGCGGCGGATCAGGTGGCGTCGCCGTTGCCGGGCGGCAATGTCGGCGGGGTACCCGTGGGCGGTGCGCCGGTGATTCCGACCGTCCCGCCGGCTCAGCCGTCGGAGCCGCAGGCTTCGCAGGCGGCGATCGATGCGCTGGGAGACAAGGTGTTTTCGTTTTCGAGTTCCTCGGGCAACAGCGACAACAACGCGTTCGTCACGTCGGTCACCGATTTGCAGCTTTGCCGGTTCGGCAAGTTTGCGATTCGCGAGACGACCAGTTTTTCGTCGGACATCGGCGGGCAATTTTCGACGACGAATTCGATCGGCAGTTGGACGGTCCTCGAGCAGGGCGGCCGCTTTGGGCTGAGACTGACCATCGAACAGAGCGAGAACCCGAATTTCATCGGCGAGCAGTTTATGGAAGTGTCGTTTGGTAACGGCAATGTGTTCTTCAACGGCAACCGCGCCGACGTGAGCGATGCGTCGGCGGATTGTGCGGCGGCCGAGCGCGAGTTTGCGGGCCGATAGCCGAAACGTCTGGACGTGACCTGAGGGGGGCACGCGAACCGTCGGCGAGTGCAAATGCCTCGCCGACGGATTCGTATTTTGGGGTGGCGATCAGGGCGGCGGACCGGTCAATCGATCGGTCGGAGGATCAGTCGAGCAGGCCCTGTGCGTTGATGGTCTGGCGAGCGTTCCAAAACAGCGTCGCATCGGACGAGGTCGGGACGCCCATCGTACCTTCGTAGTTCGTCTTTGAGGCGTACCGCAGCTTTCCCGGCTGGTTGACGATGCAGAATTCGTGCGTGCCGGTGACGCTGAACGCCAGCTTGCCGGCGCTGCCGGACGTGACGACCTGGGCAATGATGAACGAACCGTCGGTGGTGCGGACCGACTGCTGCACCGTCACGGTCGTGGAATAGCTGAGCGGGAAGCCTTCGATGAAATTGACGTTGTCGCTGATCGTGGCTGAGTCGCCGACCTGCCCGACGGCGAAGAACGCGTTGGGCACGACGCCGAAGCCGGGAACCGTGAATCCGCTGACTGTACCGTTCTCGAAAGTCTGAACGCCGATGCCGAGTGCGTAGGGAAGTTCGGATTGCCGCGCGTCGGCGACGTTTGTCTGGCTGGTGGCCAGTTCGCTGGAAGCGGCGAACAGGGCGGCGTTGGTGCCGGTGCTGGCGGTGTAGAGAGTTTCGAGGCCCTCGCCGGGTGCGGGGCTGTCGCCATCACTGCTGCAAAGCAGCGTGTCGGCGATGTTGCCGATGGGTTCGGCACCGGTCATGTAATTGCGCGTGCCGGCGGGACGTTCGAGCGCGGGTAGGGTGCTCAGGCCGCCGCTGGTCGCGCCGAGCTCGTCGGTCGTGGAATCGCCGGCGACAACGGTGGTCGAGCCGTGGCGGGCGAGTTCGTCGGAGAGGGCGCGGAAGGTGCCGTTGTTGGCACCGGCGAGGACATTTTCGCGCGGGCGAGGGCCATAGCCGTCATTGGTTAGAATGTTGATTCGTGACCCGTCATCGGGATCACCCACGACTGCGCCATCCGGACAGCCGCCGATCGCGACTAGTGTGAGCGGAAGCAGCAGCGCGCGCCGAAACGAAAGCGAGTGCGAGTCCATGGGAAGGTCTCCTGTAGCCCCAGAAGCAGGAGTCGTGGTGGAGGGTTGCTACGGGCATACAAACACGCCGCTCGACGTCCGAGCGCACCCTCTAGCCTCTAATGCGCTAAGTCTGTCTCCAAGTTCGGAGTATTTCAAGAAAAAATCGCCGAGTCGTAAAATTCTCATCTTGTGTAACGGCAGCGGGCTGCTGCGGCGGCCCTTGGCCCGTACCACAATGACAAACGAAGCTGTCGCGATTCTGTGCGCAGACGCCGTCAAAAAATGAACATGAAGCGCCGATTGGGCGGCGCTGTACCAGCACCTTTCGGAAGATTCGACCAAACGGTTGGAATTTTGTTCCCATCGTCGGCGCAAAGGTTGCGGATATCGCGAAATACAGTCGAATACGAAGGGGTTTTTCCGCAGAAGCGAGGGAGTCAGCACACCAAAAAGGTCTGCGTCGGGCGAGGCGCGTTACGATGTCGCGAACACGGCGGTCGGACGTCTGTGTGCAGGTTCCTGGGCCCGTCCAGAGCGTGACCGATGTGCGGTAAGTGCTTCGATCAGCATTAGATACGCGACTTGGCCGAGCCGACCGCAACCGCCGCTGAATGCCATCGTCGGGCCGCACGATGGCGATGCGGAGACGACAGTCCGTCAGTTTTGGACAGGCTGTTTCCAAGGATTGCGAGTCACTTGACCGGCAAACTTGGAATCCACCCGCCGGTGATGAACGCTCGTACCGCCCTCGTCGTGCGGGAGATTGAGAAGCCGACAAAAAGTCACAAAAATTCGCACTTCACAACATTGGGTTCGTGGGTTCTGGGTGACTAGGCGTTGGCGGAGGTCGCAGCTACGATCGGCGTCAATTTCGCGTCGATCACCAGCAGGCATGTGCGGCTGAATTTGCATGCAAATTGTCGTCAACGCCCAGTGATCGTTGCTTGCAAGACTGCAAGTGAGCTTTACGTGGCTCGCTGCCAAGCGAGCGTTCGCACAAATCGCGATCAGCGCCGACCGCCAAGCACGCTGCGCACGGCCGCCCGCCACCACGGCTCGCCGACCTGCACGCGAAACTCGCGCGAGATTTGCCGGATCGCGGCGGCGACGTTTGACTCGCGGCACGAGGGCATGTCGATGCCGCAACGCTGCGCGTGAAATTGTTCCTCGCCGCGCGTGTGCAGCCAGCCGCTGGCGCGGGCGAGGTCGGCGGCGGCGGTTCCGGGCAACGGGTAGTAGGGGCGCACGTCGACGATGGTGGGTCGCAATCTTCGCAAGAGCTGCACGGCTTCGCGGAGCGACGTTTCGCTTTCATAGGGCGTGCCGAGGTAGAGGATCGCGCGGGTTTCGAGGCCGTGGGCGTGCAGCACCTGGAACGCGCCCGCGATCTGCTCGCTGCTGAGCTCCATGTGCATGATGTCATTGCGAACGAAATTGCTGGCGCTGATCACTTCGACGCTGACACTGTCGCAACCGGCGGCGCGCATCGCCGCAATGCGACCGCGTTCGATCGCGTTCAGGCGAACGTGGCAGCGAAACGGCAGGCCCACTTGCTCGCGATAGAGCGCCAGCATCGGTTCGAGCCAGACGGCATCGAGCGCGAACGCATGATCGAGAAACCGCACGCGGCGAACGTCGCCATACTTTTCGCGGAGCAGCTTGATCTCGTCGACGACGTGTCGCGGGCTGCGGCGGCGCACCCATGCTCCGCCGCCCGCGTACAGACGCTCGGCGGCGGGGTTCAGGCAGTAGCCGCACTTTTGCGGACAGCCGCGACCGACGGCGATTTCGATTTCGCCGGTGCGGCGGACGTGCTCGGCGTAGTTGAACAGATCGCGATTGGGAAGCGGCAGCGAGTCCAGATCTTCGACGAGCGGCGGCATCTGTGGGCGGGCGAGGCCCTTTTCATCGCGTAGCCAGACGCCGCGGACGACTTGTCCGACGGCGGGATCGCGAACACGTTCGAAGTAGGTGACGAGCGATGCGTCGGGTTCGCCGATGGCGGCGGCATGCACGCCGGGCAGGCTGAGGCAGCCGGCGGGATCGACGACAGCGAGTGCTCCGCCGACGACGATGGGGACGAATTCGTTGCGCTGGATGTGTTCGAACGTCCGCCGGGCGGCGTCCGTGCAGACCGGCGAGATGTCGGCGTACACGAGTTGCGGCAAACCGCGGCTCATGCCGGCCTTGATGGCGGCGACGTCGAAACTCGACAGTCCGACGAGCGTGAGTTCGTGGCCGCGCTGTTCGAGCAGGGTCAGCAGGGTACCAAGCTGCGGCTCGAAGCGCGGCACAGGGCGGCCGCGCGTGGCGGGGAGGATTTGCAGAATGAGCAATCGCACCGAGGCGGACTCCGTTGGTGGCGAGTGGAGCGTAACGGGGAAGGGAACAAGGGAACAAGGGATCGAGGGATCAAGGGATCGAGGGGAAGAGAAGTTGAGGGAACAAGGGGAAAGGGGCTCGATGCCAAGCTCGAAATGGCGGAGATGGGTTCACAGGTTGATCGGG
This sequence comes from Phycisphaerae bacterium, assembly GCA_046155505.1. GTDB lineage: Bacteria > Planctomycetota > Phycisphaerae > UBA1845 > Fen-1342 > JBJXFK01. Next base: position 8,351 of record JBJXFK010000145.1, read on the forward strand.
CGCGCTCTTTCCCTTGTTCCCGTGTTCCCTTGATCCCTTCTTCGCCCGGCTTGCCGCCTGCGGGGCGGAGTCGTATAAACGCGGGCATGACGAATGCCGATGTTGCGCGTGTGTTTACCGAGATCGCCGATCTGATGGAGATCCGCGGCGATGATTCGTTTCGCGTGAATTCGTATCGCCGCGTGGCGCGGTCGGTTGAGGATCTCGCCGAGGAGGTCACGACGCTCGCGGCGCGCGGCGAGCTGACCAAGTTGCAAGGCATCGGCAAGGGGTCGGCGGATCGGATCAAGGAACTGCTCGACACGGGCACGATCGAGCTGCGTGAAGAACTGCTGCGGGAAGTGCCGGGCACGTTGCTTGAAATTTTGCGTATCCCCGGACTTGGGCCGAAGAAGGCGGCGCTGCTGTGGCGTGAGCGGGGAGTTGACTCGCTCGCATCGCTGAAGGCGGCACTCGATGGTGGCAAACTTGCGGGTTTGAAGGGGTTTGCCGAGAAGAGCATCAACTCGATTCGCGAAGGGATTGAGTTTCTTGCGCGCGTTGCGGGTCGCACGCGGCTCGGGCCGGCGAGCGAGGTGGCGCAGCGCTATCGCGGACTCATCGCGGCGATGCCGGGCGTGCAACGCGTGGAATGCGCCGGCTCGCTGCGACGCGGGGCCGAGTCGGTCGGCGATCTCGATTTGCTGTGCATTTGCGACGACGGGCCGCGGATTGTCGAAGCGTTTACCAAGCTCGACGGCGTGCGCAAGGTGCTGGCGAGCGGTGAGACCAAGGGATCGGTGCTGGTCGAACGCGGCGGCGGCAAGGAGATTCAGGTCGATCTGCGCGTGGTGCCGGCGGAGTCGTTCGGTGCGGCGCTGCAATACTTCACTGGCAGCAAGCAGCACAATGTGCGGCTGCGCGAGATGGCGGTGAAGCGCGGCTGGACGCTCAACGAATATTCGCTGAGCGACGAGGCCGCGGGCAAGACGATCGCTTCAACGACAGAAGAGGAGATCTATGCCGCGCTCGGTTTGCCTTGGATTCCGCCGGAATTGCGAGAGGATCGCGGCGAGTTTGAATTGCGACAGACGCCTGCGGATTTGCTACGAGTCGAGGACATTCGCGGCGATCTGCACATGCACACAACGGCTAGCGACGGCTCGCACACGATCGAGCAGATGGTCAACGCGGCGAAGGCGCGCGGCTATGCGTACATCTGCATCACGGATCACTCGCAGAGCAGCGTGATCGCGAATGGGTTGAAGCCGGAGCGGCTGCGCGAGCACATCCGCGCGGTGCGAGACGTGGGCGCGCGATACAGCGATATCACGGTGTGGGTCGGCAGCGAGGTGGACATTCTCGGCGACGGACGGCTTGATTATCCCGATGATCTGCTGGCGGAGCTCGATTGGGTGGTGGCGTCGATCCACGCGGGGCAGGGCAAGGACATTGCGCATAACACTGAGCGAACGCTGGCGGCGATTCGCAATCCGTTTGTAAATGCGATCGGGCACCCGACCGGCCGGATCATCAATCGTCGCGATGCGATGCCGCTGGATATTGAAACGATCGGCAAAGAGGCGGCTCGCACGGGCACGGCGCTCGAGATCAACGCGTCGTCGTATCGGCTGGATTTGAAGGATCAGCATGCGCGGCTGGCGCGCGATCTGGGGGCGAAGATCGTGATCAATTGCGATGCGCACGCGGTTGAGCAGTTTGATCAAATGCCGTTCGGCGTGGCGACGGCGCGGCGAGCGTGGTTGCGGAAGCAGGATGTGTTGAACACGCAAAGCGCGGCGGAGATTGCGGCGTTCGTGAAGAAGAAGCGGGACGCGATGGGGCAGTGATGCGGGGTGCGGCGCGGGAGCAGGCGCGTCGTTCTGTGCGGCGAGAAATGGTGGGCGATGCCCACCCTACGAATCAGTCGGCGTGGTTTTGACGATCTCGCTGCGCGGCGAGATGCCGTTCTCGTTGAACGCCTCGATCGCGAAGTAGTGCGGCTGGTCGCGCTCCATCGCCCGGAACCAGAAATCGTTCGCGCCCAGCGCCATCACGCTCGTGTACAGCTTGTCCGGCGACGCGCCCGCGTAGATCACGTAGCCCGTCGCGGCGTCGTTGTGCTTCCACTTGAGCCATGCGTTGCGTGGCTCCGACTTGCCGCGAAACGCACTGAAATACTCGACCGGCGGCGGCGGCGAGCCGTGACCGTTGCCGAAGACGCGAAGGCCGCTGAGTGCGAACTTGCCGGACGGCACTTCCAAATTCGCCAGGCGAATGAAGCGCGTCTCGACCGGCGTGGCGAGTTCGATGTAATCGTGCGGCACGTCGGTTTGATTGTCGCTCTTGTCGACCAACACGCGCCACGTCCTCGCATCGTCCGAGCAAAGCAGCCGATAGCGATGCCGCAAGCCGGGAATGTGTCCAATGAATGTCGCGTCCTGATCTGCGTGGTTGATCTGAATCGCCCGCACGGTGCACACCGCACCGAGATCGCTCTCGAACCATTCGCCGGCGTTTGATGTCGCGGCGCACCAATACGTTTTGATGTCCTCGTCCACGGCGAAATTCGGCGCGTAGCGCCCGAGCGTGGACGACGCCCGCACCGGCTTGTTGTAGTTCAGAATCATCCAACCGGTGAACGTCGAGCCGAGTTTGTGTGTGGCGCTGCGCGCGATGCGATGCGGAAAATCGCCGTAGGCCGTGTCGCAGTGCAGCAGGCCGTCGCCGTCGATCATTGCCGGCCAGAGCGCGATGCGGCGTTCGAAGTTGTTCTTTACGCCGATCGCGACCGTGCCGGTGTGCCACCAGTGGCCGTTGAAATCCTGAAACGTCGCACCGTGCCCAGCGCCGCGCGCGAACCCGCCCGGCTTGTACGCGAACGGATTGTGCGATTGATACTCGAACGGGCCAAGCGGCTTGTCGCTCACATACACGCCGTCGGCATAGCCGCTGAATTCAGTGCCGGGGGCCGCATATTGCAGGTAGTAGCGCCCCGCGTGTTTGTTCATCCACACGCCTTCGAGGAACGGCTTGAACCAGGTGTTGTCGTTGTGTTCGCCGAACCGCTCCCAGCCGTGCTCGGCTTCGTTGAGCGTCATCAGCACGGTCGGCTCGCCGATCGGGTTGAGCGTTTTGCGATCGACCTCGATGCCCCAGACCGGCTTCGTATTGCTTGCGCCGTAATACAGATAGAGCCGGCCGTCGTCGTCAACGAAGAACGATGGATCCCACGCGGCGAGCGAGAATGCGGGCGTTGCTTCGGTCCATGTGTCGAGCTTTGGCGTGCGACTCGCGTAGATCGGAAACGTCGGTGTGACGGTCGAGCCGATGACGTGCAGCGCGCCGTCCATCGCCCACGCTGCTGGCGCGCAGAGATCGTCGTGGTTGTTGACGCCCGGCTTGATGAACTTGCGCGGCACAAACGTCCAGCGGATCAGATCGCTGCTCCACCAGTATCCCCATTGGTTCGTGGAGAACAGGTAGTAGTCGCCCGCGAACGGCACGATCACCGGGTCGGCGGTCGCGCGGTGGCGGGCTTGCTCGATTGCGCCGGTGACGGGGCTGAATGAGTAGTTCAGGTTCATGGGGTTGCAGTAGGTGGTGGGCGTGTGGCTCGGCGACCATGCGTCGAGGACGCTGCCGCGATGAGACGACGCACAACCGGCAATCGACAGCGCGATCACCGTGACGCAAACGATCGGGCAGCATCGGCCTCCGACCGGTGCGAGTAATTGGCGCACCGGCCGGAGGCCGATGCTCCCCGCGCGGCGCGATGTCGCACAAGTCATTTCAACTGCGGAACGGTTTGAAGAAAGGCCGGTCGGCGACCGGTCCCCCAGCGCACCCGCTCGCGCGACCCGATCCGCTACACTGCTCGTTTCAACCTGTAACCGGAGCATTCGATGCTGCCCTCTTCCTGCCAATGTGCCGTCATGTCGGCCTTCAACGCGCCGCTGACCGTCGAGTCTTACCCCATGCCCGCCGACCTGAAGCCGGGTGAGATCATCATCAAGGTCGAACTGGCCGGGATGTGCGGTACGGACGTGCACCTGCACAAGGGACAACTGAAGATACCGCTGCCGGTGGTGCTCGGCCACGAGACGACCGGCATCATCGCCGCGATGGGATCGAGCAATACCAAAGACTGGCTCGACCGACCGCTGAAAATCGGCGACCGCGTCAGCTTCACCGTCGGTCGCACCTGCAAGCAATGCCGTTATTGCCGCGTCTATCGCCTGCCGTCGCGCTGCATGAATCGCACGGCGTATGGCGTCAGCCTGACTTCCGCAGCGCCGCCGCACTTGCTCGGCGGCTATGGACAGTATCAGTTCCTCTACGCCGACACGGCCGTGTTCAAGCTGCCCGACGATTTGCCGAGCGAAGCGGTCGTCGGCGCGGGCTGTGCGCTCGTCACTGCGATTCACGGCTTTGAGAAGATGCAGATGCAATGGGCCGAAAGCGTGCTGATTCAGGGCAGCGGCCCGGTGGGGCTTGCGGCACTCGCGATCGCGAAGGAAGCGGGTGGCAGGCCGATCATCGTCATCGGCGGCCCGCGTGATCGGCTCGAACGCTGCAAGCGATTCGGGGCCGACATCACCATCGACATCGACGAAGTGCCCGATCCGGCCAAGCGGCGGCAGATGGTGCTCGACGCGACCGGCGGCCTCGGCGCTGACATCGTGGTCGAGTGCGTGGGTATGCCGCAAGCTGTTTCCGAGGGGTGGGATCTCGCACGCGACGGCGGCACGTACCTCGTGCTCGGCCACTATGGCGACGCGGGGGCGACGATGCTTAACCCGCACGTGATCACGCGCAAAGAACTGACGGTGCTGGGCACGTGGGGCAGCGAGCCGCAGCATTGGGTGACGTCGCTGGAGTTTCTGCGCACGCGGCGGGATCGCTATCCGTTTCATGAGTTGATCACGCACCGATTCGCGATCGGTCAGGCGAACGAGGCGTTGCAGGCGGTGGCGAATTGGCAGAC
>JBJXFK010000168.1:0-12370 GCA_046155505.1 Phycisphaerae bacterium
CCCCCCCCCGTCCCCCCGCTCCGCCTTACGTCCCGAAGTTCGCCAGCAGCACCGCCAAATCCGACAATCCAACGCAGCCGTCATCGTCGATATCAGCCGCGGCCACATATGCCGGATCGCCGACGCATGTGCCGAATGCCGCGAGGAGCATTGAGAGATCGGTGAGATCGACCGCTCCATCGCCATCCACGTCGCCGGGGCGAGCGACGGGTTGCGATTCGAAAGGCCCCATATCGACCGGCGGATTGCCGCTGCCGACGTTCGGCGCGCCGGGCAGATCATATTTTCGCGGCAAGCCGTCCATGTCGGTCGTCACCAGAGGCGGCAGCGAGGCATTTTCGCCCGCATCGAGGCAAGGCGAATTGGACTGCAAATGCAGATCGCCCGGCGTGAACGAACCACCCGCCGTCATGATCGGCGCAGTCACGAAACGCGGGTTGGTGTCGAGCGAGCCGGGGTACTCGTCGGTGTCGCCGCCATCGATCGGATGCAGCAGGCCGGCAACATTGCTGTACCGAATCTCGGCGTCGCCCTGGAACTGAATGTCGATCAGCGGCACCGGCTCATCGCCGGCGGCGAGTGGTGCAATGGCGTTGTGCCAGACGATGCAATTGTCCATCGTGCCATCGCACGAGAAGCCGGCGGCTTTGCGCTGTGCCCAATTGCCGGCGATCGCGCATGACTTGACGGTGATATTCACGCCGACTTCGCCAAAGATCGCGCCGCCCTCGCCCGTGTCAAAACTCGCGTTCGCTCCGTCGATGGCTTTGTTGCCGCTGAAAATACAATTGACGATGGTGATCGGCGCGCTGGTGCCGATGCCGCCGCCGGCGCTTGCGGTGCCGCGCAGGAAGGTCGAGCTTTCAACCCACGCATTCGACGAAGCGTTGGCGAGGTTTCCGCCGAACGCGGGGATGATCGAGCTGATCTGGTAGGCGGTGTTCGCGTCGAAGAGGCAGTTGGTGACGCGCAGGGTGAAGCCCGGCGCGTTGTAGACACCGCCGCCGCGACCCTGTCCGCCACCGCTTTCGCGACAGTAGTTGCTGACGAAGCGGCAGCGCGTGAGCGTGAGGCTGCCGTTGCCGGCGGTGCTGATGCCGCCGCCGTTGCCGGTCTGGGCGATGTTGCCGCCGAATTCGCAATCGATGAACGTCGCCGCCGCGTTTTGCACGAACGCACCGCCGCCGCTGCCTGACCAGTTCTCATACACGCGGCAATTGCGAATCGTCGGCGCACCGCCGACGATCAAGATGCCGCCGCCGGTGTTCGCGCCCGAGCCGAAGCCGCGCGTGATGCGCACGCCGTCAAGCGCTACGCCGGATGAGTAGCCACTGATGGCGACGACATGTTGAACGCTGCCGAGATTGCCCGCACCGAGCAATGTGATGTTGGCGGTGAGATTTCGCTCGCCGGTGGACGATTCATCACCCGCGAAGCCGCCGTAGAGCGTGAGGCCGTTGCGGATGACAAACGGGCTGCCGCTGCTCGGCTGATACGGCCCGGCGGCGATCCAGATCTCGCGCACACCGAGATTTTCGTCAGCCTGAGCGAGTGCGGCTTGCAGATACGGGAACGCGTCTTCCCAACTCGCGCCGGTTTCGCGACCGGTCGCGGTGTGGTTCACGTAGAGGCGATCGCATTCGTCGGGGTAGCCGTCGCCGTTGGCGTCCTGGCTCGTCCCGTTTGCGATGTCGCATTCGTCGGCGACGCCGTTGAGGTTGCAATCCGTGTCGCACTCATCGGGGATTCCGTTGGCGTTGCAGTCGGTGCTGGTGCCGTCGCGGATGTCGCAGAAGTCGGGCACGCCGTTGCCGTTGCACTCGGTTTGGCATTCGTCGGGCACGCCGTCGAGGTCGCAGTCGGCGCTGTTGCCGTCGCGAATGTCGCAGAAGTCGGGAATGCCGTTGCCGTTGCATTCGCTTTGGCACTCGTCGGGCACTTGATCGCTGTCGCAATCCTCGCTTGTCGCCGCGGCGATATCGCATTCGTCGGGCTGCGCGTTGGCGTTGCAGTCCGGGCTGTTACCCGTGCTGATGTCCCACGCATCGGGAATTCCGTTGACGTTGCAGTCCGGCTCGCAATCGTCTGGAACGTTGTTGCTGTTCACGTCGGCGCTGGTGCCGCGAATCAGGTCGCAGAAATCGACCTCGCCGTTGCCGTTGCAATCGAGTGACGATTCGCAGGAGTCGATGATGCTGTTGGTGTTGCAATCGAGCTGCGGATTGGCGGCGCGATCGCAATCGTCGGGCACGTCGTTGTTGTTGCAGTCCGGTTCGCATTCGTCGGGGATCGCGTTCAGATTGCAATCGTTGCTCGTGCCGCCGGCGATGTCGCACACGTCGGGCACGTTGTTGTTGTTGCAATCGGTTTCGCACTCGTCGGGAATGCCGTTGGCGTTGCAATCCTGGCTGACGGTGCCGATATCGCACTCGTCGGGCACGTTGTTCAGGTTGCAGTCGAGGCTCGTGCCCTGCTGCAAGTCCCACGCGTCGGGGATGTTGTTGCCGTTGCAATCCGGCTCGCATTCGTCGGGAATGCGATTGTTGTTTACGTCGGTGCTGGTGCCGGCGTGAATGTCGCAGAAGTCGCGCACGCCGTTGTTGTTGCAGTCGGTGGCGGGCTGGCACTCATCCGGCACGCTGTTCAAGTCGCAATCCGCGCTGGTGCCGTCGGCGATGTCTTGCAGGTCATTGATCCCGTTGCCGTTGCAGTCGGTGGTCGCGGCCGGGCTGAAGCAGATCGAGAACGGCTGCGGGCCGCTGGGCACGTTGAAGCCATGCACTTCGATCGTCCACGCGCCGGGCGTCGGAGCGTCGACGAGAACTTGTTCGATATTGTTGATATGGTCGGCAACGGTTCGCACCGCCGGCGCGGCCGGGTTCGCCAGTCCGCCGAGCGTCCACGGGAAGCGCTGGATGCCCGACGGATCGAGCACGACCAGGTCGAGATCGTTGACCAGCGCGTTGCCGACGTTCGGCGTGCCGGGAACATCGTCCCACGCGATGGTGACTTTCAGCGTCGGCTGCGCGCCGCCGACGTTGAGCGTCATGCGATAGACGCCGCCCTGATCCACTTGATCCTCGTCGAATTGTCCGGTGCGCAGGAAGTCGATCGTCGGCTGAATTCGCACGGAGCCGTAGCCGGTTTTGTAGTCGGGACCGACGGCGTCGATGTCTTGCGCGTTGTGCGCGAGCAGGATTTTCAGCGTGGAGTTACGCGGATCGGGGAGCGTCGGAAACTGCGTGCGGAAGTCTTCGAGCAGCAGGGCGGACATTCCGCAAACGGTGGGTGACGCCATCGAGGTTCCGCAAAACGTTGTGTACGCGGTAGTGCCGAGCGATGAACAGGATGTGACACCGCCATCGCCGCCGACTTGGCAGCCGGGAGCCGAGATGTCGGGTTTCAAGCGGCCGTCGTCGGCGGGGCCCCAACTGGTGAAAAATGTGACCGAATCGTCGTTCGAGTTGAGCGCGCCGACGGTGATGTGGTTCTTCGCGCATGCCGGCGGAGCGGTCGTGTGATAGGTCGTGCCGCAGCGGCCCGAGCTGCGTTCGTTGCCGTTGGCCCAGACGACGCGTACGGGCGCGCCGAGTCCGCCGCGCACGATTGAATCGATCACGGTATCGGTGACGCCGTAGTCGCCCTCCCATGTACATGGGAAGCCGTTCGGCGCGGTGTTGGTGCCGATCGAGTTGTTGGCGATGTCGGCCCCGAGCACGTTTACCGCGTTCGTGTAGTCGGCGAGCAGATCGCCGGGATCGGTGTAGAGGAACCCTTGTCGCAGTCCGCCAACTTGTTCGAAGCCGAACGACTCGATGGTCACGCCGGGGGCCATGCCGCGCAGGTTGGGGTTGGCAACGCCGCCGCCGCCGATGGTGCCGGAGACGTGCGTGGCGTGATTGGAAAGTCCGGACGTATCGCGTACTGACAGTCGTCCCTGAAAATCGACATGTGACCCGAGCGCGAAACCGCCGTCATACACGAGTACCGAAACGCCCGCGCCGCTGAGTCCGTAGGGCGCGGCTTGAACGATGTTCGTGCCGGTGATCGCGCGATTGCTGTCGTTATTCTCGACCATCGGCGGCAGGGCGGGTTCGATGTACATGACGGCGTCGCTGGCGGCGAAATTGGCGATCTGGTCGAGCGGCAGTTCGATGACGAGGCCGCGGACGGTGTCGAGCTGCGAGACGACCACGCCCTCGAACGACTCGGCGAGGTCGGCCGCGTCGAGCATCGCGGTGTCGGCGTGAAAGAGCGCATATGCCGCGATCCAGGTGATGCCCTCGCGGGTCGTCGGCAGCGTCGTCGGCGGTGGGAGCACGGCCCAGGTTGGCGTTTCGCCTCGGGCGAGCATGGGGTGCAGCTTCCAGTTGACGTCGATGCGGCTCACTTCGGCGAGGGTGGCCGCGGGAGTGCGGGCGCGCGAGAGAAGCGCTGGAGCGGTCGCTGCGACCTTCGCAAAGTAGGCGTTGGCATCGAGGTACGCCTGGAGATCAATTCCGGCGAGTCGCAGCTCGTTTCGCAGGCCGGCGGAGACTGGGCGGTCAAAGCGGACGATGACATGCGAATCACCTGCCGCGAGCGCGGCGCTAAGCGTGTCGACGGGTGTAGCGGCGATCGCGACGGCGGCCGAGGCAGGGTGCGAGCGCCAATGAATTGCCGTATCTATAGACGGCGCAGACGGTTGCGGCGAACCGGCTGCGGCGAGAAGAGTGACGATGCCTGGCCCGAGTGGCAACATCCAGAGCCTCCTTGTTTGCGTGACGTGGCGACCGAACGTGATGCGTGGCCGGCAGGCTCGAACGAGTTCAGCGACGACGTATCCCCCCGAACTGTCAAAGGAAAGCCGGTTTCCCGTCAGAGGAGTGTGAAACGGCGCAGGTGATACGTCAATTTGCGCATTTTTCGGGCGACGATTATCTGCTGCGTCGGCGAGGGTGGTGTGGTGCCCTCCAAGCGGCTGCCGCGCCCCGCTCGCTCGCCCGTCGCCGGATATACTGATCGCGAAACACGCGCGAGGGAGGGTTGCCCTGACCGACGACTTACGCCCCGACAGCCGCCCGCCCGAAGACGACGGCCCCGGCATTTCCTACGGCGAGGAAATCCGCCGGAAGGCCATTCACCTATCCTCTGCGACCTTCCCGGTTCTGTACATGTATACCGAGCGGGAGACGATGCTGTGGGTGATGGGCGGGCTGGTCGCGTTTGCGGTCGCGCTGGAGTCGGCGCGAATGATCTCGCCGGCGGTGCGCGAGGCGGTGAATATGACGATTGGGCGGATCATGCGTCCGTCCGAGAAGCGTCTGTTCACCGGCGCGACCTACGTCGCGATCGCGTGTCTGCTTTGCATCTGGTGGTTTCCAAAGCCGGTCGCGATCACGGCGCTTTTGTTTATGTCGATCTCCGACGCGGCGGCTTCGCTAGTCGGCATCAAACTAGGCGGGCCGCGATTTCTGGGCAAGAGCCTGTCGGGATGCTCGGCGTTTTTGATTTCGGCGCTGGCCGTCGCGTGGCTGACGATGCCGGAGCATCGTTGGATCGGGCTGATCGGCGCGGTGGTCGCGATGATTGTGGAAGCGACGCCGCTGCGCTGGGGCTTGGTAAAGATCGACGACAATTTGGCGATTCCGCTGATCAGCGGGGCGGTCATGTCGGTATTGCTTGCAAACGGCTGAATGCCCGTCTGGACGCACCGCTACGTCGGATTGTGTTTGAGTTCGGCGGCGTGCGTAGCTAATCTACTGATGTCGCTCTCGCGCAGCGGGTCGTCCATTTCGCGCGTCGGCGAGTTCGTCTTTGAAGGAGACCGAACATGCGGCTCGTTCCCATTCTTGCATCGTTGATGTTTCTGAGTGTCGCGCTCGGTCAGGATCGCGTCGGGCAGGCACCGGCGTTTTCGTTGCGTGCGCACAAGGCGCAGGTCGATCACCTCGCGTTTTGCCCGACCGGGAAGTACATCGCCAGCAGCGGCGAAGAGGGGCAGATATTCGTCTGGGACTATGCGCAGCAAAAGGTGCTGCAGCGGCTGCGCGTAAAGGACAGCCCCGCTTCGCGCAGCGACAGTTCGGTCGCACCGCAGCGACGGCGAATTGAGTCGATCGCATATAGCCCGGATGGGTTGCAGCTCGCCGAAACCGCGACCGAGTTGCAATCGGATGGCAGCGCGCGGGTGTGGAACCCGATCGAGGGCAAGCAGGCGTTGCTGCTCAGCGACAAGCTGCAAAACGCGCGGACGATTGCGTATTCGCCGGACGGCAAGTGGATCGCGCTCAATTCGCGGTCGCTGAAAAAGACTGACGACCGGATCATGATTTTCGACGCGAAGACGGGCAAGCTCGAATTCGAACTCATCGATGATCGCGTCGCGGCTACGACGCTCGATTTCAGCCCGGATTCGTCGCTGCTGGCCAGCGCCGGCACAACGCGCCTGATCGTCTGGGACATGGCGAAGCGCGCCGTGAAGCATCGCATCAGCGGCTTTGACAAGGTGATCCAGGGGATCGACTTCAGCCCGGACGGCAAAACGATCGTGACCGTGACGGCCGGCAACTCGCTGAAACTGTGGGACGTTGAGAAGGGAACGATGAATCGCGAGATCGACTGCGACCAGGACGGGCTGACCTGCGTCGCGTTCAGCATGTCGGGCAAAACCGTCGCCAGCGGCGGCAACAGCCGCACGGTGAAAATTTGGAATGTCGAAACGGGTCGGCGGATGAACACGCTGGTCGCGCACGGCGACAAGGTGATGACGCTGGCGTTTGATTACGCGGGCAAGTACCTGGCGACGGCGGATCGCGCGGGCACGATTTATGTCTGGGATTTTCCGGAAGAGACGTACAAGGATCAGAAGGAAGAGACGAAGAAAAAGAAGGATTCGAAGAAGCCGGGGTGATGCGGTCGCTGGTCGGGCGGCATCGCGACGGGGTGCGTCGGGTCGCTGATGATGCGGAGCGAAGCCATCGGCATCTCTCCCGTGAGTCGTTGCCGATCCCGGCGCGCCGGGATCCTCCGCTCCGCGGCTGGTGCGTCGTTGGGCGGGATGTTGGCTCGCGCGTGCGAGCGTCTCTATCCGTCAAATACGCGAAGCGTTAACCGGATGGTGGCGGCACGCACTACAACACGATCGATCCGAAGTACATGCGCTGGATGTCCACGCCGGTGCGGTATAGGCGGTTCTTGCGTCTCGCAAACGGCAGCCACTGCTGCTTCATCGACGATCAGGAAACATACTTCCCCGGATTGATTGCGTTTCTGTGCGATGCGAATGCGATAAAGTGAAAACTGCCGGGCGTGCGCCAATCTGACCCTCTGCGGCAATAGGGCAATGGCACCCGAACGGTGTTCAAGGTTCGACAGTGTCACCCGCCCCGATCGCGACGAAACCGCGACTAACACGAGCCTCCAAACACCACCAGCAATGACGCTAAATCCGCCAAGTCAACGTCTCCATCACCGTCGAAATCGCCCTGCCCACGCGTCGCGCCTTCAGGAAGTCCGAAGTTCACGAGAACGGTCGCCAGGTCAGCCAAATCAATGTCGCCATCTGCATCCGCATCTCCCGTGCAGCCCGGCCCGGGAAGGACTTCGAACGACTTCGAGATGCTCTGGTACGTAACACCATCGCATACCGCCATACAGTGGTACTCGCCGGCGTCTCCGCTTTGAACCGGATCGATGCGCAGCCGATACGAGGTCGCACCACTGATGCGATCTCCGTTTTGCAGCGGCCCGCCCGCGCGATACCACTGATACCGCGTGCTCGCTGCGTTTCGAGTCAGCACAAAGAACTCTGCGGCGCTTCCGCTTCGCGTCGGGGGCGCACCACCGATGAAAATGTCATACTCGTACGGGAGCAAAACGAATGCCTTGGGAAAGCCGCCGGGGCCACGAGCGTCCCCGCAGATCCATCCGGAATCGCTGATACCGCTTGGGTAGTGCAGCCGCCAAGTCGCCGGCAACTGCGCGACTTCGTTAAGAGAGACTCGCACGTCGCCGCGCCAGAGGATGGGCTCGAGTTGGCCGGTGAGCATCTCGACGCTTCCTACCATCAGCCCCGAGGCGTTCACCCGTTCTGCCGCACCCCGACGTGTCCCCGGGGGAGTCGAAAGCAGGCGCGGATTCCCGTATTCCCAGACGACCGGCGTTCGAAACTCATCGACAGCTCCCACAACCCAGCGTCCGGACAGGTCTTTCGCTTCCCCGTCTTCTGAGCCTGCTGGAAGTGCGAGCAATTCCGGTGTCGCGTCGTTCCAGACAACCGGCAGCCGAGGGAACCCGGGCGCGATCCGCGCGAGCGAGCCGGCGCAACGACCAAGGTCGTCAATCGAGCTTGCGGAGAAAAACAACATCCCCGGTAAGGACGATAGCTCTTCCAACGTATCTGGCTCTCGGAAAACGTAGGGTCTGTGCACGTCGCCAGATGCTGACGAGGCGGTGACCACCATCTCACCGGCGGCGTTCACGTCCAACGCAGTGCTGCTTGATGGCGTCCAATCAAACAGGTGATCGAGCGTGCGCAATGGTTGGCTCCCATCGCGATAGGCCGCCCGAGCCGGATCAGTGACCGAATCTCGCTTGAATCCAACCTCACGTTCGGCGTCATTGATGGCGAAGGCATTCACTCGCGAATCAGGCCCAAGATCAACTCGAGAACCACCCTCGTCCCAGCGGATCGGAAGCGCGGCTGTGAAACCGGGGGTTTGGTACGTGCCGACAACGGTTCCCAAGTTGTTCAGGCCACGAGCGCTCGATTGGTTGTCCGGAACGACGCCGTCGAGAAGCCTCACATAGTACGGCGTCGGTTGCCCAGCGCAGCCATTGACCGTGAGCGTCGCCGCCGCGGACCGCCTCGTACCGCAGCCGCTGGTAACATCGCACCAGTACAGGCCCGCGCTCGCCGAAGTGACACGAGAAATCTGATGATACGGCTCGGTTGCCCCCGAAATCGGAGTGCCGCTGTGGAACCACTGGTACGTCATTGGCCGCGGCCCGGAAACCCGAATCTCAAACGTCACCGACTCATTCAAACAACGGCTCTGCGACGTTGGCGAACGCGAGATGGTCGGAGCCGAGCTAAAAGTCAGCGAGACCGATTCCGTGACCGCATTTCCACACGCATTCACTGCCACGACTCTGTATTGTCCTACATCGAGCGTGGTCGCGTCGTCAATCGTCAAGCTCGGAGTCGACGTCTCGACTTGCCCGCGAGGCGTGTCCCAGTCATAGCGGATCGGGCCCGAAGGCACGTCGAAGACCGCGGTGAACTGATGCGAGTCGCCGGGGCATAGCACGACGTCCGTCAAACCCTGCACGAGCTCGGGGCGACGCTCAACTACCGACACGAGAGTGGAGGTACTGAAAATCGATCCGCAAGGCGTCGTCACCAAGCACGAATACTCGCCCACATCATCAGCCGACGCCTGCGTGAACGAGATGCCGCGGGTGGTTTGAATGGTTGGCTGTCCGTTCTTGTACCAGCGATATGTGTACGGTCCGACACCCTGCGGCTCACAGTAGAGGCTCGCACTCCCCCCAACACAAAGGTTTAGCGCAGCGGGCAATGGGAGGATGTAGTCTTCGATTATGATAGAGACCCCGGCGCTCGTGCCCAAGCCGCACGGATTGCTGGCCCTGGCGACATAGGTGCCCGCATCAGAAGGGCTAACCTCTAGCACGCGCAAGAGCGGACCACCTGGATCAATGGGGTCAACCACGGGCACGCCGTCTTTCGTCCACTCAAGAACCAGCGGTGCCTCGCCAACCGCACTCGCGCCCAATGTCAGCTCCGATCCTAAGCAGACTCGCGTATCGGACACACTACTGATCGAAACAGTTGGCACAAAGCATATAGCGATGAATCGGCGATATACGTCCACAAGGCCATTGGTGTCGCTTGATGTCAAGTTTGCGGCACCCGACTCAAACACAAGCGAAAGGCCATTCCGACTCAGCATCGAGCCGCGATCCGTCGCACCGCAGTCGGCATCGGCGTAGGCTCCGTTTAGCGCTGGGGTTCCGCGCCGGACCCGGTCTGGGACGCGTTCGCGCAGTATAATATCGATGACCTCGGTGTCTCCAGCGAAATAGTTTGTCGCGCTGGTGGAAAACGTCACGTTGCGACCATCTCCGCCAATGCACGGGTTAGCGTGCGCATCGTTCCCCGTTTCGCCCGCCTGATTCCGAGACATCAGATCGTTAGAACCTGTCGTCCGATCGACGAAATACACTTTGTTGAGGCTCTCGGTGCCGCCTTCCACGATGTTTGTTGCAGCCGAGACGTACACCAGATGCGCGGCGTCGTCAGACAACCAAGGTTGCTGCGCGGCGCCGTTTGGCAATCCGCCACCGAGCGCGACTGACCCGAGCGTCGTCGTGCCGCTGACAAGATCGTGAATGTGCACCAACGGGTACCCGAGCTCAACCCCGCCGGTCAGCGCCGCATCGCTGCTGACAAAACCAACAAACCTCCCATTCGGTTCAATGTGAAAGTCGGGTAGCGCAGACACGGGTGTGCCGGTTGAATCCAGGCTCGCGCAGACGGTCGTGCCATTGGTGCGATCACGCACATAAACACGCCCGATTCCGGGCGACGCCTGAGGCACTAGATTGCCTGCTTCGCTGTGAAACACGACAAATCGCCCATTGCCGGAGACCCGCGCGAACATCGCGTCCGCATCCGCAGGCAGCTCATCGGTCGACACGCTTACGCGCTCGGTGAGGTTGTTCTGCAAATCGCGGATGTACACATCGACCAGGGAGTTCGTATCAGCGGGTGAAAGTTGGGATAGGGTGTGGAACACAACAAACCGACCATTCGCGGAGATCATCGGCGCGTCGCAATCATGCGTTGCAAACGAACCGTCCGCTGCGATGCTGGCGAGTGCCAATGTGGTGCCGAGGTCGTCCATGTTGCGCACAAAAATGCTGCTCACGCCGCCCGCGCCGGCAACCAAGTTTGTCGCGCGGCTCTTGAACGCAACAAATCTGCCGTTGGAAGAAACGCTGGGCTCGACGCAATCCGCGTTCGGCTGCGTCCGATTCAACCCGTAACTTACACGATTAGTTGCACCTTGGCCGAGCACTACGGATGTAATAACCACGTAGTTGATGAGCAACGCGGACACTGTTTTCATACGAACACTCCACCAAGCGCCAAACGAGGAACGAGACATTCATCGTAGAGCTTCGCTCCTTCGTGTTCAACGAAATTCCGAGAAGTCGAAATGAGAACTAGATGCCGAAAGTCGCAACCGTACGGGAATTCTCGGTCTCAGCATGCATCTTTTCGGACGACCACCAAAGAGCGACTGGGCGGGCGGCACGGCCGGAATCCGCAGTCGGTATGACGTTCGCCCCTTCGAATTTTCCGGGACGCGTGGCTTCCTTTCGCCGTACTTCACTTGTGTGTGCGCACGCTGCAAACATCGCCAGCATGAAACTCTGAGGCGAGCCTCCAGGCGGGTACCCGCACCCAGCTTGGTAATTCAAACACGGGAGGCTTCGCAGTGTCTTGCGTGAACTTGAACTGATCGCTCGCGCCCGTGTCGGTTGCACAAGCCGCTGGTTAACCGCGTGTTGCTCTCGATCGAGAGCACCCCTAAGCGCTAACTGGATGGGGTCTGTTAACGAGAGAAAGAGAGAACTCTCGGCCCGGAGCGGGCGGACGGGGGCGGCCGCTGGCGATTCGTCGACCGCGCGGGCGCTCTCTCGGCCCGCCGCCGAGAGCCGCGTCGCGCGCAACCCCTTGCAAACACTGGCGGAAACGAACGAACCCCGGAAGATCGCTCTCCCGGGGCTCATCGTTAACTCGTTGGTCGCGTCGTTCCGCTACCGCTCGCTTAGCTCCCCGAGTAGGACTTGAACCTACAACAACCCGGTTAACAGCCGGGTGCTCTACCATTGAGCTATCGGGGAATTCGCCGCCAGCGTCCGCGTGCGGGCACCGGCGGGGAAGCAAGCCTGATACGATATCGACTCGACCGACGGTGTCAATGCGTTCGCCGTTTCGTTTTTCGCCGCAGCACCGGCGTTGTGCGTTGGTAGAGCATCGAGCCGCGGGCGGCGATACGTGACGCGAGAGAATTTCGGACGCGTCTACCCGCGCCGCAGCACCGCGCGCCGCGAAATCCGAAGCCGCACTTTCGGTCGCCGCGGGGCACGGTGCCACAATGCCCCGGTCCGATTTCGCATAAGAGCCGCTATGCCTCCCCGACGCCGATCGCCGATGCCGTCGCGTAATCACCGGCGTGCGAAATCGACACCAGCCAGCGAGCGATGCCCAGCGCCGACGCGAGTTCGGCGGTCTTGCCGCGCAGCGTCAGCAGCGGACGGCCAAGCGGGTCGGGCAGCGTCTCGATGTCGGTCCACTCGA
>JBJXFK010000182.1:0-8930 GCA_046155505.1 Phycisphaerae bacterium
TTCTTGGTCTCGCTCCACTCGGTCGGCGGCTTCGCCTTCGGTGCCTCGCCCGTCGCCAACGGTCCGCGCCACGCCGGCCAATATTCTTCCGACTTCCCCTCAGCCAAGGCCAGCGGCGCAAACCACAGCCCGACCAGCAGCGATGCAACGAGAACGCGCTTCATGGATGACTCCGAAAAGTTTGCTCGACGCAAGACCAAATGACCGGCTGCACACGACGCGGTTCGAGATTCTATCCGCCGCGCCATGCGTCGGCGAGCCACCGTTACCGCCGGTCGATCAACTCGGTGCCGGGATGTGCAAGCGATGCAGCCGCGAGATAGCGACGGACATCAAATTGGTGCGTAGAGCGCACCGGCCAGCGGTGCAATCGGATCAGGCCACGCGCGATGGCGCTCCCAGCACCAGCACACGGACACACAATCGAACGCCGACCGAAAGCGACTCGCAGCGGTCGTAAGTCATGCTCCGTGCCCAGCGTGAAGAGCGGCGTGCCGCAAGCGCTATCGACCGACCGCTTCCGCGCGCCGCGTGGCTTGCGCGGACGCGCGGTGGGGATGTTGTCGCGCGATGAAGAACGCAGCCGAGGGCGGCTGCGCCACATCGCCGTCGGTCAATCGCGGCGTTTTGTGTCGCCTCGCGCGAAGATACTCGCCACGTAGTTCAGCACGTCGGTCGCGCTGGTCTCGTTGTAGCCGAAGAACTTGATCAGGCGCTGCTTGACCACGTCGATCTTGGCCTGCGTCTCTTCGTCGATGACGCCGCTGACCACGTTCTTGAGCTTGATCGTGTCACGTGCGTCCTCGAACAGCTTCAGCTCGAGCGCCTTGTGCAGCCGCGCGTTCGTGGGGTACTCGAACTTCTTGCCGTCGAGCGCGAGCGCACCGATGTAGTTCATGATCTCCTGGCGGAAATCGTCTTTGCGGCTGTCGGGGATGTCGATTTTTTCCTCGATCGACCGCATCAGCCGCTCGTCCGGGGCTTCTTCGCGACCCGTGAACTTATTGCGCACCTTCTCGTGCTGCGTGTAGGCGCGCACGTTCTCGATGTAATTGGTGCAGAGCCGCTTGATGGCGTCTTCGTCGGCGCTGATCGCCCGCTGCACCTCGCCCTTGAGCATGTCTTCGAACTCCTCGCGCACGACGACGAGCAGTTCCTTGTAGCGTTTCTTCTGCTCCTCGTCGGTGATCAGCGAGTGATGGCTGAGGCCGCTTTCCAGCTCGTTCATCACCATGAACGGATTGATCATCCGCTCTTGCTGCGACTGCTCGCTGACCAGCGTGTTCGAGATTTTGTCCTGGATATAGCGCGGGCTGATACCCTGCATGCCCTCGCGCGGGGCCTCCTCGCGCAGTTCCTTGATCGAGTCTTCGGTGAAGCCGGGGATGTTTTTGCCGTCGTATAGCTTGAGCTTTTGCAGCAGCGTCAGGCCGGCCTTCTTCGGCTCTTCCAGCCGCGTCAGCACGGCCCACATCGCCGCAGTCTCGACCGTGTGCGGGGCGACGTGGATGCCCTTGACCTTGTCCTTGCTGAAGTCCTTCTCGTAGATCTTGATCTCGTCGCTGAGCCGGATGTTGTACGGCACGTCGATCTTGATTGTGCGATCGCGGAAGGCCTCCATCAACTCATTGCTCTGAAGCTTCTTGTATTCCGGCTCGTTCGTGTGGCCGAGAATCACCTCGTCGATGTGCGTCTGGGCGAATTTCTTGGGCTTGATCGTGTGTTCCTGCGACGCGCCGAGCAGGTCATAGAGGAACGCCACGTCAAGCTTCAGCACTTCGATGAATTCGCAGATGCCGCGATTGGCGATGTTCAGTTCGCCGTCGAAGTTGAACGCGCGCGGGTCGCTGTCGCTGCCGTACTGCGCGATCTTGCGATAATTGATGTCGCCGGTGAGCTCCGTCGAGTCCTGGTTTTTCTCGTCCTTGGGCTGGAACGTGCCGATGCCGATGCGGTCTTTCTCGCTGAGCACCATGCGGCGGACGACGATGTGTTCGAGCACCTTGCGCCATTCGCCGTTGTATTGCTTGAGCAAATCGTCAAACATGCGGCGGCAGAACGGATCGAGATCGCCCTCGATGCGCACCTGCTGATCCTCGGGCAGGTCGGCGTTGATTTGGGTCAGAATTTCCTTGCGGGCGCGGCGCGGGATGAGCTTGAGCGGCTCTTCGTGCATCGGGCAGGGGTGCAATTCCTCGACGCCCTGATCGTTCTTGATCTTCCAGGTGAAGCTGTAGAGCGCGCCTTCCTCCATCGTCGAGTAGTGCTCGATGCCCTTTTTCAGCAGGCGCGCAATGGTGCTCTTGCTGCTGCCGACCGGGCCGTGCAGGAGCAGAATGCGGCGATCGGCACCGTAGCCTTGCGATGCGGACTTGAACGTATCGACGAGCCGCATGAGCGGCGCATCGAGGCCGAAGACGCCGTCGTGGCCGCTGTCGATGGGGTCGTCGAAAAAGTTGTAATGCACGTAATCCTGCTTGAGCAGCGAATACCGCTTGGTGCCGTAGTGCAGGATCATGTCATAGACGCGCTGGTATGCGTTTCGGGCGATGCGCGGATTGGCGATCACCAGATCGACGTAATCGTTGAAGGTGCCTTGCCAGTTTTGCGTGCGGAAGCGATCGGTATCGAGGTATTTGTCGACGATCGACAACAGTGCGTCGCGCTTGGACATCCATGACCTCCCAAGCCGACGGCGACTGCGGCGAAGTGGCCGCCGATCCGTCGGCGAAGCGCCCGAGCCGCACGCGGGCACGCCGAAAAATTCGGCGCGCAATCGGGCGGCATGATTCCTCTTCATGCTAGATCGGTCGATAACCACAGTCAACGAAAGGATTTTTCGGCGGATCAGCCGGGCGCGGTCGCAGGGCGCGACATTGAGCGGGAAGCTGGAGCACTCGCCGGCGGATCGGACGCGGTCGCCGCTCCCACATCGTCCGATGAACAGCGCGGGCAGCGCGTGACGCTCGTGGTGGTGCTGCGCATAAACCGCTCGGAGCAACTGCGGCAGCGCCACAGTTCGCGGCACGCCTGTTCGCCGCACTTTGGGCAATCGTGCGGCGGCTGCTGGTCGCTGGGCACGGCGATCGTGCCCTCGAAATTGCACGAGACACAACGGACCGTCGATTGAAATGACGCGTGCGACGCGAACGGGTCCATGACCCAAAGCACCAGCGCGGCGATCAACGTCAAGCCGAGGCCAAGGCCGCCGAGGGCCCAGCGATTGAGCACTTGGCGTCGGGCGTAGGCACCGACCGAGACCTCGCTCGTCACCTCGATATTGAGATTCGGCACGTCGAATGGCTTGCGGCGTTTGTGATGCGGATGGGCCATGTCGGATCGCCTGCCTGACGCGCCGTCGGCGGGCGCGGCGCGGTACACTCGTGAACCGAAGCCGATCGAAACGTCGATCGGCGCAAACTGTGCGCGAAGCCGCCGCGGCTTACCACGCCCGGCAAACGTGCCTGCGGGAAGCCTTTGGCGGACGGACGACAAGGGACACTGGACCTATGTATCGTAGCGGCATCGGCTATGACATTCATCGGACGCAGACCGGGCGGCCGTTGGTGCTGGGCGGCGTGCGGATCGATTCGCCGCTCGGGCTTGAGGGGCATAGCGACGCGGATGTGGTGATGCATGCGCTGTGCGATGCACTGCTCGGGGCCGCGGGGCTGGGCGATATTGGCGAGCATTTTTCGGACAGCGACCCGGCGAACAAGGACGCCGACAGCCGGCGGTTTCTGGTGGAAGTGGTGCGGCTTGTGCGGGCGGCGGGGTTTGAGCCGGTGAATGTGGATGTGATGATTCTGGCCGAGCAGCCGCGCTTGAAGCCGCACAAGGCGGCGATGCGTGCGAATCTGGCGGAGATTTTGGGGCTGGCGGAGTCGGCGGTGAATATCAAGGCGGGGACGAACGAGAAGCTGGACGCGATTGGGGAACTGCGCGGGATGGCGTGTCTGGCGACGGCGATGGTGAAGGTTTCGTAGTTCCTACTTGGGCGTAACCCGCAACACGCGGGCGATGTTCGGCGGAAAACGTCGTTGCGGTTTGTCATCGATTGCACGCAGTTTCGGCAGGGATTTTTGGCGTCGTGCGGCGGCCTCGTAAGTCGCCCGATCAACCTTCTTTCCGTTGATGAAAAATTCTGGATAGCCGTCGGCGAGATGGCCGCACTCATCCCATACTCGCGTCACACCGTGAGGCTTGTTCGCTTTCCAGTGCGACTCAATGCTGAGCGTGCCGTCCTCGTTCAGCCACCAATCGAAGCCGTATCGCCAACCATGGCGCGATTGAAACGCTTCGGCGAGGTAGTGTTCGCGACCGCGCGAACAGGCGTGCCACCAAAGGTCGGTGCCGGTGCCGCGAATCATGCGAAACGAGCCGATCAAGCGACCGTCGTGAGTCCACTGTCGCGCGTAACCGTGCGGCAAGTCATCGACGAAACGTTGTATGAACTGGACCGAGCCGTCGCGAAAGAACTCAAAACGCGTGCCTCGGCGCGGCAACCCGCGATGCGCCGGTTCGATCTCGAGCACGGAGTCTGCACCGAATACGTGATAGCCCACAATGGTGCGTCCCACTCGATACTCGACGAGTTCCGGGCAACCACTCGAACCTCGCCGAACAACGCATGGTTTCGCATGATCGGGTATCGCGGTGACAAAGCGTGGTCGTGCCGCCAAGTCAAAACACCCGTCGCCCTTCTCGATCGCCGCTCACCGTCAGTGGCACCACCACCGCCGGTTGATGGGCCGTCACCGTCGAAACCGCCGGGCCGGCGACGCGGGACTTTCGTTGCGCCGACGTATCAATCGGGCGGTAATACTGATCACGCTGTTGCGGCTGCCAGCCGGCGTCGGTAATCAGGCGGCGGATCTCGTCCTCGCTCAGGCGATAGGTCGCACCCGCCTGCGAGACGACGTTCTCTTCCATCATCACGCTGCCCATGTCGTTGGCACCATAGAAGAGCGCAAGCTGGCCGATCTTGGGCCCCATCGTCACCCAACTCGACTGGATGTTCGGCACGTTGTCGAAATAGAGCCGCGAGACAGCGAGCCAGAGCAGATACTCATGCGCGTCGGCGAGCAGCAGGTGCTGGCCGTCGGGCTTGGGTCGAGACGAAGCGACGGAGCGACTAAGCGACGCAGCGACGGAGGAATCGGCGGGGCCTGTCACCCCTCCGTCGCTGCGTCGCTTCGTCGCTTCGTCGCTACTCTCCGTCGGCAGTCGCTTCCACCTTCCCAGCGGCGCGCCTTCGGGCTGAAACGGCCAGTGGATGAACGCTGTGAAGCCGCCGAGTTCGTCTTGCAGGTCGCGGATGCGGCGCATGTGTTCGATGCGCTCTTCGATGGTCTCGATGTGACCGATCATCATCGTCGCGCTGGTCTTCATGCCGATGCTGTGTGCCTCGCGCATGACCGCCATCCACTCGTCGCTGAGCGTTTTGCCCTGGCTGATCTTGCGGCGGACGCGATCGACGAGAATTTCTCCACCGCCGCCGGGAATGGTGGCGAGGCCCGCTTCCTGAAGCCGCAAGAGCACATCGCGCAGCGGCATCTTGTAGATCAAATGAAACGCCCAAATCTCCGGCGGACTGAAGGCGTGTACGTGGATCGTTGGATAGTTTTTCCGGATGAACTGCAAAAGGTCGAGATACCACTGAAACGGCAGGCCGTGGCCGCTCGGGTCGTCCTCTGCGGGCACGAGGCCGCCTTGCATGAGAATCTGCGTGCCGCCGATGTCGAGCAGCTCTTCGATCTTTTTGCCGATCTGCTCGAAGCTCAGGATGTAGGCATCGGGCTGGCCGGGGTCGGTCTTGAAGTTGCAAAAGATGCATTTGGCGGTGCAGACGTTCGAATAGTTGACGTTGCGATCGACGACGTATGTGCGGTACGGCTCAGGGTGCATCTCCATCAGGCGGCGAAAGGCGAGCTTGCCGAGTTCGTGGATGGAGAGCGAGCGGTACATCTCGATGGCGTCGGAATCGGAGATACGCGAGGAGGTCGCCGAGTGTGGGGGCTTAGCCACAGAGGGCACGGAGGACACAGAGGCGTCTTCAATCGAGGCGTCGATGGTAGTCATGTAGGCAGCCTTCATCGCGAATTTCTCAGCAGATGGCGTGCATCACTCGGCCAGAACTACGAATCCATCACTACACGCCAAACTCGCGGCGAACGTCGTCAATCGAAACGGACTTTCCGCTCTGATGCTCACGAATCCCCTGCTCGCGACGTCCGTTCTGCGACGAAGTCGCAGCCCACTCGTCGGCGAGCCGGTCCGCATCGGCATCCGATTCCGTGGCGATGTCGAGCCGTCCTACGATCCTGCCTTCGCGGCGGATATACGTTTCGTCGTCGGAACTCAGCGCATCCAGAACATCCTGCGTCGGAATCGAGTCGCCGACCAGGTCAATGATTCGGACCATTTGTAACCTCCGACAGCGTACTGCGTCCCTTTTCCCAAACCGCCTGAATCAGCACGACCCGCTCATCGAGCAGCACGTCGTAGAACACCCGAAACTCGCCGACGCGCAAACAGAACTCGCCCAATGGCGGTGGATTCAGCTTCTTGATTCTACTGCGGCTCTCCCGACTCGGGTCGTGCTTCAGATGGCGCTCGATGCCGTCAACGATCTCCTTCCGGCGGATCGCAACAATCTCGCGCAGTTCACCCACGGCACGCTGCGCGAACCGTATCTCAAACATGACCGGCCACACTCCGTTTCGGGCACGCCGCTTCAGTCATGGCGCACGCCTCCGGCCAGCGGATGATCGGCCGAGCCGAGTTATCAGTACGGAGCACGTGGCGGGCGAACAGCTCGGCCCCCGCCCGAGACCGGTCATCCAACTTGAATTTCAAACACCGAAACAAATACCTCTCCGCCAATTCCACCGGCCAGCCCAGCCCCGGCCCCTGCTCGCGGGCGATTTCCGCCGCCGCGAGGACGCCGCGATCACGGGCCGATTCCAGCAATTCCGCGATTGCGTCGAGCTCTTCGCCACCGAGCGCGCGATCATCCGCCCGCGCCGCCCAGACCGCGAACACGAACGGCAAGCCCGTGTGCTGTCGCCACGCGCCGCCGAGGTCGATCTCGTACGCGAAACTGCCGCGCCGCTGGTCCACGACTTTGTCGCCGATCAGCAGCACCGACTCAAACGTGTCGATCGGATCGCGCCGCGCGTCGATCGGGCGGATTTCGATCTCGCGTTCGAACCACTCACGCCAGATCACACGCGATAGCGCCACCGACGTATGCGAATCGCCGTCTACGCAGAGGGTCTGAATCTTGTGCGGCGGCACCTGCGAAAACACGCGGACGGTCATGGTCTCGCCGTCGCAGGCGATCACGGCGTCACTAATCACTTGCAAGCGGCCCGCACTGCGGATCACGTCCACGATCGGCAGCAGCGCGACATCGACCTGGCCGACTTCCAGTTTGGCCTGCAACGCCGACGGCACGGCGGGCGTGATGTGCAGTCCCGGCTCGCGGTCCAGCCCATGAATGAGCGGTCGAGCATTCAAGAACGAAACAACACCAATCCGTCGCACTGTCACACTCTCCCGAAAATTCGCGTGTTCGAACTCACGAAGCCGCGCAACCGATCGCAATCGCACTCGGAGTATACTGCCCGCCACGGGCCGGCCGCCCGGCAATTGACACGAAGCTTTCGAAGTTTCGAAAAGTGTGAAAGGCAGCGCCGCGTGCTCAGTGCGTAGTGACTCGTCGCCAACGCTGATTGGCACGGCGGAGATTTGCGAGTGAGTATTATCGTCAGCGCGGTACTCTGGGTCGCGCTGCTTGCGCACGTCGCACTCGTGCAGTCTAATCCGGCCGGCGCGCCGCAAATGCTTGGCTCAACCGATCGCCTGACGCTCGCATGGCGCGATTGGCCAGTTAGCGACGGGCCGGTTCGGCGTGCGGTGCGGGCAATCGCGACTTCAAGTGCCGCTCAGAACGACAGCCTGCGATCCGGCGTCGAACTTATCGAGTTGCTCGACCAAACCTCCGGCGTGCTCAGCTTTCGCCCAGCCGAGCAAGCAGCGAATACGCCAGACGCACCGCCGATCGCAATATGCGCCATCGAATGCGGCGACGCCCGAAAGGCCGAAGCCGTGTCCGCCGCGCTGGGCGCGCTGCTGCGGTCGCTCAATCCAGCCACACCCGTTCGCGAGCGCAACGAGGCCGCCAATGAGATCGCGTCGGTAACGCTCGGGCAAACATCGATCGAAATATCTTGGGCGAGCCGGTCCAATTGGGTTTTGGCCGCGACAGCGTCGCGCGCGCTCGCCGAAGTGCTGAATGCTCACGCAATGCCAGGATTCGAGCTTCACGGCAGCGCCGCGGCACACCTCAAGAGTGCCCTGCCGACCGCGCCGGGATTTGGTTGTTTCGTCGATATCGGCTTCGTCGCCGACTTGCTCACGCACATACTCGATACGGCAATGCCGCGCGAGCAAGTCGCCGAGATTTGCGGCGTGTTTCGGCGCTTGAGCGGCTCGCTTCCCGCGGTTGCGGCGCGCGTCGAGTTTCCGGCTTCGCAGCCCGCGCGAACGCACGTCGCACTGACGCTTCCGAACGACTCGATTCTGCTGCGTGCCGCTCGCGGTGCTCGCCCGATCACCGCCGCCGACGTGTGCGGCGTTCCCGTCGACGCATATTGGGTACAGGTGTGGCGACTGGACCTGAACGCCGCAGTGCAAGCAGCACTCGAATCGCTCGACGCATCCAGCCCCGACACGCGTTCGACGCTGCTCGTGCTCGACGCATCCGCCGGCCTCGCGCTCGGTTTTTCACCGCTCAATCAGTTGCTGCCCGCCGTCGGCGAAACGTGGACAATTTACGACGCACCCGCGAACGGCGGCCTGCTGGGCTTCGGCACGGTCGCCGTCATTCGGCTGCGCGACGAAAACGCGATCGGCGCGATGCTGCC
>JBJXFK010000186.1:0-13571 GCA_046155505.1 Phycisphaerae bacterium
GCAGACGCGCCGGCGAACACCGGCAATCCGACGATGCCAGCGCCCAGATACGTCGCGACCGCCGCCACGCCCAGCCACGGCCCCAGCGCCACGCCGGCGAGCACCACGACCAGCGTCTGCATCGTTACAGGCACGGGCGTGAATGGCAGCGGGAAACTCACCTGGGCCGAGATCGCCAGAAGCACCGCGAACGCAAATACCCACGCGGCCTGCGTCACAATCGCTCGTCCGCCGGTCGTCACAGCCAACGCACTTGTCGTCACATTCGATACAGATCGCATATTCGTCACTCGCTCGTGGTCTACATTCGGTGTGTGCAAGCCGCACCCAACGCGTCAGAGTCTACTTGCGTTCCGCGGCTCGCTCAACCGCGCGAACCACGCACCGTCAGCGACACCGTATCGCCCGTCGGCTGCTCGCGCGGCGGATGCGGGATGCCAGCCAGCGTGCTCACAACCGGCAGCCGCACCTCCAGCACGTCGCAATCCGCGAGCGCTTCGATCAACGTTTCGCGACTGTCCGCCGGGATCAACAGCACGTCGCCGATCGCAAACGGCTGCACGTATTGCTTACGCCGCATTACGCCACTACCCGCGATCACGATCCACACAATCGGCTCGGCGTGCGGAAACGTCTGTCGCAAGCCCTCGCTGAATCGCACGCGATCGATGTGAAACGAATCGCATCGCACGAGCCGCGTGAGCGTCGCCCACGGGCCGGCGACGTGCGAGCGCGGCTGCACAATCTCGTCCATCGCCACGTCGAAAAGCAGATTGTCGAGCGCCTGCGCGACGTGCAATTCGCGCGGCTTGCCGTCCAGCCCGACGCGGCCCCAGTCGTACAAGCGATATGTCACGTCGGAAGGCGTCTGCACCTCGGCGACCACAATTCCGCCACCGATCGCGTGCGGCAATCCGCTCGGCAGATAGAAACAGTCGCCACGCCGTACGCTCACTTCATTGAACAGCGCCGCGAGCGCGGGCGAGTTCGCCGCGTGTGCCACGTCCGCGCGCTGCACGCCGGGCCGCAAGCCGAGATACAGCTTCGCACCCGGTTCGGCATGCAGCACGAACCACGATTCGTGCTTGATCGCCGCGCCGCTTGTCGCGGCCGCGCCGCCGGGCCGCGGATGCACCTGCATGCTCAGATTTTCGCGCGCGTCGAGCAACTTGATCAGCAGCGGAAACCGGCCATCGACCGGCGTCGCGCCGCCAAGCAGATCGCGGCCCCACACCGCGAACAATTCGCTGATCGTCTGCCCCGCCAGCGGCCCGTCGGCGACGACCGACTCCTCGCCCGATAGGCTCACCAGTTCCCATGACTCGCCGATCGGCCCGTCGCCTAGCAGCGGCTTGCCGAGTAGCGCGGCGAGCTGTCGCCCGCCCCACGGACGCGGCTTGAAGATCGGCCGAAATCGAACCGGCAGCGGCGGGATATTCATGGCCGATTCGCCTCGCCGATCGGTGGTGCGTCGAACGAGAGCATGGACCGCAGCTTTGCGATCGTCTTGGGGCCGATGCGTTTGACCGCGTCGAGGTCGGCCTCGCTGCGAAATACGTGCCAGCCGCCCGCACGCGAGCGATAGGCGACGATCTCTTCGGCGAGTTTGCGCCCGATTCCGGGGAGCAGCATCAGGTCGTCCACGGTTGCGGTGTTTGGGTTCACGCGCAGCGACACATCCCGCGCGAGCGGCGTGCCGCGTGACCCGCGATCGCCCGCCGCCAGCACCCCGGCGATGAGCATCAGTAGTAACGCCGATCCCAGCGCGCTGCGTTGCCACATGCGGGCGAATCGTACACGGGGATTGACCGCGCGGGTCGCAGAAAACCGCCGCCGGGATCGGTTACGGTCGCAGATTTGCGGCTCGCGCCAAACGCACTTCGGAAGAAACCATCGAAAATAACTCCGCCTGCGCCTAGCATGCGGCACTTCGAAACTCGCCGGGACGGTCGGTGGAGAGCGCTGCGTGGACCCAATCAACGATACGCGAACGAATCGCGACCACCGAGACCCGCTTCTGAGCGACATCGATCGCGCGCTGCGCGACGCCCCCACACCGCAACCGATCCCGTTTCCCGAAATCGCCGGCTATCGTGTTCTGCGCAAGCGCGGCGAAGGCGGGCAAGGCACGGTGTTCGAAGCCGAAGAGCTTGCCACACATCGGCGCGTGTGCATCAAGGTGTTACGTGATCGCGATCTGGCACAGGACGCCGACCGGGCGCGATTTGATCTGGAGATTCGCACGCTCGCGGCGATTCGCCACGATGCGATCGTGCCGATTTTTTCCGCAGGCCAGACAGCGAGCGGCGCACAGTATTGCGTGATGCCGCTGATCGAGGGTGCGCCGATCACGCACTATGCGGCGGTCAAGTGCCCCGGCCCGCGCGAGGTGTTGGCGCTGATGGCTGAAGTCTGTCGCGCGATCGGGCATGTGCATCGCAACGCACACATGATCCATCGCGATTTGAAGCCATCGAATATTCTGGTTGACGCCGAAGGCAAGCCGACCGTTCTCGACTTCGGCCTCGCGCGGCCGCTGGGCGTGCAGCTCAGTGGTCTCACGCAGAGCCGCGAAGTGCTCGGCACGGCGGCGTACATGTCGCCCGAGCAGACGCGCGAATCGAGCAACAAGCTGACGGCGACATCGGACGTGTACTCGCTGGGCGTTGTTTTGTTCGAGCTGCTGACCGGGCAACTGCCGTATCGCGTGCAGCCGGACAACTGGGTCGCGAGCACGCTGATCATTCAACACGAGGAGCCGCCGCCGCCGAGCCGTGTCTTGCGAGCGGCGGGCGGCTCGACGGGTTCGCGTGCGCAGCGCATCGATGCCGACGTGGACACGATCGTGCTCAAGGCGCTGGGCAAGGAGCCGCAACATCGATATGCCGATGCGATCGAGCTCGCGGATGATATTGAGCGGTATTTGCGGGGCGAGGCGATTGTGGCCAAGCGACACAGCACGTCATACATCGCGTACCGCCGATTGCGGCGTTTTGCGTCAACGAACGTGCTGGCGACGCAACTGATGTGTGTACTTGTGGCGGCGAGTTTCACGCAATACCTCGCGAGTGAATTCATCTCACGGGTAACGCCGCTCGATGTTTGGTTCACGAATGTCGCTTCGCGTTTCGGCGGTCCCGCGGC
Source organism: Phycisphaerae bacterium (assembly GCA_046155505.1). GTDB lineage: Bacteria > Planctomycetota > Phycisphaerae > UBA1845 > Fen-1342 > JBJXFK01. The sequence goes on from JBJXFK010000186.1 coordinate 3,145, forward strand.
GGCACCGACCGAGATGCGCCACGTGTCGGTGTTGACGATCGGCGGCCCCGAGCAGATGCGCGCGGCGGCCGCGCTGGCTGAGGTCGAATGGCCCGAGGAGTCAGGCGCAGCCGCCGAGGCACCATCGTCCGCAGACACTCCGCGGCGACGGGCAGACCGACTGGTTTTTGCGCGGCTTCTCGATCGGTTGGCGCAATCGAAGACGCCGCCACGCGTCGTTGTGTTCAATATTGCCTTTCGACACGACTCAGCCGGCGACGGCGAGTTCGTGGCCGCCGTAGCGCGGCTGCGAGAGGTCGGTTGCCGTTTGATGATTGCCCGCGAGCGGCACGGCGCCCCTTCTCCGCAAAGCCGGCCGTCGGCACTCATCGACGCTGCCGATCGCAACGGACTGTTCCATGCGCGGGTCGGCGCGGCACCGGGTTGGGAGCTGACCTTGCTGATCGTGCGTTCGGGCGTTGCACCGGCACCGACCGGCCCGATGCTGGCTTTCGCGCTCGCGCGGCATCCGGAATCCGATCCAAGGTTCAGCGTCAGCGACGACCTGGGTATCGGCCACGTTGACTATTTCAACGCCGAGTCGCGAGAAGGCGTCCCAGACGACCTGGCACCGCGCGAGGTCGTCCGATTTTCCGGTGTCACTGAGGTCGTTGAGCCGGAGCTCGGCTTGGAGCGCGGGGACGTGACGCCCTTCATCGTCCTGAATCCCCCGCCAACCGAGACGACCGATGCAGCCACGAAAACTATTGACGCGTTCTTTTCCGCAAGCGACGCCGAATTGGCGCGATTCGCTGCGGAGCGTGTGGTCGTGATTGGTTTTGATCGAAATTTGGCCGATCGCGTGCGGGATCACGGCGGCGCGATGCGGCCGTTTGTGCTGTTGCCGGCGGTCGGGATCGAGCAATTGCTCTCGGGTCGAGTGCTGCAGCTCATCAACCCGTGGCCGGCCCTGGCCGTCGTGCTGCTGGCGTGCGGGTTCGGTACGTTTCTCGGGCGAGTTTCAGCAACGCGCGTCGCTCAACTGTGCGGCGTTTTGCTGGTGTGCGCGATATTGATCGTGCTGGGCGCGCTGCTCACGGCGCGGCTCGCGCTAGTTGCCTGCAACCCATTCATTCCGATCGCCGGGTTGGTCTGCGCCGCGGCGCTGTCGGCGGGGGTGCAACGGGCGCACCTCGCGGACCGAAGAATCTAACGGGCTCTTGAGAAGGAGAATCGCGTGCGACTGACTTTGATGATCGCGGGGCTGACGGCCCTTGCATTGGCGTGCGCTGGATGCGGGAAAACCCATCACCGGTTCGAACCCTTTTCCGAAAGCGATTTTGCAACGTCGGCAAAGGTGCGGCTGATTGGGATCGTCATGCGATCGGGCTCGACCGGCGAACTGAAGTACATCGACGTGACGAAATTCGCCGTCGGCGGACTTGCCATCGATCCGACCGACCTGCGCGTTCCCAGCGATTTCGTCGCGTTCCAATATAAGCTGATTCTGACGTCGACCGCGGCGGCGGGGACCGATGAGTACACCTTCGCGCTCGGTCGCGAATCCGGCAGCGCCGCATCCAATGCGCTTGCCAAATGGGAGACGCCGAGCGGCGGGCTGCACCTCCAGTCGGGTTGGTTCTATCTTGTGAGACGATGGCCCTACGCGCGCACCGGAACGACCATCGGTCCGTCGGTGCATCAAATCGTCTCGATCGCCCCGCCGCCGGGACCGCCGCCGCATCTTGCGATCGCCGTGTCCACCGCATCCGGTCTCGATCGCTGGTACTTGATCAATGCGGATCGGTCGCTGAGCATCTCGACGCTGAACTCGACCAGCACCGTAACCTTGACCACGAAGGACACTTATGTCGAAGCGACCGCCACGTCGATCTCTGCGCCGATCGCGAACAACGATCCGATGAACGCCGCGAACGTCGAGCGCGCCTGGATCACGACGGTGATCGACAAATTTCCGTGGCCGTGAGCATCGGCTGCCGCCCAAAAGGAGACGCGTTCATGACAAAGAGAGTACTCGGAGTTTTCGTCCTGCTGACCATCGTCGGCCAGGCTTCGGCGTCGCCGCCGACGGCCAGCATCACCGGATTCGTCGAATGGGAAAATGGCGCGATGAAGTTTGTGGACATGCGCACACTGTTCCCGACGGGAATCGCGCTCCCGCCGAATGCCTCCACCGGCGCGATCCCCTTTTCGTTCTCAACCGGAACGGGCAGCAAGCGCGTCGTGGGCGTGCGATTGTCGATCAAGAATGACGCTGACGTTTCGTTTGACGTCGTCGTTGTCGCGCCAAGTGAAGCGGAGTCGCAGACGATTGGAGGAAACTGGATAGGAACGCTGCGAGAACCGACAGAAGGGCTGCACATGGACACCGAAGGCGGATTCTGGCTGGTCCGCCGCTGGCCCGTGATCCGCTCCGCGGGAATCTCGGTGGCGGGCGTCAGCTCATTTCGTCCAAACGGGACAAGCACGACACAATCAACCTCGCTGCCGAACGACCCGACACCCGATGCCGAATTCAGAGCGGATGCGACATCCACCGATTCGTCCCTGGCGGTCTCGGTCAAATTCCCCTCCGGCGAAACGAACCGCCGCGTGCGCGTCGCTGCGTTTGGGGACTGGCACGAAAAAGAGGTCCTCGTTCGGCGCAACAAAGCTTCGCAAGGGAATTGGTCGAACCCACTGACGCGTCGCGGCAATTTTGTTCTCGCGAATTACGCCGATGGCGGCAACGTCAGCGTGCAAGCACCAACCAGTCCGAACGACGCCGCGGCCGAGCTGTCGGATTGGATACGATTTGTCGGCACGGCGGCGGGGCTCAAGTAGGTACGCGCAAGCTCCCGAGCAACGCGTTACCCCGGTGTGCATTCGCATGTGCGTCGTCACGCGCCGAGGAGGAAATCCGTGCTGAATCGCAATCAGCCTTCGAACCGTGTGAGCGCGTATGCCTTCACGCTCATCGAACTGCTCGTCGTCGTCGCCATCATCTCCACGCTGATCGCGATCCTGCTGCCCAGTCTCTCGGTCGCACGCGCGACGACGCGCACGTCCATCTGCGCCAGCAACATGCGGCAACTGGGCGTCGGGGCGGCGATGTATGCCGACGCCAATCGCGGCAGCATGATTCCCGGTCGGCCCGCCCGATTCGGCGACAACAGCCTGAACGTCTATCCGGTCGGCAACGGCCTGCAATGGCGGCCGCGATGGTATGTGCGGATGGGCGCCGAGTGCGGGTTCTATGCGTTCAACGAACCCAGCACCGACCCGGCGCGCGACAACACGCTGCTGATCACCTCGGGCACCGTGTTCACCTGTCCGGAGGTCGCCGAGCGGCTCAACAATCGCAACGCACCCTACGGCTACAACTTTCAGTTCCTGGGCAACACGCGGTTCAAGGGCGGGCAGGAGGCGCGCGGCTTCATTCGTTTTCCGGTGAAGATCGAGAATCTGAATGCCGCCGGCACGGTGATGGCGGCGGACGCACTGGGCACGGCGGCCGGCCGGCCCGCTGCGACGCGGACCGACTATCGCATCGATGGCGGCAGCGAACTCACCGCGATCGGCAATCACGCATGGTCGCTCGACCCGCCGCGATTGACGGCGACGAGCGACTACTGCGACGACAACAATCGCACGCCGGAGAATCGGTCGGCACCAGACGAGCGACATCGGACGCGCGCGAACACGCTGTTCGTCGACGGGCATGTGACGGCGCTCAGCGCGCGATCGCTCGGCTATGTGCAGGATGGTGACGGGCGGTTTCTGGCCGAGTTGCCGAATTCCGCCGACATCACCAACCGCTTGTTCAGCGGCAGCGGACGCGATGACGATCCGCCGCCGATCAACTGAGCGGGTGGGGCAGGGATGTTCCCTGCCCGTTTTGTCGTTTCAAGATGCACAATGCGGCGCGGCCGGGCAGAAATGCCCGGCCCACCCACAAAGTGCCCGCCGCCAGATATCAAACACCCGCGCTGCCGCGCGTCGTCATTCGGCGACGTCGCCATGCGGCTTTCGTGCCCATCAACCCGATGAGCATAAGCGACATCATCGCGGTGCCCGTCGGTCCGCAGCCGGCGGCGCACTGTTCGGCAATCGCGTTGGGATCGAGATCGGCGTTGGGGTCGTCATTGGGATCTTCATTCGGATCGCCGTCGTCATTATCGCTTGTCGCAAAGACGAGACTGAGCTCGTCGGATTCCAGGCACGCAGCGGCAATGTCGATCTCGTCATCGCCATTGAAGTCGGCGGCGATGACGCTTCGCGGTCCGCCACCGACGGTCGTGTTGGTCGGGGCGGCGAACTCGCCATCGCCGAGCCCGCGTAGGACGGACACGCTGTCGCCCTCGGAGTTGGCGGTGACGATGTCGAGCACGCCGTCGAGATCGACGTCGGCGAGGTTCAAGCCGAGCGGGCTGTTGCCGGTGGCAAAGTCGCCGCCGTTGGTGAACCCGCCGCTGCCGTTGTTTTCGAGAATGGTGACCGAGTCGCCGACCGAGTTGGCCACGATCAGGTCGATGCCCGGCTCGCCGTCCACCTCGGCGGCGACGAGGGCGCTGGGGGCGGCCTCGTTCGTGGCGGTCGTGCCCACGTCAATTCGTGTGAGCGCGTCGGCGACCGCGCCGCTGCCGGTGCCGAGCTTGATACCGACCTGATCACGATCGAAGAGGGCGACGATCAGATCGATAATGCCGTCGCCGTTGATGTCTTCGGCGGCGAGGCCGCGCGGGCGAGTGCGCTGCGCGTCGACCGCGAACGAGACGTTCTGTGCGGCTGCGAACGCGCCGCTGCCGTTGTTGATCAGCACGCTGACGCTGTCGGCTTCCTCGTTCGAGACGACCAGGTCGAGGCCGGACGAGCCGTTGAAATCGACGGCGACGATCGAGTTGGGCGCATCGCCGACGGTGAGCGTGCTGCCGGCTGAGAAGTTGCCGTCGCCGTCATTGAGCAGCAGCAGCACGGCATCTTCGCCGATGAGGACGACTGCGGCGTCGGTGTCGGTATCGTTGTCGATGTCGCCGAGCGCGATGGCCGAGGGGCGAACGAGCGTGCGGCCGGCGTTGATGGTCGTGGTCGTGAATGTTCCGTCGCCGTCATTTCGCAGCAGGGCGATTGTGCCGTCGTCGAGGGCGGCGCTGCCGCCGCGATTGCAGACGAGCAGATCGACGAAACCATCGCCGTCGAAATCGGCGGCGGCGATGTCGCTCGTGTCTGGGCCGAGGGTGACGTTAACGGCTGCGTCGAACGCGAGCTGGGCAGTGGCCGACGAGATGGCCACCGTCGCGCACGCCAAAAGTGTGAGTTGACGGACCGGTGAACTCAGGGATCGCATGATGTGCTCCTTCTTTCTCCGCGCGATCGCGGTGAAGTGACTAACGTGGGCCGCAAGCGGGCCGAGAGTGGCGACCCGCTACGCCAGCAACGGATGTTATCGGCGACGCCAGTTTGGCAACAGGCCGACCTGGGATCGTCGTCGTTGCAGACGCAATTCTCGCTTGCGGCGATGGGCAAAGAGGACGCGGAGAATCAGGAGATGTTGCCACGGATTTCACGGATTTGCACGGATGGGGAGGAGGGTGCTGAGGATCCGGGGCGCGATGATCAGTGTTCGGTGTTCAGTACACCAGTGGACGAAAGATCGGGTTGCGCCGCTACAATTTGCGGATGCTTCGAATCGGCAAGTTTGAGTTTGATTTTCCCGTCGTGCAGGCGGCGCTGTCGGGGTATAGCGACGCGCCCATGCGGCGGCTGGCGCGAAAGTTCGGCGCGCCGTACACACTGCACGAGGTCGTGCTCGACAAGTTGGTGGTGCAGCCGGGCAAGTTGCAGCGCGAGATTCTGGACTTGCATCCTGAAGATCATCCGGTCGCGGGGCAGCTCATGGGCAGCGGGCCCGAGCAGTTCGCGCAGGCCGCAGTGCTCATGGCGCGGGCCGGGTTCGACGTGATCGACATCAACTTCGGCTGCCCGGTGAACAAAGTGCTCGGTCGCTGTCGCGGCGGCTATTTGCTGAGCGACCCGCCGACCGCGATCGAGATTCTGAAAGCCGTGCGCGGCGCGGTGCCGCGCGAGACGCCGGTGACGGTGAAAATGCGACGCGGCATGGACGACTCGCCGCAGAGCGAGCGCGATTTTTTTTGCATCTTTGACACGGCGATGGAACTGGGCCTCGACGCGGTAACGCTGCACGGACGCACGGTGAAGCAGAAGTATGTCGGCCCGAGTCGGTGGGAATTTTTGGCACGGGTCAAGAAGTACGCCGGCGATCGCACGATTCTCGGCTCGGGTGATCTGTTCAATGCCGAAGATGTGATTCGCATGATGGAGCAGACCGGCGTCGACGGCGTGACTGTCGCGCGCGGCTGCATCGGGAATCCGTGGATTTTTCGCGAGACGCGCGAAATGCGGCAGGGGCGACCACTGCCCGAGCCGCCGAGCGTGATCGAACAGGGCGAGGTGATCGCCGAGCATTTCAGCTATGCGGTCGAGCAGTATGGCGAAGAGACGGCGACCAAGACGATGCGAAAATTCGGAATCAAGTACAGCGAGCTGCACCCGGTGGGCACGCCGGTGCGCGATGCGTTTGTGCGCGCGGGCACGTCGGCGGAGTTTTACGCGGTGCTGAGCGAGTGGTACTCGCCGGGGCGCGAGTGGCCGGCGGTGGTGCGCAAGAGCGGGCCGGGAGAGCTGATCGCGGCGGGGGCGTGCATGTAGCGTGCGCACTGCGCACGCATGGAGCACCGCGGCCCTCCGCGGTTTCATGTTCGATGCAGTCGACCTCATTCCCAGCGAGCGGGGCTCGATCGCGCGGGCATGGGCAGGGCTGCCTGCAACACCCTACGACGCCTTAAGCTGCGTGCAAATTCCCGCGATCGTCGCCTTCGCATCGCCGAAAAGCATCACGCAATTCTGCAAATAGAACAGCTCATTCTCAATGCCCGCGTAACCGGCGGCCATGCCGCGTTTGCAGACCATCACCGTCTTGGCCTTGTCGGCGTCGAAGATCGGCATGCCGAAAATCGGGCTGGTCTTGTCATGCCGAGCAGCGGGGTTCACGACATCGTTGGCACCGATCACCAGCGCCACATCGCACTGCTCGAATTCAGGATTGATCTCCAAATCGGCGAGCAGGTCATACTCGACGTTCGCCTCGGCCAGCAGCACGTTCATATGCCCCGGCATGCGACCCGCGACCGGGTGGACGCCGAATTTCACCTTCACGCCGCGCTTTTGCAGCAGGTGCGCCATCTCGGCCACGGCGTGCTGGGCTTGGGCGACGGCCATTCCGTAGCCGGGGATGACGATGACGCTACTGGCGGCTTCGAGCACCATCGCCGCCTCTTCGGCGTCCATGCGGCGAACCGTTCCGGCCGGCTTACTCGGGTCGCCGCCCGCTGCGGCAGTGGCCGATCCGCCGCCGAATCCGCCCGCTAGCACGTTCAGCAGCGAGCGATTCATAGCCTTGCACATGATCATGGTCAGGATGAACCCCGACGCGCCGACGAGCGACCCGCCGATGATTAGGGCGTTGTTGTTCAGCACAAAACCCGTGGCGGCCGCACCAACGCCCGAGCCGGAATTGAGCAGGGCAATCACGACCGGCATGTCCGCTCCGCCGATCGGCAGTACGAGCAGCTTGCCCGCGACCGCGGCGAGGATGAGCAGCAGAATCGCCGCCCAGCGCGCTTCGTCATAGGCGACGATCGCGACGATTAGCAGAATCATCAGCAAAAAATTACCGCCGGCGAGCAGCGGATGCATCGGCAGCGAAATCGGGCTACTGAGCGCGATCTTGTTCCACTTGATTTCTTCGAGCTTGGCCCACGCGATCAGGCTGCCGGTGAGTGTGATCATGCCGATCAGGATGGAGATAGAGACGCTGACGCGGAAGTCGACGCCGGTGTGCGGGCCGAGGCCGACGTGCAATTCGCGTAGGTATTCGCCAAAGCCGACCATCGCCGCCGCCATACCACCAAAGCCGTTGAGCAGCGCGACCATCTGCGGCATGCCGCGCATGTTCACGCGCAAGGCGAGCGTCGCGCCGATCCCGCCGCCGATGCCGAGCGCGACGAGCAGCAGGATGAGCCGCGAGCCGGGAATGCGCGCGTCGAACATCGTGGCGATGATCGCAATGGCCATGCCGACGCTGGCGATGACGTTGCCGCGGCGGGCGGAGCGCGGCGAGCTGAGCATCTTCAGGCCGAAGATGAAGAGCGTAGCGCTGCCCAGATAGAACAGATTGATCAAGAACATGCGCACGTCGTCGCTCACCGCGGCCTGTGACGCGGGGGCCGAGTCGGGCGAATATGCGAGCAGCAGTGAGCCGATTTCTGCGAGCATGGCGACCTATCTTGCTGTCTGGAGGCGAATCGACCACGGATGGGGAGCATCGGCCTCCGGCCGGTGAATTTCTGATTCGCACCGGCCGGAGGCCGATGCTCCCCGCGCGCGGTTCGGTCACCCCTTCTTGGTTCCAAACATGGCCACCATGCGATCGGTGACCAGAAATCCGCCGACAACGTTGATCGCGCCGGCAATCACGGCGAGAAACCCGATCGCGGTCGTGTACCACGCCGTGCTGCTGCCCAGTACGAGAAGCGCCCCGACCAGCTTGATGCCGTCGATGGCGTTCGAGCCGGACATCAGCGGCGTGTGCAGCGTCGCCGGCACCTTGGTAATCACCTCAAAGCCGATGAACATGGCCAGCACGAACACGACGAAGGTGTTCATGAACGTGTCGAGCGAGCCGGAAACCGAGAGCATCAGCATCATGTTCAAGCACCGCCCGCGCCGAGTGCGTCACGAGTCGGGCCGTGCGTAATGCTGCCCCCGTGCGTCACCAGCGCGCCCTTGATGATGTCGTCATTCAGATCGAGATTGAATTTGCTGTCTTTCCAGAACTCCAGCACAAACGTCGTCAGATTCCGCGAGTACAGCGTGCTGGCGTGCAGCGGCATTGACGACGGGAGATTGAGCGGAGCGCAGATCTTCACGCCGTTTTCGATGACCGTCTCGCCGGGTTTCGTAAGTTCGCAGTTACCGCCGGCCTCGGCCGCGAGGTCGATGATCACCGAGCCGGGCTTCATCTTGCGCACCACGTCGGCGCTGATAAGCTTCGGCGCTTTGTAGCCGCCGATGAGCGCGGTGGTGATGACCACGTCGGCGGCGTGGCAGCGGTCGGCGATCAGCTCGCCCTGCTTCTTGTAAAAATCGGCCGAGAGTTCTTTCGCGTATCCGCCCGCGTCCTGGGCCGCTTCGCCGGTGTCGACGCCGACGAATCGCCCGCCGACGGATTCGACTTGTTCCTTCACCGCAGGCCGCGTGTCGGTGGCTTCGACGGTCGCGCCGAGCCGCTTGGCCGTTGCGATCGCCTGCAAACCCGCGACGCCGGCACCAATGACAAAGACCCGTGCGGCGAAAATCGTGCCCGCGGCGGTCATGAACATCGGGAAATACTTGGCCAGTTCGTTGGCACCGATCAACACTGCTTTATATCCGGCGATGTTGGCCATCGAGCTGAGCGTATCCATCGACTGCGCTCGCGTCGTGCGCGGGATGCAGTCCGTCGAAAATGCTGAGACCTTGCGATCGGCGAGTGCCTTCATCGTGTTCAAGTTGCGCAGCGGTGCGAGCGTGGCCAGCAGCATGATGCCGGGCCGCAATAGCTCGATCTCTTGCCGCGTAGCCGCCGCGTCGATCAGCGGCGCTTGCACCTTCAGCACGAAATCCGCAGCAGCGCACAGCGCCGCCGGATCGCTCTCGATCGACGCGCCCGCCGCACGATAGTCGTCGTCTGAAAAGAACGAGCGAGCGCCTGCGCCGGCCTGCACCGCGACCGCGATCCCGGCCTTGGTCAGTTTCTTGACCGACTCAGGCACGAGTGCGACGCGATGTTCATCGGTGCGAATCTCCGTCGGAACGGCGATTTTCATACTACTCTCATCGGCTGGCCAGACCGCGCAACCTGTGCCCTGCCGCGACCAGCGCACATGCAGCGTCGGGGCGTGAAACATACGCCGCCGCGCCCGCCGCGACAACCGCTGCGATCATGCAATCCAGTTCGCGCCCGGTTTTGACAATCATCGCGCCACCAATCAGTGAACAGCGTGCGGCGATCCTGTCAATATGTCGCAAACCAGTCGAGCGACGCCGACTCTTGGCATTCGCACTTCGAAACTGTCAGCCGCGCCGTTCGTCGGCGTCAGCATCGGACGAATTCCAAGTCCGTGGCGGCGGCTGAACTTGCGCGTGCTCGGGCGTGCAATTGACAGTTCCGGGCAGCATATGAAGAGGGATAGAGAGGAAGAGAGATCTCTTCGTCATCTCTCATCGGTCGCTCGAATCGCTCAACTTGAATCGGTATCGCGCGCCGACTGCCACTCGCCTCGCGTCAGCCGCTAGCGCACCACGCGCTGCCGGGCCGCGTTCGCCGC
>JBJXFK010000198.1:0-5787 GCA_046155505.1 Phycisphaerae bacterium
ATGGAAACGAGCGTGTTCGGGTTCTCCTCCCCCAACACGCGGCGGCGTTTTTCCAGCGCCTCGCGGAGGTACGGGTCGGCCTCGGCGAGTTTGCCTGCGGCCCACAACTGGGTGCCCAAGTTGCTGATCGCGAAAAGCGTATTTTCGTGCTCCTCCCCCAGCACGCGGCGGCACTTCTCCAGCGACTCGCGGAAATAAGGCTCGGCGTCTGCGAGCTTGCCTTGGGCTTGCAGCAGCATGGCCATGCTGTTGATGGATTCAATCGTATCGGCGTGCTCTTCACCCAGCACACGGCGGCGGGCCGCAAGTGCGTCGCGAATGAAGGGCTCGGCCTCGGACTGCTTCCCCTGAACCCTTAGCGAGACGCCCACATCGTTCATGGAGTCGAGCGTGTCCGGGTGTTCGTCCCCCAACACGCGGCGGCGAGTAGTCAAGGCCGACTCATGCAGCGGGAACGCGGCGCTGAGCAGGCCGATGGATTGATAAAGGTCTGCGAGCGCTTCGCGCAGACTCGCATCGGTCGGCAGGTCGTTCTGGAAGCGCTCGTCGATCGTTTTGATCGCGGGTTTCAGGATCGTGCGGTCGATCAACGCTGCGGCGGTGTCGGTCGCGTTCACGCGGACGAGGAGCGTGCCGAGCGTCTCCGACTGTGCTGCAAGCTCTGCCTCCGGCACGCCCGCCTTTTTGAGCGTACCGACGAAACGCTCGCGGATGTCCTTCATGAGGTCCACGCCCGCAGCGGTCGTGTCGATCTTGCTAAGCATTTGTGAGTGGAATTCGGAGACCTGCTTAAGCTGATCCGCGCGTTCCTTCTCCTCCCGCTCCGCCTTCTCGGCGGCGATCGCCCGCTCGTCCGCGCGAGCCCGCTGCTGCTCGGCTTCGGCCCGCGCCGCGTCGGCCTGCTTGCGCTGCTCGGCCTCGGCCTGTTGTGCCAACACCGCCAGATCGCGCTGATCGCCGGCGACCTTGGCCTGCCATGCCGTGCCGATCAGGCCCAGCACCAGCGCCACCGCGACCGCGCAGCCCGCCAGCACTGGCCCTTTGTTTCGTCGCACGAACTTCTTGAACCGGTACGCGGTGCTGGGCGGTGCGGCGACGACGGCCTCGCCACCAAGGTATCGCCGAACGTCGGCCGCAAATGCGCTCGGCGATTCGTAGCGGCGCTGACGGTCCTTTTCGAGGGCCTTCATCACGATCCAGTCCAGCTCGCCACGGACGAGCGCGCCCAGCCGTTTCGGCTCGATCTGCCGCCGCGATGCGACACTCGCAATGGTCTCGGTGTTGCTGCTCAGACGCGTGCTCGGCTTGGGCGGCTCGACTTCGCGGATGATCCGCTGGATCTCGGCGTAGGCCGCCGATCGCAGCTCCTGGCTGGTGAACGGCGTCGTCCCGGTGAGCAGTTCGTACAGCAGCACGCCCAGCGAGTAGACGTCCGTGCGCGTGTCGATGTCGAGGTTGCCCTCGGCCTGCTCGGGGCTCATGTACTGCGGCGTGCCGATCATCTGTCGATGTTCGGTAAAGAGCGTCATCTCGGTGAGTTTGCTGCTCGTGGCCTTGGCGATCCCGAAGTCGATCACTTTCGCGTGAGGCTTGCCGTCGTGCGTGGTGACGAGGATGTTCGACGGCTTGATGTCGCGATGGATGATGCCCTTGGTGTGGGCGTGCTGCAGCGCCGTGCATACCTGCGCGAAGAGCTCCAGCCGATCGTCGATGTTCATGCTTTTCTTGTCGGCGTACTCGACGATCGGGTCGCCCTTGACCAGTTCCATCACGAAGAACGGCCGGCCCGTCTCGGTTGCGCCCGCATCGAGCACCCGCGCAATGTTGGGGTGATCCATCATCGCCAGCGCCTGCCGCTCCTGCTCAAAGCGGGCGACGACCTGGCGCGTGTCCATCCCCAACTTGATGATCTTCAGCGCGACCTTGCGCGCGACAGGCTTCTCCTGCTCGGCCATGAAGACCAAGCCGAAGCCGCCCTCGCCGATCTGCTGCAGTAGCTTGTACGGCCCGATGCGCGTGCCGGGGCCCTCGCGCAGCGGCGCGACCACGGTCGGAGCCGCGGCTGCCGAGGCGTCGACAGTGGGCGCATCGGCGGCAGAGCCGCGTGTGGGTTCGGAGAGAAACCGATCATCCTCGGCCGCCGCAACCATCGCCTCAACCCGCTTCTTCAGGCCGGAATCGCCTCGACACTCGCGGTCCAGCAGCGGCCCGCGGTCGCCGGGCGCGGCGGCAATGGCCAGGTCAAACAGCCGCCGCAGGTCTTCGTGTTTGTGTTCCGTCATCGCTGCTTTCCTCAACTTACCTCAAACCCGCCCGGCCTCGATCGCTTCCTTCAGCCAGCCGCGTGCAAACGCCCACGACCGCTTCACCGTCGGTGCCGAGACGCCGATCACCGCCGCCGCCTCCTCGATGCTCAATCCGGCGAAGTACCGTAGGCGGACCACGGCCGTCGCCTCCGCGTCCACGCTCTCCAAGCGGACGATGGCCTCATCGAGGATCAGAAATCCGGCGGATTCGGTTTCCGAATTCGGATCGGGCAAAGACGCCAGGCTGACCGCTGCCCGGCGACCTTCCGGACCGCCCCGAATCGCGGCTGCCTTGGCCCGGGCGTGGTCGATCAGAATTCGACGCATGGCCTCGATCGCCGCGGCGTAGAAATGCGCTCGCCCGCCCCATGAGACATCGCGGGGTCCGATCAGCTTTAGATAGGCTTCGTGAACCAGCGCCGTCGCCGACAAAGTGTGATTTTTTCGTTCATCCGACAGGTGAATCTGAGCGGCTTTGCGAAGTTGGTCGTACACCAACGGGAACAATTGATCGGCCGCGGCTCGGTCGCCGTCGGCGGCTTGGGTCATCAGTAGCGTGGCGTCGGCGGAGTCCGGCCTATTGGACATCATGTCGACATGGTAGCGGGGCCATCATCACAGAGGTCTGTGTTGCCGTGCTGTGATGCGCCCAGCGCTGGCGCCGCGCACTGATCAGAACGTCGGCCAGGCGAGCCGCTCGCGCCTTGCGGGTCGACGGGGCCGTCGTATTCGCCAGTTCTGCCATCGGAACGGGCGGTCAACTCTCCGAGTACTTACCCGGTGGACCAACCGCCTTGCCAAACTCGCCCGTATTCGAGCATTCTCGACTGCTTGGCTGCGCGATGAATTGGTCGAAGCGTCGGTTCCGTCGAGCGACGAATTCGCCGAGAAAACAAGCGGATTTCGCATGTCTGTCGGGGAATTCGGCGACGGCGGGTGGGAAGAAAAAGCAGCGCCCCTAACGGGAGTCGAACCCGTTGCTGATTCGGCGCAAGTGCTGAATTCGCCGATAGTTACGCGCGACGACGAAAACGAGTGGCGTACAGACTGGCGTATGCGGCTGGCCAGTGACCCCGCTTTCGCTGCCGTCGCTGAGGCGTGGCCGATGCTGCCGGAAGCGCTGCGGGCGGGCATCGTGGCGATGGTAAAGGCTGCAACGCCGGGACGATGACGGCGGGCGAACGGAGCGGAGCGGCGGGAAGGGCTGCGGGCGCGGTTTGCGCGTCGCTGACGGGCTGTAATCGCGAATCGGCGGGCGCGGCGATGCGAGCGCGTTCCGACGGGCCGAGCGAACGGCGATCCGCGACCGGCGACGGGGCCGAGCGGCGGCGGGCGAGATTTTTTGCGTCGCCGGTTCTGAATGTCTGCCGTTTTTTTACCAAACCCCCACCCCTTCAGGCGGGACGCCCCCCCCGTATAGTCCGAGCGTCCGGATTCGCCGTTTCCGATTCTCGGAACGGTATTCGCCGTGAGTCTTGGGCTTGCACTTCGATACACGATTCTGCGATAATCTGCGCTTCACCACTTCGGGGCAAAATGATGCGACTCCTCTGCGTGCTTTGCATTGGGTCTTCGTTGCCGATGACCGCATTGGCGACGGATGATGTTTTCTTCCTGCCGCTCGGCGACTTGCCGGGCGGCCTTCAATCTAGCGCCGCGTATGGTGTTTCAGCGGATGGCCGAACAATTGGTGGCGGTGGATTCACGCCAATCGGCGTGGAGGGAATCGTCTGGCGTGACGGCGTGATGACGGGGCTTGGTGATCTTCCCGGCGGTCAATTCGGGTCGTTCGCACAAGCAGTTTCGGCCGACGGTCGCGTGATCGTTGGCAGCGCTTCGGGTGTCAACCACAGCGAACCGGTCGTCTGGCGCGATCGCGTCATTTACCCACTTCCTGTCCCGAACGGTTTGTCTGGAACGGCGGACGCTGTCTCTGATGATGGAACCGTGATCGTCGGCGGAGCGTTCATGTGGGTCAACGATAGCCGGGTTGAATTTGAATTGCCTTCGGGTATCTCCGGCGTGACATTTAACGCACTCAGCGCCGACGGCACAACTGCGGTAGGGGCCGCGTACGTGTCGGGAGTTGGAACGCGGGCGTTTCGATTGAGCGAGACGTTTGAAATGCTGGACGATCTGTCGGCTCCGCCTGAGAGTAACGCCTGGGGCGTATCGGCGGACGGTTCGCGTGTAGTTGGCTACAGCTATCCCGACGGGATCGCGGTTTTTGTACCGGTGATTTGGAACGGGACAGAACTTGCGGAATTTCGCCGTGACGAAATACCGATGGCGACCACAGCTCACGCGGCGTCTGCGGACGGCGGAGTTATCGTCGGCGGTGGCGGCAACAGCGCCTTTGTCTGGACCGAGTTGGATGGCGCGCGCCGCATTGTCGATGTCCTCTATCAAGACTTCGGAATCGGCATTGATGACTGGGATTATCTCGAAACCGCGAACTCGGTCTCCGCAGATGGCCGGACAATCGTTGGTGTGGGACAAAACGCGCTCGGCATGAACGAAGCGTTTGCCGTTCGGCTGAAGTATCGCTGCACGCGGACCGACCTCGATTTCAACTTCGAAACAAACCTCGTCGATCTGGCGATTCTGCTCGCTCACTTCGGCGAGTGTTCTTCCGACGAAGGCTTCCTGCCGGTTGCCGATGTAGATCGGCGCGGCTGCGTCGATTTGCCGGACCTCGCTGCGCTGCTGAGCGAGTTTGGCACCGCGTGCGCTGAGTGAAATGCGGAGACATAGCGATTGATTAACCAAAAGACGCTTGAACAAGCTCGTGAAGGTATAGCCCTCATGTGGGGGCTTTCCACACATATCCGCGAGGGATTTCAGCAAGGACTTTCGCAGCAAGCACGCATTGCACGAATGGGCGAAGTGTATGGGCGAATTGAAATAGGCCTATTTCCGGTTGTCACTTGGCTCGAACGAAATCGAAGCATGGAGTTCGCGAAACTAATGAAGCATCGCTTGGGCGACGTGCTTGGCTGCGCGCAGTACATCGTCACTTGCGAAATTCCTGAGTATGCGCCCGGGATGCCCGACGTTCAGCCTGGTAGCCAGCGCTCGGCCGGCTGCGAGGAAAATTCGATCCTTGTGATGCATTCCCGCATGGTCGCACAATCGTTCGACGAAGTGTTGGCTGAGATCTGCACTCAACAAGAGCTTCTATCTCAGCAACATAGCACACTGCTCGCGCAAGAGCGCGCAGCAACGGCCGCATCATCATCCCCGAGCAATAGCCAAACGAAAAAGGTGCCGGCTAAGCGCGGGCGAAAGCCGGACACTGATGCGGAAGAAGATGCGAAGGTCGCTGCGGCGTGGGATACCGGACAACACAAGACGCTCGCGGAGTTAGCGCGGCTCTTGGAAGGGCATGACGAAAAATCCGTCCGGAAGGCGAAGGACCGGCACCGAAAACGTTAATGGCGTATGGACTTCGGTCCGTGCGCGAAGGCTGGATGCCCACGAT
>JBJXFK010000202.1:0-23706 GCA_046155505.1 Phycisphaerae bacterium
TGCTGCGATGAACAACGTGGTGATTGAGCCGGTTTGGAAGTGTTTGGACATGGAATCGCCCTCGTGTATTCGGCGCGTGGCGGCTGTGACGACCTTTGATGATATCGAATTGGGGCGAACATCCGGACGAAAAAATGGAAAAAGTGAAGCGCGCCCGCCCGCAAGCTACGAACCGAGCCTCGCGCGGAGGCAAGGGGTTTCCGCGCAGAGGAAAGAAACCCCTCCCTTACGGTCGGGGCTCGGTTATGGCTCGCTGCGCGAGCCGGCGTCGGGCACGGAGGCCCGATCGCTACGTGTAACTCGATAGCTCCACGCGCGGCGCGTGGTGTCGGCGGAGTGCGCCTAAAACCACGGTCGGAGACCGGTGCCCCATCGCCGCGCTTACTTATTGCAATAGTCGATCAGCCGCGCGATTTCGCTGCGCAGATCCTTGCGATCGACGATGCGGTCGATGTAGCCGTGTTCAAGCAGAAACTCGGCGGTCTGAAATCCCTCGGGCAGCGTCGCGCGAATGGTCTTTTCGATCACGCGCGGACCCGCGAAGCCGATCTGCGCGCCCGGCTCTGCCAGATGAAAATCACCGAGAAATGCAAAGCTCGCCGCCACGCCGGCGGTGGTCGGGTCGGTCATGACCACGATGTATAGCCCGCCCGCGTCGTCAAACTTGGCCAGCGCCGCCGAGGTCTTGGCCATCTGCATCAGCGAGACCATGCCTTCCATCATGCGTGCTCCGCCGCTGGCGGTGACCATGATGAACGGCAGGCTTTCCTTGGCGGCTCGCTCGCACGCGGCGGTCACTTTCTCGCCGACGACCGAGCCCATCGAACCCATGATGAACATGGGGTTCATCACGCCCATGATCACCGGTCGGCCCTTGATGTAGCCCTTGCCGACCACGATCGCTTCGTGTTCGCCGGTCTCGCGCGTCACCTTTTCGAGCCGCTCGAGATACGGCATGCGGTCGTTAAATTCGAGCGGGTCGGTGGATTCGAGATCGGGCAGAAACTCCTCGAACGTGTCCGGATCGTTTAGATGGCGAATGCGCGTTCGGGCGTCGATGCGATAGTGATGCCGACATTCCGGACAGACGTGCAGTTCCTCTTCCAAAATGCGGCGATAGATCATCGCCTTGCACTTGGTGCAGCGGATCCATAGCCCCTCGGGCACGTCCATCTTTTTTCGCGGCGCTTCGGGCGTGTCGGACATCAATGCACCCTTATGAACAAACAACCTGCTGACGCGAATGCAGAATGAAGAATGCAGAATGCAGAAGGATGCTCGCAACGGCGGACTTGCCGACTACGGGCGACTTTCTGCATTCTGCATTCTGCATTCTTCATTCCTCAAGCGCTCTCAAGCCGGCCTGTACTCGACGAAAACCACTCCGCTCGCATCGGTTGCGGCACTCCACACTTCCGTTTCCGCGATTTCGCCGCAATGCGCGCGAACGAGCGCCATCGCGATCGGCCGCAACACCACCGCCACCGGTCCCTCACCCGCGCGCTTGCGCAGTTTTGCGATCACCTGCGCCAGTCGCTCAGCCGCCGTGCGAAAGTCCTCACCGCCTGGCGGACTGACGTTTAGCGGAGACTCTTCGAGCAAATGATATGCGGAAGAAAACCGCGTGCGTAGCTGCTCGTCGGTCAGCCCGGCCCATAGACCCATGTCCACTTCGAGCAGTTCGTCTTTGCTCTTGGCGGTTAGCTTCAACGCTTTGCCGATCGCCTTGGCCATGTGCGTCGAAAGTTCGTCGGGGGCGTGGAAGAGCTTGGTTGGTGCAATCGCGCGGAGCGACTCGACGGTAGTCGAGATCGACAATTCGGCCGAATCGGACGGTGGCAACTCGGTGCGCCCGAGGATTCGCCCCTCGTGCGTCCAGTCGCTCGGGCTGCACGGTATCAGTGCAACCTTCATCCGCCGCGACCCACCTGAACCGCCGCGCTCGCGGCCGCCTGTCGCAGCGCGATCATCGCTGCCGCCGTGTCCTTGGCGTGATAAAGAGCGCTGCCCGCCACGAGGCAGTCGGCACCGGCGGCGACGACGATCGGTGCAGTGTCGATATTGATTCCGCCGTCGATTTGCAGCGTTTGTTCATCGCTCAGTTGCCGGGAGATGGTCGCGATCTTGTCCACGCATTCGTGGATGAACCGCTGACCGCCGAAGCCGGGCCAAACGGTCATCACGAGGACGAGATCGACCTCACCAATAATGTCGAGAATCGCTTCGGCCGGCGTGCCGGGGTTGAGCGATACGCCAACCTGCGAGCCGAGATCGCGAATCTGCTTGATCACTTCGCGCGGATGCTCAACCGTCTCGATGTGAAACGTGATGTTCTTGCAACCCGCTTCGACGAACGCCGGGGCATACTTGGCCGGGTCGGTGATCATCAGATGCGCGTCGAGAAACAGCTTGGTGTACTTGCCGATGCTCTCGACGACGGGCACGCCGAAGGAGAGATTCGGCACGAAGTGGCCGTCCATGATGTCGAGATGCAAGAGATCAGCCCCGGCGGCCTCGACCAGCGCAATCTGCTCGGCGAGCCGGCCAAAGTCGGCGCTGAGGACGGAAGGGGCGATTTTGATTCGCTTCTCGGGCATCAGAGGCTCCGCGGCGAAGAAGAGGAACCACAGAGGTACAGAGGCACAGAGGAGCAGAGAGCGTAGTTTCTGTTTTCGCTAGGGGACATTTGTTCGTCTCTTCAAATCGCGGCGCATGGAAGTGATCGGCAAAACACCAATAGCAATTCGCGTTCTCTGTGCGCCTCTGTGTCTCTGTGCCTCTGTGGTTTCCCTTTTCGATCACGCGTCGTCGATCACATCGAGCGCCGCGAACTTTTTGCCTTCGAGGAACTCCAGCGATGCACCGCCGCCCGTGCTGATGTGCGACATTTTCGCCGCCAGCCCGGCTTGTTCCACCGCCGCCGCACTGTCGCCGCCGCCGATGACCGTCACCGCGCCGCGAGCCGTCGCTTTGGCAATCAGATCGGCCAGCGCGAACGTGCCTTTGTCGAACGGCTTGGTCTCGAACGCGCCCACCGGCCCGTTCCACACGATCGTACCGGCTGCGTTCAAGATATCGCCGAACTGGGCCAGCGTCTTGGGGCCGATGTCCAGGCCCATCAGTTCGGCGGGAACTTCGCCTTCGACAATTTGCGTCGCGACGCCGGCCTTGAGCTCACTCGCCACGACACAATCGACCGGCAGTTTCAGCTTGCCGCCGGCGGTCGCCATCAACTCGCGGGCGAGGTCGAGTTTGTCGCGCTCGCACAGGCTCTTGCCGACGCCGCGACTGGCCGCCGCCCAGAATGTGAACATCATCGCGCCGCCGACAAGAATCGTGTCGCACTTGGCGAGCAACGCCTTGATGACGCCGATCTTGTCGCTGACCTTGGCACCGCCGAGCACCGCAACCAGCGGGCGCTTGGGCGTGTTGACCGCCTTGCCCAGGTATTCGAGTTCTTTTTCGACGAGGAAGCCGATCGCGCGATTGCCGGTGCCGACGACCTGCGGCACGTCGTACATGCTGACATGCTTGCGATGACATGTGCCGAACGCGTCGTTGACGTACATTTCGGCACTAGCTGACAACGCCTTGGCGAACTCCTGCCGCTTGGCGTCCTGCTCAGGCGTGAGCTTGCCGTCGGGGTTTTTCTTGGCTTTGTCGATGACGTCTTCGCCCTTGTGGAAGCGGAGGTTTTCGAGCAGCAGCGTCTCGCCGTCCTTGAGCTTTGACGCAGCGTCGACGACCGCCGGGCCGATGCAGTTGTCGACGAACGCACACGCGCGATTCGTCAGCTTGGCGATGCGCTCGGCGACCGGGCGCAGCGACAGGCCCTTGTCCGCCGCCGGGTCGCCGGTCGGGCGGCCGAGGTGACTGGCGAGCATTACGCGCGCACCGCTCTTCACGAGATGTTCGAGCGTGGGCAAAAACTGCGTAATGCGGCGATCGTCGGTGATGTTGCCATGATCGTCGAGCGGAACGTTGAAATCGGCCCGAACGAAGACGCGCTTGCCGCGCACGTTCAGGTCTCGAATGGTGCGTTTGTTCATGATGATGCTCCTATGCGTAGGGTGGGCACCGCCCACCAATTCCGGCAGCTCTCGCGAACCGAGCAACGACAAGTAAATGCAATTCGCATTCCGTACAGCAGCGCTCGGACGCGTCAGCCTCGCATCGTGGAGAGCATCGTCACGGACAGCCCGCTTGGCAAGCGCGTCGCGTGGAAGAAAGCCCGAGCGGCAGACCCGTTCCGCAGCGCGGATCGCGGATCAACCCAAAAACCGGCCGCGTTGACGAAGCGCCGGGCCGTTCTTATCATTCCTTGTTCGGCCTTGGGTCGCCCCCATCGTCTAGAGGCCTAGGACACCGGCTTTTCAAGCCGAGAACACGGGTTCGAATCCCGTTGGGGGCGCTCGCGTTCTATCGCTGCGCGCCCGCACATTTGCATTGCTGGCGTGGCGGCGTATGCGTATGATTCCGGCAGGTCGTTGCTCACGCTTGGCGACGACCGAGCCTGTTTTGGAGAGGTGGCCGAGCGGCTTAAGGCGGCGGTTTGCTAAACCGTTGTAGGGCCATAATAGCCCTACCGGGGGTTCAAATCCCCCCCTCTCCGTTCATTTTCTTTACGGCGACGCGCCGCGTCCGAGTATTTCAACCGAGCGATTGTCGACGTGTCTGCCCGATTGGGTGATACCGTCGCGGCGGCGAACGGTTTACACTCTCTTTGCATCGATTTGCTGATTCGTTTGCGGTCGTCCCGACCGCGCCACCCGATCGGTCAGGCACCCGCCTGCCGCGGGGTCGGTGTTTGAGGAGCTGTCGTCATGTTCTCGGCAATCAATCGCAAGGTGAAACTCATGGTCCTGCACTACCAGCGCGGACGCCCGCTGGTGCGGATCAGCGACACCACCCTGCGCGACGGCCTGCAAACGCCGGGATTGCGGATCACACCCGAGCAAAAGGTGATGATCGCGCAGGCGCTCGCCGATGCGGGAATTCACTCGATCGATTGCGGCTTCCCGGCGGCGAGCCCGGGCGACTTTGAGAGCGTGCGCAAGATCGTCGAAAAGGTGCGCGGGCCGGTGCTTTCGGCGCATTCGCGGACGAAGAAAGATGACATCGACTGCGCGGCCGAAGCCATGAAGGGTCTTTCGCCACTACGCAAAGCGATTACGCTCTTCATCGGCGTCAGCCCGATCCATCGCGAGCACAAGCACAACATGACCAAGGCCGAGGTGATCAAGCAGATCACTTCGTCGGTCGAATACGCCAGCAAGTTTTTCGAGGTGATATCGTTCGGTCCCGAGGATGCCTCGCGGGCCGAGCCGGAGTTTTTGCACGAGTGCTATCGCGAGGCGATCGCGGCGGGCGCGGTGTCGTGCGGCTTTACCGATACGGTCGGCCTGATGACGCCGGACAAGGTGGCCGATGCGATCAAACGCATGCAGGATCGCGTGCCGAACATCGGGAATTCGCTGATCGGCGTTCATTTTCATAACGACCTGGGCATGGCGACGGCGAATTCGCTGGCGGCGATCAAGGCCGGCGCGCACATCGTGCAGGGCACGGTCAACGGCGTGGGTGAGCGGGCCGGGAACACGGCGATCGAAGAGGTCGTGTTGGCCCTGACGCTGCATCGCGACGAATTCGGCAAGTCGGTGTCGGTCGATGCGGGGCAGCTCTATTCGCTCTCGAACATGGTGGCCGAGACGCTGAAATTCCGGCCCGCGCCGAACAAAGCCGTGGTGGGCAAGAACATTTTCCGCACCGAGACCGGCGTGCATCAGGCCGGCGTGCTCAAGCACGTCATGACGTATATGCCGTTCCCGCCCGACCTGATCGGCGCGCCGGCGGTCGAAATGGTGCTGGGCCCGAACAGCGGTCGCAGCGCGGTGAAGTATCACCTCGAAGCGATGGGCATGGAGCCGCGCGACGAGCATGTGAACATCATTCTGGAGCACCTGAAGACGGGCAAGCACGAAGCGGCGGACATGCCGGAGATCAACGGATTTCTCGAAAAGATGAAGCCGTTCATGGTGCAACACGAGAAGGAAGAGGCGCTGCGGTCGTAGGCGGCGGGTGCGATTCACTGGGGGAGCATCGGCCTCCGGCCGGTGCGAGTCGAGTTGTCACCGGCCGGAGGCCGATGCTCCCCACCGCACGATCGTCGCTGGCGACGAGGTGGGAGCCGTCATGTCTCGAAAGTCGCCGGCAGATCATTCAAAGCTCACCGCCCGCTTTGCCGCCGCGGAGGCCTTCCGCCACGCCTGCGTCGGCGAGATGCATGTCCACGAATGCATCCGCTCGCATCAGGCGGCCGAGCGGCTGGACTCGCGTGAGGCCGGCCTTGCGATGGAAATCGCGCTCGGCGCGATTCGCCACGCCAACACGATTCGCAGCATTCTGTCGCACGTCGCGGATTACGATGATCGTCGCGTCGATCCCGATGTGCGGGCAATTCTCTACACCGCCGCGCATCAACTGATCTGGCTGGATCGTGTGCCCGACTTTGCAGCGGTGAACGAGGCGGTCGAATTGTCGCGCGAAATGGTCGGCGTGCGCGTGGGCGGCCTGGTCAACGCCGTACTGCGACGCCTGACGCGTGCCATCGAGACCAAGCGCGGCCCGTGGGAGCGATTAAGCGCGCGGCATATTCGCGTGACGTGGGACCAGGCGTGCGTGTTCAACTGCGACGTGCTGCCCGCGTCGTCGGCCCTCGAACGGCACCTAGCCGCCGCGACCGGCGAGCCGCCTTCGCGGTTCGAGCGCATGGTCGCAACCCTCGGCTTGCCCGAAGCCGAGGCCGCCGCGTGGGCGATGCAGGCGTCGCCGCCGATTACGCTGCAACGCAACACACTCACAACGAGTCGCGAGAAGTTCGCCGACGCGCTGAAAGATGTGCCCGAAATCGAAATCGCCGACGATGCGGCGTACCTGCCGGGCAACGCGGCCCTGCTGGAGATCGCGGCGTTTCGCGATGGCTTGTGCTATGTGCAGGATGCGACGGCGAATCAAGCGGTTGGCTCGCTGCACCCGCGGCCGGGGCAGCGGATTCTGGATCTGTGTGCCGCGCCGGGCGGAAAGACGATCGCGATCGCGTGCGCCATGCGCGACCAGGGCCAGGTCGTCGCCGCCGACGTTTCGAACGATCGGCTTGCCCGCATTCGTGCCAATGTCAGTCGCCTGCAACTGACGAGCGTGTGGGCCTTGCTGCTGCCCGCAGGCGACGTATCGAAATTGATTCCGCTGGGCGAATTCGACGGCGTGCTGGCCGACGTGCCGTGCAGCAATACCGGCGTGATCGCGCGGCGACCCGAGGCGCGTCTGACGCTGAATGAGAAGAAGCTCGCGTCGCTGGTCGAGTTGCAGCAACGGCTCATTCGCGTCGCCGGTGCGCGGACGAAAGTCGGCGGGCACCTGGTCTATTCGACGTGCAGCATCGAGCCGCCGGAGAATGATGCGATTGTGCAAAATTTTCTGGCCGGCAGCGATGCGTGGCAGGTGGACGAGTTGAAGTTGACGCTGCCGGCGTGGGGGCCGAAGCTGTCCGATTGGCGCGACGGCGGCTTCGTCGCGCGGATGACGCGAGTGAAGTAGCGGGCGTCGTGGTGTTCGAGCGCGGATCGAACGCGGAGGTTTTGTATGTCACCGAACGAAGCGCTGCGCCCCATGCTGGCGTACAACGACTGGGCCGATGAACAGATCTTGGCGGCGGCCGAATCGCTGGACGATGCGCGGCTGGATCAGGCGATCGATGTCGGGCGCGGCACGCTGCGACGAGTGCTCATTCACACCTGGGCGGGCGAGCATGTTTGGGTGCAGCGCTGGCAGGGCAAGTCGGAGACGAAGTGGCCGGATGAGTCGGCGGCGGTGACGATCGCGGACTTGCGCGAGCGGTTTCGCGCGGCGTGGCGCGAGCGCGACGCGTTTCTTGCGACGTTGAGCGGCGCGGACATTGAACGCGAGGTCAGCTATCGCGACTCGCGCGGCAGCATGTTTCGCGCGTCGCTGCATGACATGATTCGCCAGATGGTCGTGCATTCGATTCATCATCGAGCGCAGATCGTGAACATCCTGCGGCGGCTCGGCACGAGCGCGCCGGAGCTGGACTACATGATGCACGCTCGCGTTCCGGCTTAGGCGAGAAATGGTGGGCGATGCCCACCCTACAGTGGTGACCCGCATGACCGAACTACTGCTGGCAACCCGCAGCGCCGGAAAGATCCGCGAGATCACCGCAGCGCTCAACCTGCGCTGGCGCAGCCTCGACGATTTCCCAAGTATCAGCGAAGCAATCGAAGACGGCGACACTTTTCTCGCGAACGCAACCCGCAAGGCCGTTTACTACTCGAACGCCACTGGACTACCGGCACTCGCCGACGACTCGGGCTTGGAAGTTGACGCCCTGAACGGCGAGCCGGGCGTGCAGTCGGCGTATTACGCCGGCCACCCGCGCGATGATGCGGCCAATTGTCGAAAGCTCGTGCAAGTGCTGCGTGATGTGCCCGCCGCTCGTCGATCCGCGCGATTTCGCTGCGTGATGGTGATCGCCAGCGGCGAGCGTGTGCTGGCCGAGACCAACGGCGCGATCGAGGGAATCATCATCGACGAGCCACGCGGCACCAACGGGTTCGGCTATGACCCACACTTTCTGGTGCCGTCGCTGGGCAAGACGACCGCTGAGTTGCCTTCAGTCGAAAAGAACAAGATCAGTCATCGCGGGATCGCGCTGCGGGCGATGTGCGAGAAGCTGGCGACGTTGCAACTCGGTTGACGCTCAACCGCGAGTCGCGACGACGCCGTACATCATCGGCATCACGGGCATGCCCTCGGGCTGAATCCAGCGACCCTCGCCGGCGTCGCGCATGGCGGTCATGAACTTGCAGCCGTTGCTGTGGAGGTACTCCTCGAACTGCACCAGGCGCAGTCCCGCCGACAGCATCGCGGTGATGACGTCGCCGACGCCCCAGATGTACTCATAGCACGGATGCGGATTCTTGAAATCGACGATGCCCGCGTGGTATTCGCCGGGGGTCAGACCGTCGCCAGATGCCGCGACGTAGTCGCTGACGCCGACCGTGTGTTCATATACGACTCCTCGGGTTGAGTAGTCATAGAACAAGGTCGCGTCCTCGCTGAACATGCCCATTACCGGATGAAACTCGACCACGACCAGTCGCCCGCCGGGCCGCAAGATGCGCCGCACGCCTGCGGCCCACTGCTTCAGATCCGAAAGCCAGCAGAGCGCACCATACGACGCAAACGCGATATCAAACTGCTCCGGCTCGGCGTCGCGCAGCCAGTCGTACACGTCGCAGCGCACAAATTCGGCGGCGATGCCGGAATCGGCCGAGAGTTGCCGCGCGAAACGAATTGCCTCGTCGCTGATATCGACACCCAGACAGCGCGCGCCGCGCCGTGCCAGAGAGAGCGTGTCCTGACCGGCATTGCATTGCAGATGCACCACGCGCTGGCCGTCGAGATCGCCGAGCAGCGCGAGTTCTTCTGGGAAAACCGAATCGCCGCCGGCGCGAAAAAACGCCGCCTGATCGCCCTTGTGACTGTTGTGGGCGATCGTGGCGGCGTTCCAGCTTATGCGGTTCTTTTCGTGGATCTCTGCAGGCGACAGCATGTCTCGCTCCTCCGATTTGCGATTCGCATGGCGAATGCTACTCGGCGGAGCGGACGATGTGCTGAAAAGCGATTGAGACACAGAGGCGCAGAGGCACGGAGAAGAAATGCAGAATTCAGAGCGCAGAACCGCAGTTCCCAACTCCGAGTTCTCTTCTCTGTGCCTCTGCGCCTCTGTGTTTCGTTTTTCTCGTCTTGTTCGGCGTTCACGCGCAAGTCAAGCCGAAATTCGCCAGCAACGTCGCGAGGTCGGTCAGGTCAACGTCACCGTCACCGTCGAGATCGCCTTGCTCGCGCGTCGCACCGCTCGGCACGCCGAAATTCGACAGCAGCGTCGCGAGGTCGGTCAGGTCCACGTCATTATCGCCGTCGACATCGCCGGGGCAGATCGCCGGCGCGGGCACTTCGACGAGGCCGAATACCTGCGCCGTCGGCACCTCGCGATTGTCATTCCACAAGCCGTTGCCGAACATCTCGACCACGTCTTCGACGCCGCCGGAATTGTTCGGCTCGCCGCCGCTCCAATTTGTGAACGTCACCGGCTCGCCGGTCAGCCACCGGAAATCGCCCTCGGCAGCCTGATCGGTCAGTCCGATCCAGCCGCGGCGATCCGCGCCGTCGAACTGCAATACCTGCGTACGAATGAACTCGTTCTCGTCAAAATCGTTGATCGTCACCAGATCGCCGCCGAGATTCTGCGCTCGCGCGCGGCTGAAGCTCCAGTTGGCGACGGCCGTCAGATAATATGAACTGCCGGTTTCGGCCCGCACCACCGGCCCATGCACAATCGCCGGCAGCGCCGATGCCATCTCGAACGAGCCGGCGGTCGTCCCGTTCGGATCGTTCGGATCCAATGCGTCGTACAAGCCGACACGCACCAGATACGACTGGCCCGAAACCGCGACAAACGACGCGATCGTCTGCAGCCCGCACGCATCGTCGTTGCACGCGAGGATCGCACTTCCGGTCGGGCACGAGCACCCATCGTAGATCGCGATGCGCGTGTCGAGCGTGGTCAGTCCGCAGGTCCGCGCCACCACCGGCCCGCTCTCCGGCGCGGTCCAGCAATACCACACGTCGTTCTCGATCTGGCTCTGTCCGGCGAACAGGCACAGGCCATCGGCCAGGCCGTCGGTCGAACTGCCGTTGAGGTTGAACCCATACGTGCCGAAGCCGGAGAGTGCTTCGGCGCTGGTGCATGCGTCGTTGGCGGGTTGTGCGAGGACGCTCGAACAGGCGAGCGACGTGGTGATTAGCGCGGTACGTGTGCGTGAAACGAGTGACATGCGATTCCCTCTCTTCTTGCGTGAACGGTGATTGGCAGAGCTGCTACTCATTCAGAGTAGCGATTGCCAAGAATCAATCAATGAAAATCTCGCCGGAGACGCGGTTGACGTGCGGATGTCTGGATTGAATCATCCGCACATCATGCAGAGACCTGACGATTCTCCGCCGCTCGCGACTGACCCGCCGGTCGAAGGCGCACCACTTCGCGGCGGCGCGCGAACACGTACCTGGATCATCGCGTTCGCCGCGATGGCTGCGCTCGCATCTGTCAGCGTTGAATTCGGCGTGCGCGCCCACGAATTGCGGCTCCGCATCGAATCGTGCCGCAAACTCCGCGCGCTCGGCGCACTCATGCACGAGGCCGCGAGCGACGGCCGCGCAATGCCACCGGACTGGATCGAGCAACTCGCAATGCGAGGCGACGATCGGGTGATCGACCCGCGCAGCCGCCAGCCGTTCATCGCGATGCGAGTCGCCGGGCCAATGTCGCGCCCGGGAACCGTAAGCGCTCGGTTGCTATCGGCCCGCGCACCGCTCGCTCGCTCGCCCTACATCTCGCTGCTCTTCGGGCGAGAAGAAGGCGGCGCGGTGCTCTTCATCGACGGCCACGTCGAATGGCTGCCGCGCGACGCATACGTCAAGGCGGTAGCCGATGCGGAACGAGCAATAGGCCGTTCGTCCATCAGCGAGTAGCGCAGACTACTCCGATGCACGACGTGACGAACGGTGTTCATCTCGAGCTCCCCTCTTCGCCGCCTCCCGTTTCCCGTTTTCCAATTCCCGTTTCCTGTTTCCCATTCACATAGTCGCAATACCCTGCGCCCCGCGCCCCTTCCACATCTTTCAACCTCTGCGAAATCGCCCCCGATTGGCTATCATTCCGGCTTAATCGCTCACGCGTACCCGTATCTTCAGGAGACGATCGTGCATCAGCAGCAAACCGCACTCAACGACGCCGTCAGCCCCGACTTTTTCAACATCACCAGCCTGCTGTCGGAAGACGAGCGGCAGGTGCAGGCGGCGGTCGGGCGGTTTGTCGACGAGCGCGTGCTGCCGATCATCGGCGAGTGCTTCGAGCATGAGCGTTTCCCGCATGACATCGTCCCCGAAATGGCCGAACTCGGGCTGTTCGGGGCAACGTTTCAGGATTACGGCTGTGCCGGCGTGAACAATGTCTGTTACGGCCTGATGATGCAGGAACTCGAACGCGGCGACAGCGGCATTCGCAGTTTTGCCAGCGTGCAGAGCAGTCTGGTCATGTTCCCGATTCACAAGTACGGCTCGGACGAGCAGAAGCAGCGTTGGCTGCCCGAGATGGCCAAGGCCAAGAAGATCGGCTGCTTCGGCCTGACCGAGCCGGACGGCGGGTCCGACCCCGGCGCGATGAAGACCAACGCCAAGAAGCAAGGGGGCGACTGGGTTCTCAACGGCTCGAAGATGTGGATCACCAACGGCACGATCGCCGATGTGGCGGTGGTCTGGGCCAAGACCGACGACGGCATTCGCGGGTTCCTGGTCGAAAAAGGTATGCCGGGGTTCACGGCCGAGAACATTCCGCACAAAATGTCGCTGCGCGCGTCGATCACTTCGACGCTGTTTCTCGACAATGTGCGCGTGCCCGAGAAGAACCGCTTGCCGATGGCCGAAGGCCTCGGCGCGCCGCTCGGCTGCCTGACGCAGGCGCGCTATGGCATCGCGTGGGGCGGCGTGGGTGCGGCGATCGCGTGTTATCGCGAGGCGGCGCAGTTCGCCAAACAGCGCATTTTGTTCGGCGAGCCGCTGAGCAATAAACAGCTGATTCAGGTGCGACTCGCGGACATGCTGCGACGCATTACCACCGGGCAGCTTCTCGCCCTGCAACTCGGTCGGTTGAAGGATCAGGGGTTGATGCATCATTCGCACGTGTCGATGGCCAAGTGGAACAACGTGCGGCTGGGCATCGACATTGCCCGCGACGCGCGCGATCTGCTGGGTGCGGGCGGCATCAGCACCGAGTGTTGCCCGATTCGCCATGCGATGAATCTTGAAAGCGTGATTACATATGAGGGCACCGAGTCGATTCACCAGTTGGTGATTGGCCGC
Organism: Phycisphaerae bacterium; assembly: GCA_046155505.1. Taxonomy (GTDB): domain Bacteria; phylum Planctomycetota; class Phycisphaerae; order UBA1845; family Fen-1342; genus JBJXFK01. The sequence goes on from JBJXFK010000202.1 coordinate 13,000, forward strand.
GAGATCGGCGGCGTGGCGGCGTTTTAGAGCAGTCTCGAGTGGCGAGGAGCGAGTGGGGAGTATCGGCCTCCGGCCGGTGCACGGGAGAGCCTGACCGGATGAAGCGATTTGGTTCCGATTGATAACCGGGACGTCGCGATGGAAGATTCGCCGGAGTCTCGGTCAACGCGAAACGGATCCGCATCGAAAATCGAGTGGTTGCTCGCCTGTCCAAGCAGATGACGGCGCGTGAATACGTGCGGTCCATGACGGGCAGCGCGCTTCGGCGACAAAGTGCTTCATTGGGCACCCAGGCCTTGATACAGTTGGGGCAGGAAATTGAGCTACGGCGAGGCCCGCATGAGCATCGCTGCGCTTTCGCACATTCGAATTGACCCGACACTCTGCGGCGGGCGCGCGCATCGCTGGGCACCGAATTCGCGTCCTGGATATCGTCGCGTGGACCGAGTGTCAGGGATACTCGCCCGACGAAATTGTCCTCCTGATTTACCCCGAGCTGACGTTGGCGCAAGTGCACGCGGCCCTGTCATACTACTTCGATCATCGCGGTGAGATTCAGGCCGAGTTCGCGAGCGATGCAGACGTGATTCGGCGAGTTCGCGCCGCTAACCCGTCCAAACTCCACAAGCGTGCTTATCATTGTTTCGTCGGATCGCCGGTCAACTCAAGTTGCCGCCGCAACTCCTCCGCCGTCGCCACCGGCAGATTACATGCGTAGTCTTGGCAGACATATGCCGTCGGCTTGCCACCGATCATTTTGCGATCGGCGAGCAGCGGCGAGGCTATTCTGTCGCCGGGGCGCGCCGGATCGAGATGCGCGAGGATGCGATTCGGCAGATAGACCGCGTGCGCGATGCGAAGCAGGGATTGCGTCGCCGGCGAGTCGAGCGGGCCGACGATGGCGATTTCGACCGGGCCGGCGAGGGCGAAATCGACGCCCTGCATGAACCGCTCGCTCGCCCCGGCGCGGCCGACCAATTCGGCACCGAAGACCTGCATCATGCGCTCCGCCCGCTGTCGCGGAGCGGGGTCGCCGGAGAAAGCCGCCAGGCGCAGCAGGTTCATCAGCATGAGCGAATTGCCGCTGGGCGTGGCCGAATCACGCAGGTCTTTGGCACGGGTGATCAGCTTCTCGTGGTCGCTCGCCGTGAAAAAGTATCCGCCGCCGGCGTCGTCCCAGAACAGCTCGTCGGCGCGGTCGGCGAGTTGTATCGCGCGATCCATCCAGCGCCGCTCAAACGTCGCCTCATACAGCTCGATGCACGCCTCAATCAGCGCGGCGTAGTCGGTGAGAAACGCGGTCGGAAGCGTTCGGCCGTCGCGCCACGCACGATGCAGCCGTTCGTCGATCCACTGCTGATTGAACAGCGCATCGGCGGCACGCGCGGCGGCTTGCACATATCGCGGCTCGCCAAACACGCTGCCGCCGCGCGCCAGCGAGGAGATCATCAGGCCGTTCCACTCGACGAGCACTTTGTCGTCGAGGCCCGGCGGCACGCGCTTGCCGCGCGCGGCAAGCAGTTTCGCCCGTGCGTCGGCCATGCGTGCTTCGAGCGTTTCCAGCGGGACCATGAGTGCTTTCGCCGCATCGGCCATCGAGCGCGGCAGATTCAGCACGTTCTTGGCCACACCCGGCGCATGCTGATCGTCCCAGTTGCCGCGATCGGTGACATCGTAGACATCGCAGAAGAGCTTACCGTCGGCCTCGCCAAGCGCATCGAGCACCTGCGCCCGCGTCCAGACGTAATAGCGCCCCTCTTCGCCCTCGCTGTCCGCGTCGCGCGAGCTGTAGAAACCACCCGCAGGCGACGTCAGATCGGCGAGAACGTAATCAAAGATGCCGCGGGCCGTCCGCTCGTATTGCGGCTCGCGCGTCTGCTGCCCCGCATCGACATAGATGCGGCTGACGAGCGCCTGGTCGTAGAGCATTTTTTCGAAGTGCGGCACGAGCCAGCGCGGGTCGGTGCTGTAGCGACAGATGCCGCCCGCGAGATGGTCGTAGATGCCGCCGCGAGCCATGTTGTCCAGCGTGACGTTGACTCGCGACATGAGCTTCGCAGCTTCCGCGGCGCGGCCCGTTTCGGGCGAGTGTGCCGCCGCCACGGCCCGTCGCAGCATCAAATCGAGCGCCATGCTCGGCGGAAACTTGTTCGTGTTGCCGCTGAGCATCCCGCCGAGTTGCGAATCCATCGCACCGGCCAGCGCGTCGGCCAAACGATCGAGCAGCGCCGGCGACAGATCAATTGTTCCTTCCGCGGTCGGACGCAGCGAGTCGGCCACATAGCCGGTCAATGTCTCGGCGTCAGCGAGAATCGCATCGCGCTTCTCGCGCCAGACATCCGCGATGCGCTGACAAATGTCGATGAACCCCGGCCGCCCCCAACGCGAAGTCGGCGGAAAGTACGTTCCCGCATAGAACGGCTTCAAGTCCGGCGTCAGCCACACGCTCATCGGCCAGCCGCCCTGGCCCTGATTCAGGATCATCGTGGCCTGCATGTAAATGTCATCGAGATCGGGGCGCTCTTCGCGATCAACTTTGATGTTGACGAACAGCTCGTTCATCACCGCAGCAATGTCGGCATCCTCGAAACTCTCGTGCGCCATGACATGGCACCAATGGCACGCGGCATAGCCGATGCTCAGGAAGATCGGCTTGTTTTCGCGGCGGGCGCGCTCGATCGCCTCCGGACCCCACTCGTACCAATCGACCGGGTTGTGCTGGTGCTGAAGCAAATACGGAGATGTGGCGCTCTTCAGGCGGTTCGTCCACCGATGAACAGCCGGTTTTGCATTCATCGAAATCTCTTCCTTGACGCGATTGTGCCGCTCTTCGGCGCACGCGATAAACGCCAGCGAGGCGGATGCAAGTGCAGCGATTCCAAGAGCTTTGAGCATCTGCGGCATCTTCCTGTTCACGGGATCTTATGCGCCGAGCGCTCGCGGCGCAAGCACAAGTTGCTTCGCCTGCCGTCTGTCGACAGCGCATGCCTGATAACCGATCCGTCGCTTCTCCAGCAACCGAGTGGCGAACTTTCCTGTCCAGCTGCTTTTTTGCTGTTAGATTCAAGCTCCGCAGTGCAATTCTATGGGCGGACCGCACTTCGGTTCAGCGCTTTGTGCCGCGGCGGGAATCACTCATCCCGTTCCCAACGCTTCAGTTGCCGTGCGCCTTTCGCCCGGAGGATTCGCTATGCGTCAGTCCCGAATCGTCGTGTCGCTTGTAGGCCTCGCCCTGTCCGCGCCCAACGTTCACGCGCAACTCGGCTGGCACACCGGAATCGGCGGCGCCGGCTGCAACGATGATGCGTACGCCGTAATCGTCGCTGATGTAGATGGAACTGGCTTGCTCGGCCCGCAAGTCGTTGTCGCAGGACGATTCACCGCGATTCACAACACCACCATCAGCCGCATCGCGCGCTGGGATGGCGCGGCATGGCACGCGCTCGGCAGCGGAGTCATCATCAATAGTTCAATCCGCGCGCTCGCGGTGTTTGACGAAGACGGTATCGGTTCGGGAGCGCCGGCGCTGTTCGCCGCCGGGTCGTTCACGAGCATTAGTCAACCTTCACCAGCCACGATCAACCGCATCGCGAAATGGACCGGCAGCGCGTGGGTCGATGTCGGCCCCGCAGGACTCGGCGCCAACGGCACGATCACCTCCCTCTACGTGTCGACGATCGGCGGAACGCCCGCGCTCTATGCCGGCGGCCTCTTTACCTCGATCGGCGGCGTCGCCGCGTCCAACATCGCGCGATGGGACGGCACAAACTGGAGCGCGCTCGGCGTTGGCGTCGATGGACAGGTGTACGCCATGTCCGACTACGGCGTCGGCGCAGCACAACGGCTGTATGTCGGCGGCAGCTTCATCAACGCCGGCGGCAACACGGCCGAGCACATCGCAGCGTGGGACGCGACGAACTGGTCCGCCGTGGGCACCGGCCTCAACGACCCGTGTCTGGCGCTCACCACTCACAACGGCGGCAGCGGGCAGAAGCTCTACGCCGGCGGGAGTTTCTCGCAAGCCGGTGGATCGCAGGCATCGCGTGTCGCGGAATGGAACGGCACCACCTGGACAGCCGTGACCGGCGCGTTCGCCGAGGGAGTGAACGACCGCGTTTTCGCGCTCAAGTCATTCGACGCGGGCGACGGTGGCGGCTCGGCGCTCTACGCCGGCGGCGAATTCACGAGTGCCGGCGATCGCCCCGCGCGGCGCGTCGCGCGCTACGACTGTCAGACCTGGTATCCGCTCAGCCAAGGCGCGGGCGATCGAGTCACGGCTCTCGCCGTCGGCCCGGCCCTGCCCAACCTCAACGGCCTCTGGACGGTCGGAGTGTTCGATGCGATGGACTTTCAGGGAGCGGGCCGCGTCGCTCGCTACGTCGCACCCGACTGCAATTACAATAACGTGTTCGACCCCAACGAGCTTTGCGGCGGCACTACGCCCTGCCCGCTCGATTGCAACGCCAATTGCAATCTCGATTCCTGCGACATCACCAGCGGCTACTCGCTCGACTGCAATCGCAATAACGTCCCCGATGAGTGCGATCCGCCCTGCCCACCGACGCAGGCATCGCTGCCCGATGGCGGCAATTGCAGCGGCCCGCCGCCAACGCAGGCGTGGACGCGCACCGTGAAACTGCTTCGCGGCTGGCTCCAGCGCGACGGCGACCCGATTTTCGGGCGCGGCGAGGGAATCGTCGGATGGAAAAATCGACCCGCCGACTCGAACTACATATTTGATCAATATCCGCGCCCCAAGGTCAACCTTGGCGCGTTCGATCACAAGGTGGAACGGACGAAACGCGGCGCGCAGGACTGTTCGGGTCGTCGCCAGTTCAACTTCAACCATTTCGGCTGGCGCGAGGTCTATGGCGATGAAGGCCCCGATTTCCAGGACGTCGCCAACAACACGTTCGCAGCCCAGGTCAGCTTCTGGTTCGCGGTCGCCGAGCGCGACAAAGGGCTAAAGCTCTCTTCGCGAGTGATTCTTGAAAAAAGCACGCGTGATTTGGATGATACGTGCGAAGGGCACCACAATGCCACTCGAATCGCGGGGCAGTTGGAGAAGTACCTGCTCGATCCGAGCGGACTTCAGGGCGGGAGCCAGATTCAGCTTCTTCGCACGATTGGACGACTGGTTTGCCCGACCGGCGCTGCCGACCCCAGCCCGAGCAGCCCGAATTGCCCGACCGAATCCACGACGAGTTGCCCCCCGATCACCGCGAACATGATCGAATGGGCGCTCACGGACACGCCGCGCAACAAGCCGGCCCACATCCAACTCGATTGGCAGGTGCGATCGAACAGCTATCAGGGCCAGCGCGTCGGCGACCCCGTGAGCGATCGCGTCGCGGGCAATGCCGGCGGCGAAATCATCCGATACGAATTCCTCCAACGCAGCGGATCGGAGATGTACGCCAAGGCGCAAATGCACACCGACCATCTCGTGCGCACCTTGAATACCGGACACACACGCACGTTCCGTTACCTCTTCGACATCGACGCGAACACCGCGACAGGCGATAACACCGATCCCTTGTGCGGCGCGGATTACGACGTGCGCGTCGTGCTCATCGCATCGCTGACTCCCGATCGCCGCGAGATCGTTTGCGCGTCGAGCGCGATCTACGCTTGGTGCGGGGATGAGTGGATCGAAACCGGTAACAGCCCGATTCGATTCGAGGCACTTCAGGATCGCGTGGACGTACTCGTGAGTATGACCCACTTGGGCATCTGCTCGCCCGGACGCCCCATCAATTCCTGGCTCGTCACGGAATACGACAGTCAATTCGCCGACGTGTGCCCCAACGCCCCATGCGGCACGCGCGTCTGCCTCACCATCGCGCCCGACGAAGAGTGTCCGCAAGTCGTGGAGTGGCGAACGGAATCCGACGCCGACGGGAACATCCTTTCCATCGACGTGGACCTCACCGAACCTGTCGTGCCCGTCGCCCCGAGCGATGTCGCACTTGTGCCGCAGGGAACGACGATTCCAGTACCCGTGACCATCACGATGTATGCGGCGATGAACGGATTCACCATCCTGCCGGCGTCGGGTTCGTTTTTTCCGGCAGGCATCTACACGCTAACGATCTTCGAAACGATACACGACAGCAGCGGACTCCACCTCGACGGCAATCTAGACGGCACATGCGGCGGAAACGCAAGCATCGAAATCTGCATCGAAGACGAGCACACGAGCGGCGGCGGCGAGGACGGCATTCGCCGAGATGAATTCGAGCCGGCTGAGACGATTTTCGCCCAGGCCAAGAACCTGCCGCCGAACCAGCAGGTGATGATCTACCTGCTCGACGCCGGCGATATCGAGGAACCGGGCGATTTGCTCATCGATCTTTCGGACGACGGACCAAATCTTGTGACCACCACGCTGCTAGGCACCATCCCCAATACGCCGATCGGCGCAGCGATACACCAGCGCGAGTACCGACTCGCCATCGACGTCGACCGCGACGGCTACTGGATGCCGGGCATCGATCACGCGAATGGTTACTGTGCCGCACCGTTCTCCGTCGGCGAACCGTGCGAAGAGGCACTTGACGACATGATCGCGTACTGGAGCATGGACGAAGCCGGCAACGCCCCCGCGGCGCATGAATCCGTCTTCCGAAATCACGCAGTCAAGAACGGATCGCCGCAATCCGTGCCGGGCGTGGTGGGACGCGCGCTTTCGTTCTCACCGACCGCGAGTCTCACCGTCGCCGATGACGCCGCACTTGACTTCGGAACCTACGATTTCTCCATCGAGTTCTGGATCAACCGATCGGCGGGTGCCGGAAACGCCGTACTCTTCGAGAAAGTGAGCGCAATCGGCTGGGCGCTCGACTCGATCGGAACTGATGTCCAACTCGTGCTGCTTCAATCGCCGTTCGGAATCGGGTATGCCAGCGTCGGCGGATCGATCACGCCCGGCGTGTGGCACCACGTGGCCTTCGTCGCCGATCGCGAGAGCGGTGCGGATGAGCTGCGCATCTACATCGATGGCCAGATCGACGTGGTCTATTCCGGCGTGCCCGTCCCCACGCTCGACAACAGCGCCGCGCTTCAGATTCTCCGCCCGAGCGGCGTGCGACCGATTATCGCGATCGACGAGCCGGCGATCTACGAAGCCGCGCTCACCAGCGCCGACGTTCAGCAGATTTTCAACACGGCGTCGCGCTGCCTCGATCTCCCGCCGTGCCCCGGAGACCTCAACGGCGACGGAGTGATCGATCTGTTCGATCTCGCATCGCTTCTGGCGAACTTCGGAACTCCGAGTGGCGCCCACGGCGGAATGGGCGATGTGACCGGCGATGGCAGCGTCGACCTGACGGACCTCGCGACACTGCTGGCGAATTTCGGATCGGGCTGCGGCTGATCGCACGCAAGGCTGGGTCACTCGCCGCGCTGCGAAGCGACCTGCGCGGTCGAAGTCTTGTGCTTCGAGCGCTCGCCGCACACCAGCGCCGCCAGCAGCGTGCGATCGTCCACCAGCGGCGCGTTGCCCGTGTACGCCGCCACGTTGCGGTTGATCGCGTCGATCGCGCCCGCCGGCGTGTGACACGCTTTCAGAAGCAGTTGATCGAGTCGCTCGACGCCGTACATACCGCCCTCACCATCGGCGGCTTCGACAATGCCGTCGGTATACAGCAGCAGCAGATCGCAATCCGAAAGCGTGATCGTCTTCTCCGGATACTCCGCCTGCGGCGAGATTCCCAGCGGCCAGCCCACCGCGTCGTCGAGGCTGATCACGCTGCCGCCGCGGGCGATCCGCGGCGGGTTGTGCCCGGCCGATGCATAGCTCAGCCGCCGCGTCTGCGGGTTGTAGATACAATAGAAAGCCGTGACAAACTGGCCGTTATCGACCGTGTAGCGATTCGACAATTTGTCGTTCAGGTGCCGCAGCATCGCCGACGGCGGCGTCGGTGGGCCGGGGTGGCCGTGCGCGAGCGCGTGCGTGACCGCCATCATCACGGCGGCCGGGGTGCCGTGGCCGCTCACGTCGGCGATGAACAGCCCCCATTCGCCGTCGGGCAGCGGAAATATGTCGTAATAGTCTCCGCCGGCACGCGCCGAGGTCTCGTAGTGCGCCGCAATCGTCAACCCGGGCACAGTCGGCAATTCCGCCGGCAGCAGCGACCGCTGCATCTCGCCGACGATTTTCAATTCCCGATCGAGTGACTGATACGCACGATCAAGCTCCTGGCTCAGGACCATGTTGCGCGTAGCCCGGCCGAACAGGTTGCCCTGCCAGTGCATCATGGGCACCATCTCGCGCGGAATCACCGCGGGATCGTCGAAGAGCATGACGGCCATATTTAGCGACTGGCCATCGTCATACTGCGCGAGCGCGAAGAGCGCTTTGCTCCCCTCTAGATGCTCATAGGCCGGATCGTCTGGCGAGATTTCGAGCGAATCGAGCAGTACCGGCTTATTTCCGTAGATGAGTTCGCCGAGCAATCCTCCGGAGAGAAGTGGCAGACGATGCTTCTCGGTCCAGGGATTGATGTTCTGACCTTCCCAGATCCAGCTTCGCGTAATGCGATAGAAAGGAGCTTTCAGATCGCGTCGGCTCAATGCGACCAAACGTCTCACCGGGTAGAGCCGATCGAGGCCATCGGCGTATACTCGCACCATCTCCTGCGGATCGGAGATGCGGCTGATGGTGCGCATCAAGGTGTCGATGTATTCGAGTTGTTCGCGCCAGTCCGTGAAAGTGCTCATCATCAAGATTGTACGTCTGATCGATGCCGCCGTATGGTCGAGAACCCGGCAACCCGCGTGGAGGTTGCCGATGGTCCGATCGGCTCGATATTCTCGAATCGACAGTTCACGGCTTCGCCGAGGCAGCCCCGAACCGCTTTGCGATCCACTCACTCATCACGCTGAGCGCCGCCGGTGCCATCGTCTCTTCGATCTGCGAGTATTCGCCGATGCTGCCGGTGGTTGCGGTTTGCAGCAAGTGATTGAGCTCCGGAAGTTCGACGATCGTCACGTCTTTGTTGCCGCCGTCGCGCAGCGCCTTCTCGATCACCGGCAAATTCTGCTTGGGCGGAACCTGCAAGTCTTTCTCGCCGTTGATCACCAGCACCGGCACGCTCACCTTCTTGAGAATGGGCACAGGCTCGTGACGCAGGAACAGCTTGAACCACGGCGAGTTGAGCTGCTTGATTTGCTGCGCCAGCACTTCCTTGGTGAGGCCGCCCGGTGCCTTGGCAAGTTCCTCCGCCAGGGATTTTTCGGCGCGAGTCGTCATCTCCTCGTCCGTGAGCTCTTCGCGGGCGAGCGCGAACAGCTTGCGCTGCATCGATCGCTGCGTCTCGATCGCCTCATCCGTCGCGCCGCCCGCCTTGGCGATCAGCGCGGCTTGCTCATAAAGGATTTCTTCGCCGCGTACGCCGGGGCCGGCGATCATCACGACGAACGCGACATCACGAGATTGCGACGCCGCCCACGGGCCGACAATGCCACCCTCGCTGTGACCGATGAAGCCGATCTTCTTGGGATCGACTTCCTTGCGCGTTTTCAGATACGCGACCGCCGCCAGCGCATCGCCGACGAAGTCTTCCGACGTGGATGTCGCAAAATTGCCGGTCGATTTGCCGATGCCGCGATCGTCATAGCGCAGCACCGCCATGCCCGCCCGAGTCAGATGATCGGCGAGCACCAGAAACGGTTTGTGCCCCATCAATGCTTCGTCGCGATCCTGCGGCCCCGAGCCGCTGATCAGAATCGCAACGGGCAGCGACTTCCCGCCGCGCGGCAGCGTGAGCGTGCCCGAGAGCTTCACACCCGCGGCCTGCGGATTGGCGAATTCGACATCTTCGGCGTCATACGGAAACGGCGGCTTGGGCTCTTGCGGACGTTTCTGCTGTGGCTTCTCGCCGCGCTTCAGGTTGAGCGACAGGCTCATCTGACCCTGTTTCCAAGTGCCTTCGATAGAGCCGTCCGCCGCGATCCACTTGCCGTCGTACGTGCCGGCGACGGCCGCGACGTCAAACTTGATCGATTCGCCGGCAACCTCGACACCCTTCACTGGCATACCGAGAGCGCCTTGGTCATAGCTGTCCATCGTCGCCGCGAACTTGCCGTCGTCGCTGCGCGTGACGTCGAACCCGAGCCGCAATTCCTGCGGCCCGATCTTCAGCGTGCCCTGCCAACTGCCCACCCAGTCGATCGCCGGCTGATTCGCCGCCGGCTGCGCGGGTTTGTCCTGCGCCAGACAGATCGAACCTGAAATGACAACCGCCGCGAGAGCCACGATCCACGTCCGCGTCGAACTCGTCACGCATGCACTCCTTGTCGCGCGGCCCGCGATCAGCAATCAGTGCCGAATCGTCCGAGCAGCGCTGAAAGATCGCTCAGGTCGACATCGCCGTCGCCGTCGAGGTCGCCCATCTGACGTGAAGCATTGACCTGAACGCCAAAATTCGCAAGCAGAATAGACAAATCGGACAAGTCGACGTCGCGGTCGCCGTCCACGTCGCCGTCGCAATCGATGCGCGGACATGCGGTCAGTTCAAGCCGTCCGATCGGGCCGACCAGCGTGCCGCTTAGACCGCTCTGGCTCAGGTCATTCGCAACCGTGCCGCCGCTTTCGTCGAATCGCCAGTAGCCGACCAGCGCCGGATCGCCGACATTCACCGCCGAATCGAAGCTAAACGCGATCTCGGCGTCGCTGCGCGTCGTGTTCCAGATGCGCAGCTCGTC
>JBJXFK010000220.1:0-2829 GCA_046155505.1 Phycisphaerae bacterium
AGAATCTCGGCGCAAATCTCGACCCGTCGCATTTCTTCTGGCAGGGCATCGACCCGGTCGAGGCCGCCCGCGTGCTCGGCGATGCGCAGTGCATCTATCACGTTCACGGCAAGGACACGCGCATCGATCCGCACAACACACGCATCAACGGCACGCTGGATGCCAAGAGCTACGGCGATATGCACAACCGCTCGTGGGTCTTCGCGACATGCGGCTATGGCCACGGCGACGAATTCTGGAAGCCGTTCGTCAGCATGTTGAAGCTGAAAGGCTACGACGGCGTGATCTCGATCGAGCATGAAGATGCGTACATGAGCGTGCAGGAGGGGTTTGAGAAGGCGGTGACGTATCTGAAGAGCGTGATGGTGCGGGAAAAGGCGGGGGCGGCGTGGTGGTTTTGAGAGCCCTAGCTGGAGTGGTGCTTCGAGCAACTTGAAGCTAGAGTTACGAAGCTGGGCGATGGGAGAGTCGCGCATATTACGTCTCGATCAATCACGCGCTCCCATCATCAGAATTCGGAACCCCATTTTTAGAGTGTGATCGTCATGCATCAGTCGCCGTCAGCGAGGTTTACGTTCGAGTCAAAGGTGCATGGCTCTGGCGGATTCGCAAGCGTAATCAAAGGCCGCGACAACCAGCTCGAGCGAGACGTCGCGGTGAAGGTGCTTAATCCTAGCGAGGCTGAGTTTGGTGACGCGGAACGAGAGCGATTTCGTCGCGAGGCGCGGATTTTGGCGAAACTTTCGCATCCCAACATTCCATCGGTCTACGATGTCGACTTCTCTGAGTCGCAACTCGCACTAGTTTGTCAATTCATCGACGGCCTTACGCTGCGCCAGGTGATAGACAACGAAGGGCCGTGTGATCTCGGAGATGCGCGTCGTTGGTTCACCCAAATATGCTCGGCGCTCGATCACGCGCACGGGCTAGGGGTAATTCACCGTGACATAAAACCCGCGAACATAATTATTACGCCCAATCGCGAGTCGGCCTACCTGGTGGATTTTGGGATTGCGCTAGCCGCCGACGATGCGCGTCGAGTGACCGAGTCGGGGTACTTCATCGGCACTCCGGGATACATGTCACCTGAGCAGCAAGCTGGCGACCGGGTGGACGCCGTGACTGATCTTTACTCGCTGGGCGTGACTCTATATGAGGCGTTAAGTGGAAAACGTGTGCCGACCGGGAAATACGAGGAGATTGCAGCGAGCAATGAGGCGATCCCACCCGAGATCGACGACCTGATTCAGGACTGCCTGAAGGATCGGCCGCACAGGATTTCGACTCCGCGGGAGTTCGCCTCGCGCCTCGCAGGAGCACTCAAACCCCAACTTCCGCTTTCGGACGTTTTGGCTCATGGTCGACTACATGAGGTAGCCGCGGCGCTAGAGGAACTTTCTGCCGACGAGCTTCCGAAGCTCCCTGAAGGTCAACGCGCTCTCATTATGCTAAAGCTCGATGACATAGTCACCTCGGGCGATCCCCAACTTGAGTTCGCTTGCGCCAGATTCCTTGAGCTGCTTATCCCTCGCGGCATTTATCTCGATGAGAACGCGTTCCAGGCCATCATTGCCCCAGCCGTCGAATGGGGATACGAGCGAAATATTGCTGGACGTCTCGGACGCGATGGAATTCGACGTGAGCTGATTCTCGCGGCGGCCAAAGTTCGCGGTGCAGCGCATCGCATACTGAGGGGCCAGATTGAGTCATTTCTGCGTAACACGAAACTCGCCGACAAGGAAGACTGGTATCTTCACTCGATCCGTGAGTTGCTTCAAACCCTGTTGGCAAACCCTACGTGCGGCGAGGGAAGTCGGGACCTCGCAGCATTGCTGATGGACGTCAATCGCGTGCAGAGGTCTCGCCGCTGAGCCAAAGAGCGGATGTGCAGTGTTCGCAAATGCGCCAGTGCGAGTTAAGCGGATTGCTTTTCGAAGTCGCGCGCGCCCGTCGCGCATCAACGGCACGCTCGGCAGCATGAGTTACGGCGAAGTGCACGACCGTTAGCCAATTCGCACTTGCTTCGGTGGTAGAGAGAGGTCGCTTGATTCGCATCGCAATTCCAATACGCTTGAATCGAATCATCGGTCGAACGTGACGCTTGGAGCAAATCAGCCGTGAGCGACGCACGTCCCGGACAAGCCATCCTCACGCGCATGCTCGACCGCTTGTTTGCGTCGGTGCTCAGCGGGCCGGCCATGAATTGTCGCCCGCACAATAGCCGACAACGCATCGACATGTGCCAACTTGCGGCCCTGCGCGATGCTTCGCCGACCGAGACCCTGCGCGCAATCCTCGGCGAGGCTGCGACCGCAAAGCTCAGCGCCCGCGTCGAGCAGCCGCCCATCGACGAATCCGACGAGCCGCGGCGACAAATCTCAAAGCGGATCGATGCGGAGCCGGCCGGATTTCAAGAAGGCGATCCGCCGGCAGAGTCGCCAGCAACCGCACCGCCACCTCCCGCAGAATCTCGGCTCGAATCGGCACCCGTCGAAGAGTTGCTCGCATCGCCGCCAACGGACGACACGTCGGCATTCGCCGCGAAACCGACCGGTGAAAGTGAAAGCAACGCGCGACCGCCATCAAACGCTTCACGCTCCGATCAGCAACGGGCCTTCACCGCCCAAAAAACCGTGCTCAGCAAGCTCCGCGTCGTCGCCGACGATGCCAAGACCTACTTCGACGACACTGGCGTACACGTCCTCAGCGTCGGCTTTCCGATCTTGTCGATTCCGCCTGGCGCGTGGAGCGGAAAGTCGGGCGCGACGAGCCGCCGCATTCTCGCCCCGCTCGCGTTCATCCCGGTCGATGTCACCGTCAAAGGCGGCG
>JBJXFK010000227.1:0-24096 GCA_046155505.1 Phycisphaerae bacterium
CCGCGCGACATCGGCGGCCGGCGCCGCGGACGCGGCTGCGCGGAACCACACTCCGAGCAGACGCCCGGGTTGATGCGGTATCCGCAACGACGGCAATAGCCGATCGGCTCAAACATTCGATCGTTAGACTGAGGCGTTGGTACGTTCACGTCACGCGCAGCGACGTTACGAGTTGATCTGCGCACCGGGTGCATGCAACCCTCACAACGACATCCTATCCTCCTGGCGAGAGGGATGAGAGAAAATTGTGAGGCTCGTCCGCGCGGCTACTTCTGGCGCAGTGACGTCTTGGGCGGGTAATGTGCGGCGAAGCAATTGGGTCGCCGCATATCGGACAACCGAAGGGTGGGCATCGCCGACCATTTGTTGGTCGTTCGACCGAGCATCGAATCGGTGGGCGATGCCCACCCTACGCGCTCCCCGTTTCCCGCTCCCCGTTTCCCGTTTCCCGCTCCCCGGCTACCGATCCGGCGGAAGACCGAGCGCCTCGGTGTCCTTGCTCGGCTCGGTAAACAAACACGGGCGTTTGTACTGCTCGGACGTGGATCGCCGCGAGGCCATCAGCCGTTGATCCATGCGATCGATCGCGCCCGCCCCGAGCGCGCGGAACGACAATCCGCCGAGACGATTCGATTTCCGCCGCGATTCATATTCGAAATTCTGCTGCCCGAGCGATTCGTCGATCGCCGCAACCAGCGCATCACTCACTTCGGCATGCGCGCTCAGCACGTAACTCGGCGGATCGGCCCAGCGCGGCCCGACCACAAAGTCGAACTCGGGGACCGCGAGCCGCTTGCACGCTGAACGCACCGCCTGCACGAGCTGATGCTCGGTCAGCTTCTCGCCCGCCATCGACGACACCCGCCCCGCACGATGCAAAAACTCAAGCACCGGCGTATGCTCGACCCAGCCGCGCACCTTCACCACATCATCCAGCCGATAGCGAATCAGACCCGCATCATTCGTCAAAACAACCACATATTCGCGATCCACTTCGAGCTCGGTCGGCAGCAGCGTGCGCGGGCTCGGCTGCTGCCACTCCTCGATTGGAATGAACTCGAACACCGCCGCGTTCACGTCGAGAACGCCCGCCGGCGTACCGTCGTCCAGCGGAATCGTCACGCGACCCTCGCTGGCCAGCAACCCAACATCGCGCACCGGCAACGGGCCGAACCAATCCGCGAGCCGTTCGAGGTAATAGCCCATGCTGCCGCCGGTCCAGCACGCGAGAAAGCTGAGCTTCCAATAATCGCGCGGCCGCAGCGAGCCGTGCGATTGAAGCATCTTTTCCAGCTCGGCTGCTCGAGCTTTGTCCGGTCTCAGCGTGCTCGACAGCCTTCTGCGCAGCGCGTCGCTATCCACCAACTGTGCCGAGAGCGTGCCGTCGCGCACATCGCGAATGAGCGTTTCGCGATTCTCGTCTGCGGTGCGGGCCATGCGGATCAGCGTCGCCGGATTGGCAGTGATCGCAAACGCTACATCACGCATGATGCCGAATCGCATCAACGTGTAGTAGCGCGCGGTCGGGTCGTCGATGTCGCCCATTTCCGGCGTGCCGACGTAGAATCGCCGTACGATTCGCTTCTGCGTACGCGACATCAGGCCGGTGATCGCACCGCACGGCACGCCCGCGGGCGAGATCGACTCATCCATCTTGCCGCTGCCTTGCAGGATCGCACGCAGAACGGCATCCGGGTGGTCGCTCAGCATCTTCAGCCCGAACGTGTTCCAGCCGCGGCGATATTGCGTGACGAACTCGGGGGTGACCGGGATGTATTTCGGATGAGCCGTCGTGCCGCTGCTGGTCGCGAACATGATCAGCCGCGTGCCCGGCGCGAATAGCGCCTGCACGTCGCCCGCGTGCAAACGATCCATCGTCGGCCGCACATCGTCATAGGTCACGATCGGAGCGGCACTACGCAGGTCGGCGATGCTCCGCACGCGATCAAGCCCGCACTGCCGCGCATACTCGCTGCCGCGCACCAGCCGCATGACCCGCGCGAGGGCACGCTCCTGCACCGCTTCGGGCCGATCGAGATCGGACAAAAACGCGCGAAACACGCCGCGTGCGTGCCAGAACGCGATGCGTGCGGCGATCTTCTCGAAGAAGCTGGGCATGCTATGCGTGAAGTCCTGACTCGTCGGCGTTTGCAATCTGCGAGCGCGTCGCCGGCGGTGGTGCCGCGATCGAATCGGTCGACATCTCACGCGGCTGCGCGGAAGGTGACGCGGGCAAATCGAGCTTGGCCAAATAACGATTGAACAATTCGATCGTCAGTCGCGCGTAACGCTCGGGTTGAACGATGACCGCTTGATTGTGCTTGGCCCGCGGCACGGCCCAGAACGATTTCGGCTGCGGCGCGAGCGCATAGAGCAAACGCCCCTGCTCGATCGGCAGATACGAATCACGCTCACCATGAATGAACGCGATCGGCCGTGGCGACAGCCGCATTAGCGCTTTGCGCACAGACGGAAACTTGCAGCCGAACTCGCGCTCGGCGAAACGCAGCATCAGACAACGCAGCACGCGCCAAAAAGCCGGGTGGTGATTTTCGTAGACGAGCCGCACCTTGGCAAAAATGTACGCCCAGCGGCGCATGAAGTATTCGACGCAATTGTCGGTGCTGTACACGCCGTCGCATACCATCGCGACGATGCGATCGCATTCGGTCGCGGACAAAATCGCCGCGCACGCACCGCGTGAGACGCCCATCACGCCGATCTCGGTCGAATGCCCGCGCTCGCGCAGCAACTCGCCGACATACGCCAGCGCGCCGCGCATGTCGTACACCTCGCGCTCGGTGACCCACTGCCGCGGCGTGTACTTCGGGTCGCAGCCGCTCTGCCCGTGCCCGCGAAAATCAAACGTGAAAATTTCATAGCCCGCATCGCGCAGCGGTCGACAATAGCGCGCACACGAATACAGGTCGGCCCCGAACTCGTGCGCGAACAGGATCATCCCGCGCCGCTGCGTGCCCTCGGCGGCGGGAATCAACATGCCGGTCAGTCGCACGCCGTCGTAGGCCGAGAAGCTGACGTGCTCGCCGCTGAGCCGCTCGAAATCGAGTGGATTGCGGGCAAGCGGCAGATCCTTGGTGCTGCGCATGATGTTGAGCGCGATGGGGACGTATTTCAGAAAGACGAACGTCGGGACAATCACGAGCGTCGCGATCGTGAGCACGATCACGACCAGCGCCCAGTTGCGAGTCAGATATTCGATAACGGTTGCAGCCAGCAAATCCAGCGGCCTCCGCAAAGCGGCGACGTGTCGCAAGGCGACCGCGCCCGGTGCCTTGATTCAGATGCAAATGCTACCGCGACTCCGCGCACGCGTCTAACTCGCGGCCGCGTATTCGGCGACGCTCGCAGGGCAAACGCAATCTGGAATGCTCGACGTAGCGATCACGTCGCGCTGACGCGACTGCGCGGAGACCGTTCCGGCGGCGCTGCTTTGCGAGAGTTCCGGAGCACTCTTGATGGGATCGCGATACTCGCAACCCGCACCTGACACTCCGCTTCACCCCAACTGAAATTCTCAAAGATCACCGCCGCCGCCGCGATAGACATTGCCAGTGTCAGCGAACCCGACAGTCCCGAATCGTGACGGATGCTCATCGTGCTGCTGCTCAGTTTCATCGCGTCCGCCCTGATCGCCGCCGCCGCGGGAGTCGCGGCACACCTGGCCGCGACGGAGTGTCAGCGGAAAACCGCGATGGTTGCCGCCCGCGTCCGAGAAATCGAAAATGAGATCCGCAAACGATCCAATGACGATGGAATTCTCGATCGCGCCATGGGACTCATCGAGCACTCGCCACGCTGCCCGCGCTGTCGCGGCGTCGTTCGTGCGATGGGGCGCTTCTGTCCAAATTGCGGCGAGAATTTCGCCCGGCCGCTCACGGTCGCGGCGCGCGTCACCTGCTATGCGGTCGACGAACCCACCGGCGAGGTTGATCTGCGCTGGCAATGCCTATCGTGCGGCGGCGAAACGCGGACGCAGCCCGACGCGCGCCATGCCGACACGCCGCAAATTGTCTCGCTCCGTTGCGAGCACTGCGACATCGACGCCGGCGAGGTACTGATTGATCCACACAGCGCCGCCGTACCCGACCCGCGACCGAGCGGCAGTCTGCGCCTGCCGCTCCGCGCGAATGCGAGCGCGAGTGCGATCAGAGCGACTTGATCATGATCAGACACGGGTTCCGGCCCCAATAGCCGATCAATTCTTCGAGCGGCACGAACCCCATGCCCAGATAGAACTTCCGCGTGAGCTCGTAGTGTTCGCACGGTCGCGACGGCCCCTGCGATTTCACTTGCAGAAATCGCACACCGTCGCGACGACAGAGACCCTCGGCATGCTCGATCATCGCTCGCCCGATGCCGCGGCGGTGATGCTCCCGCCGCACGGCGATGCAATGAATCTCGGCCGATTCAGCAAAATGCCGATGCAAGGTCACGAAACCGGCGGCGGCTCCATCGATCTCTGCGAGAAACGTCGGATACCGCGCGCAATCGGCGACGTACTGGAGCAACGATTCCTCAATGCCGAACCAGTCGGGTACCGAGCGCAGGATCTGCTCGCACATGGTCGCGTCGTTAGGTTGAGCCGCGCGAATGCGCATCATCACGCACCTCTCTCGGCGGCAATTAGAGCGGCAATCGAGCGGTATCGTTGTCAGCCAGCGCCGCCTGAATCACCGGCAACGCATGGTGCGGCCCGCGATTCATGCCGGGGCAATTTTTCGACGCGTAATCCCAGTCGTCTTTCGACGCGAGGTTGGAATTCCAGAACGGCCACGTCCGGCATTGCAGCGGCCGCACCGGGTGAATCGAGCAGCTTGCCTTGCCCTTGCCGTCGCGCTGGAGGAACACGCAATCGCCGTTGCGATATTCGATCAGGCTCTTGCGGCGGTGCGCTGCCCGGACGTATCGCGTGGCGAAATCGGTCACGTCCAGATTCAGGAACGCGGCGATTTTGCGCGTCTCGACCTCGTCGACCCAGACATACCCCGGTGCCCCGCCGCAGCAATTGCCGCATTGGGTACAGGCAAAATGTAGACCATCGGCGTACCAAGGCTCCGGCGGCTCGGGCGGCGGAGAGGCTGATTTTCTGGCGGCGTTTCCCATGCGGGCGGCGAGTATATCGGCTAGCGTATCGCCTTGCCGCCGTCCGGCGAGCCGCGACGCTCCGCCCCGGTTCGCCGCCGCGGGGCGGGGGCAAAAAAATCGACCGAAAAAAGGTCTTGACGTATGCACCGGTCCGGCTAATCTGCCCGCGCGATGGCGAGGTAACGGATACGGGGCCGCTTCGCGACACAGCAATCGCCGGGCATGTCGATTCGTTGAAATCTGCAAGCGCCGATGTGACGATAACGGCGACAGTCCGGAACGAGTGAACAAATTGGTCAAGCCGCCGACAAGGCGGGAACTGTAGGGATCCCAGCGCGAACCAGGAGAGCGGGATATGTTTCGCGAGAGCGAGTTTGACAAGCGGGAAATGCCAAGTGTGGTCGAGTTCGATCCGCTGAGCGACGCCGAGGAACAGACCGGCGTGCGCGGAAACGTCACCATCGACGGCGACGGCGACGACGAACCAGGTGGCGAAGACGCGCCGCTCGGGTTCGGTCCGGTAGCGGACGACGGGCGCAAATTCGACGACGAGGAGGAAGAAGAAGTCGATTTCAACGTCGATGCCGACGATGACGACGACGCCGCCGAGGACGACGCCGACGACGCGGACGAATTCGACGACGACGACGACTTCGACGACGACCTCGACGACGATGACGACGATGATGATGACGACGACGACGAGGAATAGGTCGGTCGTCTAACGCGTGGCGGACGCGGCGCGATCACGCGTGAGCTCGCGTGAACACAAAAAACGGAGCGACCACGGGCGATGCACGCTGTGCGTCACCTGCGGTCGCTCCCTTTTTTTCACCATGTCCGCGGTGTGGCGAATCGTGCTCCGGCGGAATGCCGCCGGCTATCGCGGCAGTTCATCATCCGAATCATGCGGGTCGCTCGACTCAGTCGATTCGCCCGGAGCGGCGTGTCGAACGACGATCGTGCGGCCCAGGATGTCGCCGAGCCGCTGTGCGTTGCGCGACAGCAGCAGCAAAAATGCGAACACCCAGAACGGCGGCAGCAACTCGATCAGCCGCGAGACGTTGCGAACCAGCACCTGCCAGAATCGCGGCGACGAAACATCTTCGGACAGCAGCCGCGTGCCGGTGACGAACTTGCCCAACGACCGCCCCGTCAGCACCTCGATGAACGTGCAGTACAGCACATACGCCCCGACGCTGCTGCCCCACCAGACCAGCACCGTGACCGACGGCAGCGAGTTCTGCATCGACGGGCTGATGAACCACTGAAACAACACCTGAAAACTCTCGGCCCAATCGACGCGCAAGATGCCCGCGGCGACCAGCGTGAACGGCAAAAAATCGATCGAAAAGCCGACCAGCCGCTGCACAGCCATTGCCATCGCCAGCGAATCGGGCAACAAGATGTCGCGCGTCATGCTGTCTCGCCGCAACATAAACAGCGAGCCGATCACCCCGATCAGCACGAGCCAGGTGATCAGTTGAAAAAAGCCGACCTGCGTGGTCACGCGCTCGACGCGATCAAACGCGGCCGAGATGCGAAAGCTCTGCTCTGTGGGCGGCTCGCCGAATCTCGCAAAATGCAGCCAGGAAACGCCGCCGCCGTCGCTGGTCAGCAGCCCGAGATTCTGGTTGAACCCGATCGCCGCCTGCACGCGGTTGGTGCTCGGCGCGTCTTTGGGTGTCGACCAGACCAACTCCGACTCGCGCCACGAACCTGGCTCGGCGGCGTTGCTGCCCAGCAGCCGCCACGCACGCACGGGCATCGCCGACGTGCGATCGTCGGTCTCGGCCACCAGCACGGCAGCCGAATTCACGCGCGTGATCCAGATTCGCCGAAGCGCCGCCCGCGACACCGTGACCGCATCGGTCCATTTGCCGCTGTCGGGCTGGCGGACGCTGACCAGTAGTCGATCGTCGGCGTCGACCCAGGCCACGATCAGCCGATCGGCGGCGATGCCGATTCGCGGGCCCAGATCGCCGGCTCGTTTGGGCTGCACGCTGTTTGGAATCGTTCCGAGCGTGGTCCACTCGCCGTCGAGTGCTGCGATCGAAAAGCCCGCCGTCGCCTCGTCGGACGCGCGAATCGCCCCGCCGGCCAGCGGCAACTGCGCCGCCACGCCGGCGTCGACCAGTGCGTACAAGTTGCGCTCGTCGGCGGTCAGATCGAGCGGAATCGCCCCGCCGGGGAGGATTCGCTCGACCGTTTCCGCTTGCTCGCGCGGGCGATAGCGCAGCATCGATCCGTCGGAGTACACTGCGATCGCATCGCGACTCTGCACGGTCATCAGCAGCGCCCGCGAGCGCAACAGCCGGCCCATATCAAACTCGCCGCCGACCTCGCGATGGAAAATCTTGATCCGTTCGCCGGCAGACGCGGCCAGATACAAATGCCGTTCGTCGGACGCGACCAGCACCGCGCCGCTGACCGAGTCAACCGGTCGCGCGACCGCCTGCGCCGCGGCCCGCTGCACGCCGACCAGCGCCGCAGTGAAAATTGCGACGCACAGAACGACGGCGCTTCGGCCGCACCTGAACCGCGCGTAATCAGATCGGCTCATTCGTCGGCACCCGCCCCGTTCAATACAGGCTCGTCGAGCAACTCGACTTCGCCGTTCCACGCCCGCGGAAACTCGCACACACCCAGCAGCGGCGACGTGCGCAGCTTGACCCGCGAAAAATCGATCCGCAACGTCGCGTCGTCCAGCGGCCAGTCGATGACGTATCGCCGCGCGATGTAACCCTCGCCGCCTTCGATTTTCGAATATTGCTCGATCGTCGCGTCCATCCGGACGCGACCCGCCGCGTCTCGATCGACGATGCGCGCGGGCAGGTACGGTGATTGAGTATTCAAAATGACCTCACGCTGCAGTCTCGGCCAGCCGTCATCGTCGATTTCGGTGAATAGCAGCCGATCATCCGCTTTCGCGTCGCGTCGCAGCAGCGGCCGCATGCCGCCGCCGACCAGGTCGGGCAGCGTGCGCAGCATGAGCACATCGAGCAGTTGATCGGGCGGAATCGCCAACGGTCGCGCCCGCGATTCCTCGAGCGCCTCCCACGTACCCCAAAACAGCTTGCGATAGTCGGGCGTGTCGAGCCAGAGCCAATAGCGATCGTCGCTTGAGCCAAGCCGCGCGACGCTGCCGCCGAGCGTTGCCTTTACGTCGAAATACAGACATCGCGGCGGGCCGAAAATGATCGTCGCGGGGTGCGCAATGAACCGCCGCTTCACCTTCTGATCATCGAGGAAACTGAAACTCACCGTCGCGTCGCACTGGAGCGGCGACGGGATTCGCGCATAGTTCGCGTGGATGCGCTCCATCGCCTGCCGCGCGCTCACTGGCGCGTCGATCCGATCGCGATCGGGACAGCCGACCAGCAGCGGACCGAGCGCGACCGCGGCAACCACCGTGATGCGCGATTTGCTCGCACGGCATGCGCCCAAGCTCAGGGCACGGCATTCATGCACGTTGCGGCTCCGGCTCATCCGCGGCGGCTGCGTCGCTCGACTTCACCGGCTCGATTGCGGCCGCGTCGGTGCTCGGCGGATCGGCGAGCAAGTCGTCGCCGCTCAATCCGCTGCCGAGCAGCGATTCGACCTGCGTGCTCAGCCGCGTGGCGTCGTCGTCGGATAGTTCAGGGCGCTCGATACGATATTCTTCCTGCACATGCGGCGCGACGAACCGCCAGACCTCGCCATCGGCGACGGGCAGCGTCTCGACCAGCTTGAGCACTTTCTTGCGCCACAGCAGCAGCGCGAGCACAAACCGAAACTGCCGCTTCTGCGGCGTGTCGGCATCGCCAATCGCCTGAAAAAACGCGAACACGGCTTCGCGATCAAATGCGTATGAATGGTGACTTGTCTGGCCCGCGACGGGCCGCCGCGCTCGCCAAAACCCGACCGACGGCGGATCGGCCGGCGGTTGGCAGGTCGTGCAATAGTCGCGACGTTCGTAATTGTCGCCCTGCTCATACAAATAGGCGTGATAGGTGCCGCCCGCGGCCAGGGCGGCATTGCACAGGGCACAATGATCACTGCGACGAGAGAGATGCCACTCGGTGGCCATCAACGAGTCTCCTTACCGATGCGACGCACGCATTATAGCGCGGCATCGCCGCCAGCGTGCCGCTGGGCGGAGTGCAAAGTGCAAAATGCAAAGTGCAACGTAACAGAGGGGTGCGCGAGTCAGGCTGATGTTCCACTCTGAACTTTGCACCTGCCACGTTGCACTCCCGCTCCCACTTTGCACTCGCGCCCCACTCTGAATTTTGCACTTTGAACTGCGTTTCGGCCCCGCCTACGATACGGGTTTATCCCGGTTTCGCGGCGATTGAAACGTGAAATGAAAGCGTACGCCGGGGAGCATCGGCCTCCGGCCGGTGCGCAAGAAATCCGCACCGGCGAAGACGCCGATGCTCCCCCGGTCCGTCGCGCGATCGGGATGGCCCGTTTTGAGGTGCCCCGTGTCCAAGACCTCGTCACAGATTCGTCAGGACTTTCTCGACTTCTTCCGCTCCAAGCAGCACACGATTTGGGCCCCGTCGGCAGTCATCCCCTACGACGATCCGACGCTGCTGTTCACCAACGCCGGCATGAACCAGTTCAAGCCGCTGTTCCTGGGCACTGCTGACAATGCGAGTGAATTCGGGCGCATGAAGCGCGCCGCCAACAGCCAGCCGTGCATTCGTGCGGGCGGCAAGCACAACGATCTCGACGACGTCGGGCACGATACCTATCACCATACGTTCTTCGAGATGCTCGGCAACTGGTCGTTCGGCGACTACTTCAAGCGCGACGCGATCGCGTGGGCATGGGAACTGATCACCAAGGTCTGGGGCCTCGACCCGACGCGGCTGCACGCCACCTATTTCGGCGGCGATCCGGCGGAAGGGCTGGAGCCGGACCTTGAGGCCCGCGACCTGTGGATGCAAATCGCCGGCCTGCCCGCGTCGCAGGTGCACCCCGGCAACAAGAAGGACAATTTCTGGGAGATGGGCGACACCGGCCCCTGCGGTCCGTGCAGCGAAATGCACATCGACCTGACGACCGACAAAAGCGGCGCGGCCCTAGTCAATGCCGGCGACGAGCGGGTGATCGAGTTTTGGAATCTGGTGTTCATCCAGTTCAATCGCGGCAGCGACGGCAAACTGACGCCGCTGCCGGCGAAGCACGTCGATACGGGCATGGGCTTTGAGCGAATCGCCCGCGTCGTGCAGGGCAAGCGCAGCAACTATGACATTGATGTGTTCACGCCGATTTTTGCGGCGATTCAGCGCGTGAGCGGCGGGGCGAAGTATGGCGCGCTGATGAAGTGCGACTTGGAGGAAGGCACGGAGGCACGGAGGCACGAAGGCACGAAGGGGAGCGACGGAGCGACGGAGGGACGAAGCGACGAAGGGAAGAGTGGACCAGGCAACTCGCTCGCACGCCCGACGCAGGACGACCTCATGCGCGATGTCGCCTATCGCGTGATCGCCGATCACATTCGCACGCTTAGCTTCGCAATCGCCGATGGTTGTTCGCCGGACAAGGACGGTCGCGGGTTTGTACTGCGCCGCATCCTGCGCCGCGCGGTGCGATATGGATGGCAATACCTCGGCCTCAAGAAGCCGTTTTTGTGCGAGTTGGTGCCGACGGTCGTCGAAGTGATGGGCGAGGCATTTCCGACGCTCAAGAAAAACCCCGCGCGAATCGTGGAAACGTTGCGCGACGAAGAGGAATCATTCGGCAGAACGCTCGATCGCGGCATCGCACTCTTCAACGAAGCCGCCGATCGGGCGACGCGCGAGCATCACGGCGAAATTCGCGGCGAAGATGCGTTCAAGTTGCATGATACGTACGGGTTTCCAATCGACCTGACGCAGATTATGGCGAATGAGAAACACCTCCGCGTTGATCTCGGAGAATACGAACGGCTGATGGAGGACGCGCGGCAGAAAGCACGCGGCGGCGGAAAGCAGTTCGACCCGATCGCCGCGTTCACAGCCGAAAAGCTCGCGGGCATCGCCGCGACCGACGACGAGCACAAGCACACACACAGCCGGCTCGAAGCGAAACTGTCGGCGGTCTATTACATCGGCCGCGAGCACACCTACTGCGATCCCGAAAGTCGCGAGTCTGTTCGCGAGGGTGATCACGCCGTGCTGATTTGCGATCGCACCTGTTTCTATGGCGAGCAGGGCGGCCAGGTGGGCGATTTTGGCTCGATTCATGCGGCGGGCGCGAAATTCGCGGTCGAGTCGACGGCACGATTCGGCAACATCGTGCTGCACTCCGGTACGTTGCTCAGCGGGAAGATGCAGCAAGGCAGCACCGTTGAATTGACGGTCGCGCTGCGCCGCGAAACGATTAAGAAAAACCACATCGCCACCCACGTCCTCAACTGGGCCTTGCGCGAAACACTCGGCGATCACATCGACCAGAAAGGCTCGCTGGTCGATGATGAAAAGACCCGTTTCGATTTCTCGCACAACAAAGTGGTCTCCGCCGAGGAACTCGCCAAGATCGAATCGCTCGTCGCGCAGCAGATCGCACAGAACCTGACCGTCCACACGGCCTACAAACCGCAGGCGGACGCGCGCAGGGTCAATACGCTCCGCGCGGTCTTTGGCGAAAAATACCCCGACACCGTCCGCGTCGTGTCGATCGGTGCGCCGATCGATGACCTGCTCGCCAATCCGACCAACCCGGAGTGGATGAAATACTCCGTCGAATTCTGCGGCGGCACGCACGTCGCGAATACGGGGGAGATCGGTGCGTTCGTGCTGATTGAAGAATCGGCCGTCGCCAAGGGCATTCGCCGCCTCGCGGGCATCACGGGGCAGGCTGCGGCCGACGCGATCGCAGCGGGTAAGCGGTTGCTCGCCGTGCTCGACGAGGCACGAAGGCACGCAGGCACGGAGGCACGCAGGGAAGACACGGCCAAGGCCATCGCCGAATTGCAGAAGGCGATCGAATCGACGCCTCTGCGCGTGGTTGATCGACAGAAATTGCGCGACGGCGTGACCGAGCTACAGGAAATCGCGAAAAAGCAGCAGAAACAGGCCGCGGCTGACTCAGCCGGCTCGTTGGTCGAGCGTGCGCCGGCTTTGCTCGATGCCGCGAAAAAAGTTGGCTCGACCACCATCGTTGTGGCCGAGCTACCCGAGTCACCGATCGACGCGATGAAGACGCTGTGCGACGCGCTCAAGCAAAAATCGGGCAGCGCCGCGATTCTCCTCGGCACGCGCGGCGAAAAAGCGATGCTGCTCGCCGCCGTCACCGACGACCTCGTCAAACGCGGCGTCAAAGCCGGCGACTGGATCAAGGCCATTGCCCCCATCGTCGAAGGCGGCGGCGGCGGCCCGCCGACAATGGCCCAGGCCGGCGGCAAAAACCCGGCGAAGTTGGGCGAGGCATTGAAGGCGGCGGCGGAGTGGGTCGCGGCGAAGTTGTAAGCACATCGCGCAGGCGATCCGAGCCCCCAGCGCGGGCGTTGCCCGCGCTGGGGGCTCGGTCTGTATCACTTCACCCGTCATACACGTCGCCGACACGATCCCCCTTTAACCCCACCCGGCCTGCCAAAATTCATCAATTCGTTTGACTTGGCCATACTGATAGTGCATACTATCACTATAGGCCGCCTGGCCTGAAAGGAGACTCACATGTTCAGAAATGCGGCTTTGCTATCCGTCGCGTCCCTGCTCGTCGCCCTCAGTGCCGGAGGGTGCGACTACAAGATGAACGACCACGAACGCGGATTCATCCGCGCGCTGGGCACGGCGACAATTACCGTCTACCCCGCCTACCTGCGGCTCGGGGCCGAGGGCGAGCACCACGGCGGTTCCGCCGAGCGGCTCGCGAAATTCCTCATCGACGACAAACTCGCAACCGCAACCGTCTCCGCCGAGCAACCACCGCTCGCCGCGAAGTGGCAGATGAACCAGTCCAAGATGTTCCTCGAAAGCCTCGCGTCGTTTCAAACCTACATCCGCGAGCACCCGGTCAACACCGACTACGCCATCATGGCCGAATACCTGAAGGGCGGCCGCACCGGCAACGCCGGCGGTGTGCATGTCTACATCGTCGACAAGGAAGGCCGCGAGGCGCTCGCGTTTCTATCGAATGACCATTTCGCCGAGTTCAGCTCGCGACCAAGCGTCACGCCCGAGGAATGCTGCGAAATCGCCATCGCGGGGATCAAGAAGCATATTCAGGAGCGAAAGGAACTGGATCGCAAAGACAAGCAGCGCGCCGAATAACGCATCGCGCGGCCGTCAGCGTGTCTCGCCAAGAATCAGACTCACCACCGCGCTGTCCTGCTGCCCGGCGCAGCGGCGCAGCGCGGTCGCCCACTCGCGTGCCTTCGCGATGTTCCCGCTCCGCCACGCGATAGTCGCGGCCAATTCCGCACCGCACGCATCGACGCTACCCCCCTGCCGCGCCACCTGCTCGGCCAGCGCCAGCGCTCGCGCCGAGTCACCCTCCATCGCCAGCGTCAGCGCCATCAGCCGCAACGCACGCGGATCGTTCCCCCGATCGCGCAGCGCAAACGCCAGCTCCTCCCGCGCCGTCGCCGCATCGTCGATGTGCAGTGACGCCTCGGCCAGTGCCAGCCGCAATTCAAACGCAGGCTTGTCAGCGTGCCCATCCAGACATGTGCGCAGCGCACCGATCGCCTCGCCCCAGCGACCCGCGCGCAGCAGCGCCAGCGCATATCGCTCACGCGCCTCATCGTCACTCGTCGCCGTGCTCACCATTCGCCACGCGTCGGCGGCTTCGCTCCAATTCGACAAGTGCTCGTGACACTCCGCTACGGCCGCATGAAAGCCCGGCTTCCACCCCAGCCGCGCCCGCGCCGCTTCCAGTCTTTCCAGCGCTTCCGCCGCCTGGCCCAGTTGAATCCGCCCCTGCGCCGCCGCCGCCAGCGCCGCGACATCGTCCGGGTTTCGCTCGAGCGCCAGATCAAACAGCCGCACCGCGTCGTCCCACGCCAGCCGCTGCTGCGCGATCACGCCACGCAAATATTCGATCTCACCCGTCGGCCCGCCAAATCGCTCCGCCGCATCGAGCGCGGACAGCGCCTCGCCCGCACCGCCGCGCGCCAGCCGTACGCGCGCCTCCAAAATCTTGAGCGACGCATCATCCGGATTGAGTTGCAACGCCTCTTCGACGTGCAACTCCGCCGCCTCGACCCGCCCCGCTCCAAGCTCATCGCCCGCCAGCCGAGCCTTCACATCCGCCCGCGTCACGTTCCAGCGCTTGTTCGCCTCTTCGCGCGCGATGCGCTGCTTGGGCACGCTCTGACAACCGCACGTCGAGAGCAGCGCCAGCCCCAGCACGCCCCGCAGCGCCGTCCGCGAAATTTGCATCATCATTGTGGCTCACTTGTCGGTGCCGGTTCTTCGCGCTCGATCGTCAATCCCTCGCCGCCGTGCTCATCGACCGGCTGCCTCCACCGCGGCTCGAGCAATTGCTCGTGCGCCTCCGGCAACCCCAACTGCGTCGGCCCTTCGCGCGGCGGAATGCCGTGCTCGCGCTGAATCAGTCGCAGCGTGAGCGATCGAATCCGCGACGTATCGCTCTCCCACGCCCGCGTCTCCGTCGTGCGTTCGGTCAGTTTGATCGCGCCGATATGCCGCGGTTGGTTATGTAGTGCGCAGCGTGCATTGAACAGCGCCAAGTCGGCATTACCGCGCTGCGCCTGCCGAATCGCCTCTTCGTAAAACGCCTGGGCCAGCCGCTCGCGCCCGGTGAACATCAACCCCTTGCGCGTGCCCACGCGAATGCGCTCGACGTCCGCCAGCATCTCGCGAAACACGTCCGCTTCCTGCTTGTTGTCTTTCAGCACATGTACGGTCAGCAGGATCACGACTTCTTCGCGCACCGTCTCATTGACGGTCTTCGAAAATGCGGCACCAATCAGCGGCACATCGCCGAGCAGCGGAATCTGCGATCGCGATGCGACGGTGCGCTCGCGAAACAGCCCGCCGATCAGCACCGTGTGGCCGTCCTCGATCATCAGTTGTGCACGGGCCTCGGTCGTCTCTTCAAAGGGCAAATTGTCCGCCGTCAGACCGCCGTTGCTGTCTTTCGGCGTAACATCAAGTCGCACTGTGCCGTCGTCGTTCACCACGGGCCGCAAGCGAATCTGCGTTCCGGTTTCGAGAAATTCGACGCTTTGAATCGCCGCGGTCTGCGTAACCGTTGTCGTCAAGTAACCATCGCGACGACCGACGATGACCTCTGCTTCCTGGCGATTGAGCGCGATCACTTTCGGGTTGGCCAGCACGGTTGTGTCCGTCACCGATTCCAGCGCGCGAATGAACGCCGACACACCGTTGCGAATGATGCCGAACCGAAATCCATCCTGAATCGAGCCGCCCAGCAGACTCGTACCGGCGTTGATCGTCGTCTGCTGAAATTCGTCCGGCGGCAGCGCACCGGTCACGACATTGTTTGCCGCGTCGCTCGTGCTGCCGACCGTCTGAAAGTCGACGCCGCCGAGCAAGGTCAAGTCGACGCCGAGCTGGTTGTTTTCGCTGAGCGTCGCGCGCAGAATCGTGGCCTCGATCAACACCTGCTTCGGTCGGACGTCGATTTCCTTGAGCAGCGTTTCGATGGTGTCGAGCCGGTCGGGCGTGTCCGTGATGATCAAATACTCGGTGCCCGCGCCCTCGAACTCCTTCGCTGCACCGCTCGTGCTGCCGCCGCCACCACCGCCGCCACCGCCCGCCGATCCGCCATCCTCGCCCGTCGGCGAAACCGTTCCGGCTTTGCTGCCCAGACCCTGAATCGCCCGAATCGCATCCTTGCGCGGCAAGTAGCGCAGTTTCACGACGCGCGTTTCGAGCGGCTGATTCGCGCTGAGCTCTTCCAGCGTTGCCACATAGATGACGCCGCCCTGCTTGCGATAACCGAGTTGGTTGGGCGTCAGAATCGCACGCAACGCGCCTTCGAGCGTTACGCCGTAGAGATTCGCCGAAACGCTGCCGGTCACGCTCGTACTGGTGACGATGCCTGTTCGCGCCTGATAGCTGAGCATCTCGAGCACGGTCGCGATCGGCGTGCTGCGGATGTGCAGATCGAACAGCCCGGCGGCGGTGACCTCGATGGTCGACTTTTCCTGCGAAGCCGAAATCGGCTGCGAGGTCGCATCCTGCGCGATTGCGACGCGCTGATGAGTCAGCACGGCAAGCACGACCGGCAGCCACAATGCAAGGCGGCGATGTTGCACGCGTTCTTCCTTGAACAGCAGACACGCGGCGCGAACATCGCGACGCGAGATTCGCCGCGCTGCTCGACATCTATCGCGCAGCGCAGCTACATCGTTCCATCGGAGTCGCCCCGGCGCAGGATTGAGCGGACGCCGGCATTCATGGCTTGCCGACAAGTTCCATCGCATTTCCGCGAGAAAATTGCGCAAATGCCGATGCCGGACTGAAGTGTGCGGCACAATCGGTCGATATCACCCGTCATGCTGATATCGCGGTCGCGAGCGAACGGATCGAACGCGGCCGGATCGAGAGAAGAGGTCCGCTCAACGTGGCGAATCGCCACAAGGATGACGACATGAGCACAACGAACACGACGACGACGTTCGGCACGACGTACAACAGCAAGACGCTGGGTGCGACGCTGCCGTTCGATCAGATCAACGAAGCCGGCGCGTACATTTGCAACTGGAGCGGTCACCTCCTCCGCGTTCCGGAGGATGGCGTGGTTGCCGGTCGCAGCCCGACGCTCAACATCGTCGGCAACGAGCCGCTGACCGTGACCAAGATCAGCGACAATCCGTTCATCACGCTGACCAAGGCCAAGCTGGTCGCTTCGAACTTCGACCTCGCGGTGAACTTCTAAGCCGCGCTCCGACAAAATTCACCCATCGCAAACGAGCCGCCGCGACAAACAAGTGTCGCGACGGCTCGGTTGTTTCTTGGGAAATTGGGGTGCCAGGCCGAACTCTGAGTGCCAGGCCGACGGCCGCTCGCGTCGGCATGCGTCGGCATGCGTCGGCATGCGTCGGCATCGGTAAGCACGCGTCGATCGACACCGTGTAGGGTGGGCATCGCCTACCATTCTTCGCGTTGTCCGCAACGCGCTATCGCCGATTGAACGGATTCGAATCCGTCGGCGGCTCCGGCGGCGTTTCCGCGCGATCGCTTCGCACGCCGCGACGGCGCTTCAATTCTTCCCGCAGGAGATACTCGATCTGCGCGTTCAGGCTGCGCAGATCGTCCTGCGCCCAGCGCTGCAGCTCGTCGAGCAGCTCCGCCGGAAGTCGCAACAAGAATGATTTCTTGTCGGCCATTTCAAGTCTCGCCAGAATCCGTCATTTCGCTGTGTGGCACCTGCTATCAGCAGGTGTGCCGACCGTGATGTCTGGTATAGCACCCGCTGCCCACGGGTGAATTCAAATTTCGCGCGCACCCGCTAGTAGCGGGTGCTACACGGCATCGCACCCAGGCATGAAGCACCGCGGCCCTCCGCGGTTCTTTGATCCGCGCATGGAGCACCGCGGCCCGCCACGGTCCTTCGTCACCGCTAATACAGCGTGCCCGCGTTGACTACCGGGTGCGCCGTCTTGTCGCCGCACAACACCACGAGCAAGTTGTTCACCATCGCCGCCTTGCGTTCGTCGTCTAGCTTGACCATCGACGTCTTGTCCAGATGGATCAACGCCATCTCGACAATGCCCACCGCGCCTTCGACAATTCGCGTGCGCGCCGCGACGATCGCCTCGGCCTGTTGCCGCTGCAACATCGCGCCGGCGATTTCCGGTGCATACGCCAGGTGGCTGATCCGGGCGTCATCGATGGTCACGCCGGCCTTGGCGGCCCGCGCCTGCAACTCGGCCTTGAGCGCCACCGACACCTCATCCATCGCGCCGCGCAGCGACAGCGTGTGCTCATCGGTCGTGTCATACGGATATCCGCTGGCCAGATGCCGCAGCGCGGCTTCGCTCTGCACCGAAACGTATTGCTCGAAGTCCTCGACATCGAACACGGCTTGCGCCGTGTCTTCGACACGCCACACAACAACGGCGGCGATTTCGATCGGGTTGCCGCGCTGGTCGTTGACCTTGATCGACTGCATGTTCAGATTTCGCGCGCGGAGCGACACGATCTGCTTGGAGAAAAACGGGTTCGCCCAGCGAAAGCCCTGATCGCGATTCGTGCCGACATATTTGCCGAACAGCAGCAGCACTACGGCCTGATTGGGCTGCAGCGTGAAAAAGCCGCAAACCATCACCATCCAGAAGCACAGCGTGATGCCGAGTCCGACGAGCAGATAGATGTTTCTGCCGGTCACTCCGACCCACGTCCCGCCGCCCATCGCAAGCAGTGCGGCGATCGCAATCCACAACGCGGTCCATCCGTTCCCCGTCACGCGATTCAGTTCCCGATTGAGCATGTCGCAAGCCTCCCTTCAGTCAGGTCTTATCAATATGATATCACCAAAATATCGAATTGCAAACGAATCGCGGATTTGGGGCGGAGATTTTTCACGGGCGAAGGCGCGAATATTTTGAGTCCAATAAACGTGGCGTTTGGAATGTGTGGCTGGAAGATGCTCACGCGCCCGCCCCTCTCGTTGAGCACCTTGGTTATCGGAGGCATGGGAGGGTTCGAGGGGGCGAGGGGCCGAGGGGGCGGTGGCGGGAGGGGAAACTCGGAGCTGGCCGGGAGTGGATAGGCGTTTCGTGTCGTTCCATTCGGTTCGTCCGTGGGCAGTGTAGGCGGCGCGCGGGGCGGGCGGGAGTGGTGGGTGGATCGGGCAGCGGAATTTGGCGGGATTTGATCACGATTTTCCGCCGGGTCGGGCGGTGGCGGCGACGCGGAGCGGTAGCGGGCAAACTTGTGATCCGCCGGACTGCGAACGCGTACGCGGACACCGGAACGCCGGCGAGTTGAATCCGAACACTGGCTCTGGGTGCTGGCGGAGTCAGCGGTGCAAGTATGTGTGGGGAAATAGAAAAGCCCGGACGGGGGTCATCCGGGCTCTTCGTCGAGGTTTGGGTTTGATCGATTCCAACTACGGCGTCGCGCCCTGTCGGATGTCTCGGTAACCTGCCGCTGGCCAGAAATTCTGGTTCAGAAAACCAAAGAAGCTCGGCGCGCCGCGAATGAGCACGCCCGGCGACGGGAAACAGTCGATCGTGAACTTTGGAGCACGATTCAGCAACTGAATGTTGTTCGGCCCGCGCACCCCCCAACCCTGGGCGGTTGCAGTGTCAACCGGCAGATTATCCTTCGCGCTCGTCGAGCGTGCGGAACTGTCTGCAAAAAGCACGTTGTCCGTCATGAATTGCTTGTGATTACCAATCACGAGGAGAGGATCGTACTCACCCGCTGACGCAGGATCGTCGCGCCCAATCATCTCGAAAAACGCCGCCTCACCGATGAGGACGATTTTGGCCGGCCCTGGAATGTTACCTAACCGTTGCCCAGCGACTCCGATCGAGAACCAGCCACCCGCTCCGTGATACCCCGCTAGGCTGGCGCGATAGCTGTTCCCAATTGATTCGTACAACGGTGTGCCGGTGTACGTCAGCGGAGCGTCCGTCAGCGCGGTCGAGTCTGGGTAGCCCGTATCAGAATTGCACTGAAAGAGTTTCGCGTCTTTGTTGTCGCTGTCGTAAGTGGACCCGAACACATAGCGGTTGAGCGGTCGAGTTTTCGCCGCATAGAGCCCCGTCTCAGTTGTGTCCACCACGCCGCTATCGGTCTGGTACGGGACCTGTCCGGACCGACCACCGAACACGAACCACTCGACCGTGCGCCAACTCCAAATACCGCCCGTCCCACCTCGCCCGCCAGTTCTAAATTGCATGTAGTGCAAAGGCAAAAGAAGTTCCTTGCGATCCTCGGAGGCGTACATGTTGCACGCCTTTCCGATACCGCTCAGATTTGCCAGACAAGCCGCTCGCTTGCCCTGCTCCCGCGCACCGGCGAGTGCCGGAAGAAGCACTGAAATGAGCAATGCGATGATCGCAACGACCACCAATAGCTCGATCAGCGTAAAGCCCCGATTCCGAATCCTGTTCATGTTCGCTCCCGAGTCCTGCAGATTCTCGCGACAGTGAAGTGAGTTCTTCGACACTTCAATAATACCACCGAATTGCATTGCGCTTACACGGAATGAACGTCGGCACGCCGCAAAATAGTTATCAAGCCATAATCAGTTAGGGTTTCGGCGGCTCAGCCGTACCAGGTGTCGTACCAACGGCCCCGCCACGGCTTCGCTGGGCAGTGAACTTCTTGCACTTCGGACACTCCCGAAGTCCGTCCTTGATCGGCCATGCCTTGATTTCAGATGCAGCGATCGCAAACGTGTGCCCACATGGGCACGCGTGCGCCAACGCACGTTGCTCGTCTGGCAGTCCGGCAGGCGCGCTGCTCGAACTCATGCGCCAGCCCCAAAAACCCAAAAGCGAGATGCCGATTACGGCGAGCAGGACGATGGATCCCTTGCTCGCGGCGGCGCGCCGTCTGGTCTTGATCAACATTTGCAGCCGTCCTCTCCTATCCGCACCGCGAACCGTACCTAGTCCGCGCGAACTACCGGCTCGCCGATCAGGGTCAATGAGCCGACCTGAGTCGATGGGCTGCCCCTGCGAATTTCGCCATCGTGGCAACCTCGCGAAGTGACGTCGATTCGGCACGGAACCGGTGTCAGACGAGAACATGAACAACTGATGAAGCTTATCGACCGAGTTGACGGGAATCAAGTAGCGCCGCGTCCCATAACTGTTGGTATGGGACGCGACTCGCGAAAAAAGTGCGCGTTGCGAAGTCGAATTCTCGCCGGAACTGATTGGTCCGCGCTGCGGGCGGGACTTTTGAAGTGACCGGCAAACCAGTTGGCGCGTGCTGCACGACGACTGCGGACGAAGAGGGACAGCGAATGACCCCTCCCTCACGGTCGGGGCTCGGTTTCCGCTCGCTGTCGCTCGCGGGCACTCGCTTGCGCGTCGCGTTCGGATGCGGGCTTGGAAGCCCGCAGTACACGGAACGGGCTGGAAGCCCATAGCACACGAAGCCCATAGCACACGAAGCCCATAGCACAATCGCTGGCGCGTCGCGTTCGAATCGCTCGCTGCGCTCGCAGTCACTCGCTTGCGCGTCGCGTTCGGATTGGGCTATCGCCCCACCCGATCGCCCTACCGCAGATCATTCTCCACCCAGACCACTCGATCCTGCGTCTCGGCTTCCGCTTCGGTCGAGTTCAGCACTGCGATCAGGTCGAGATCCTCGTCGGCATCGAGATCGCCGTAGCCGAGCCAGCCGACTTCGCCTTGCGGGTCGAAATCGAGCACCTTGATCGCCGTCCAAGGCGTGCGTGGGTCCGTCGCCGGCTCAAAATAGCGGAGCTGGCCCAGGTTGCCGCCGACCACGATTTCCAGCACGTTGTCATCATCGAGATCGAGAATCTTCACGTCGCGCGGCTCGAACGATTCGAACGTCACGATCGGGTACGTATCCCAGTCATACTCGCGCGTCGGGCCGGTTGACGGCTGCTCGAACAGCACGAGCTGTTTTTGCTGGCCGCCGGTGGCGATCACATCGGCCAGGCCGTCGCCGGTGACATCGCCCACGTCGATCGCGATCGCGTCGCGCAGGCTGCCGATGCGCCAGGGCGTCCACTCGTCGACCTCGTTGATGCGCGTGCGGCCGGGATTTTCGAACCATGAAACGCTGGCATTGTCGTCGTCACGTGCGGCCGAGATCACGTCGAGATCGAGATCGCCGTCGAGGTCGAAGAGCAGCAGGCCCGCGGCACCGCTGCGATCCAGTTCGTCGTAGCGTTCGTGTCGCCCGATGGTGACCAGCGTCCAGTTCTCGCCCGAGGTGATCGCCCCGCCGGGGTTGATGAAGACCTGAATTTCGCCGGCGAGAATGCTCAACGGGGGGACGTTTTTGCCTTCTTTGGGGCTGAGATTGATGTTCAGGCGGCGCGAGGCGACCACGTCGACGTTCGTATCGCCGTCCATGTCGCCGACCTCGAGCTGCGTGTAGCCCTGCTCGACGGTCACATCGTAATCATCGAGGTTGGTGCCGGGCGGCAACACGTCGGACAGGATCGCTTCGACTTCATCGTTGCTGAGCACCGAGGTGCTGCCGGCGAGGAACTCAGCGTCCGGCGTGGCGCTGCCCCAATCGCGCAGGATCGTTTCGCGACCGGGACCGGGGCTGTGTAGATAGGCCACGCCGTCGCGGGCGGCGAGCATCAGGTCGAGTCCGCCGTCGCCGTCGAAGTCGGCGACGGCGATGTCGGACAGGTCGCGCCAACGTCCGTTTGAGTCGAACGTGAGGCTCAGAAAATCGACCGTGCCCGCGGCCCCCTGGCTGAGCAGAATTTGCGCGACGCCCACGTCGCCGCTGCCGGTGGCATAGGAGACGACCGGGTCGATTTTGCCGTCGGCGTTGAAGTCGATACCGCGTGGGCGACGGGTGGCGTCGCGCGGGTCGTACATGACGCTGGTGACGGCGGCCCCGTTCACGAACGTGCGGCCCTGGATGAGGATCTCAGAAAACGTGTCGCCGGAAGACAGCACCGTGCCGTTGGTGTCGGTGGTTTTGCTGTTCGAGCCGTCGAGCGGCGGAAGCCAGAAATATTGCTCACAGCCGACGCTGCTCGCGAGGAGCGCGACGGCCAGGAGTCCGGTGACGACGCAGGAAACTTCAAGTCGCCGCATGGCGTTTGCTCCGGCGGAGATTCTGTCGATCAAGGTGCGTACAACACACCTTGCTTATCGGGTCGGCTCGGTCGTCCCCTTGCTTTAGAAGGGAGCGGTTTCGGGGGAAGAATTTCAAACACAGAGGCACCGAGGCGCAGAGAAGAGCGAAGGGCGAATAGCGAGTCAAATGCGCCAGATGAGCTTTGCGGTCTGCCTTTCGCATATTGCTACTTGCCGATTCGAATTTTCTTCTCTGTGCCTCTGTGCCTCTGTGTTTCAAATCTCTTCGGACGTTCGCCCGCGCAAGGGTCGCGCTCTGGTATGGAAGATTCGATTGGGGGGCTCGACCGGCAAATTTCGTTTTTCGTCGTCTGGCTTTGCTTTCGGCGTGCGAGTTTCGAATCGTTCATGTGTCCTGCGAGCGGCGACGCGAGCGGGGCGAATCAGTGATGTCAACGGCTCGCCGCGTGGCGGGCCGGGCCTCTCGGAGCGGAAAGACCGGGGGGTTGGGCCGTGCAAGGATGCGGGTCCGTAGGTTTGGCGGGCATTTCCCGCCTGGGTCTGTGAGTAGAGGAGCAGTTCATGAACTACGTAGCTCGTCGAGTTCGGGATTTTCTGGTCAACGATGATGGTCCGACCGCGACTGAATACGCGGTGATGCTGGCCCTGATCATCGTGGTCGCCATTACGGCGATTACGACTCTCGGTGAAAGCGTCAATGCGACGTTTGAAGACGTCAACTCGCAGGCGTTCAGCTAAACAGCAGCCGCGAAAGCGGTGGGTTCGCAGACGCTGATGAGACGGCGGCGGCTTCCATGCGGGGCCCCGCCGTCTCGTTGTCGTTGCCGGGCGGGTGCTGAGTGCATCCTGTCTACATGATTCTCCAGAAGACCTTGAGCACCCGGCGGTCGCGCGCTGGGGAACCGGTCTGTGACCGGTCTTTCTTCAACCCGCGCGGCGAAGTGAAGAAATGACCGGTCGGAGACCGGCCCCCCAGCGCAGGGTTACTGCTGTTCAGGATTACCAAGCGCATGGATTGCTCAGCACAAGCGTTCGCCGCTTGCTCGCATTGTCACCCGCGCTGGCCGATGTAACGACGGCTTCTCGGTAGGCGCGAGCGACGTGCGGCGCGACAGGCCTGATAAACGGGACACGAACAGGAATTCCGCGATGAACTTCGGATACTGGGAACTGACATTGGCGCTGCTGATTCCAGGGATTTTGTATGCTTCATGGATCGACTACGCCGAGCGGCGCGTGCCCAACTGGCTCAACGCGCTGATCGCCGTCGCCGGTCTGGCGGCACAGGCAAGCTTTTTCGGGCTGTC
>JBJXFK010000228.1:0-6223 GCA_046155505.1 Phycisphaerae bacterium
TGGTCTTACTGGGCGACGTGGGTGGGCGGCGCGGTCGCGGCGATCAGCGTGCTTGCCATCGTGCGCGGCGCGACGAGCAAACGCATCACAGGCAGCGCGATCGGGCTGATATGGCTCTGGGCGGCGATCGGACCGCTGCTCGGCATCGTCGGTGCGCGCGTCGCCGCCTCGCAGGATCGGTATCTGTATTTGCCGCTCGTCGGGCTAATGCTTGTCGTCGGCTCGCTCCTGCTGCGCGGCATTCGCACGCTACGCGCGCTGCAAGCATCGGTCGGCGGCGTGGCCGTCATCGCGCTGGCCCTCATTCCGATCACGCTGACCGACGTGCGCGACGCACGTTCGACGCTGCGCCGCGCTGAGCGTGTTGCCGAGCGTTATCAGGGCGATCCGCGAGCGCTCGAACTGCTGGCGATCGCGTTCGATTACACCGCGGCGCACCAGACGGCCGAACGCGCGAACGTGTCGATCGACGAGCTGCGCAAGCAGTTTCTCGACATCATCACCCGCGCCGCCGAGGCCGCCGAAACGCGCAGCGATTGCTTTCGCGACAAGGCCGACCGCGCCGCGTTTCATCGCCGCATTTCGTGGCAGTTTCTTGGTAGCGGCCTGTGCGACCGATCACTCAAACAGGCCGAGCGGGCGGCCGACTTTGAGCCGGACCACCCGATGACGCTCACGCGGCTCGCGCATGCGTATCGCTGCCTCGGACAATTCGAGCGCGCCGCACTCACCTATGAACGGCTCGAACGCGTACTGCCCAAGGATCCCGCGGTGCGGGCGACGCGCCTGACCGAGTTCGGCGACGTGCTGCTATTCGTGTTCAACAGTCCGCAACACGCGATGCCGCGCTATCGAGCCGCGGTCGAGACCGGAGCGGCACCGAATCGGGCAAAGGTCGGCCTGGCGCGGTGCGAAGTGCTGGTGGGCGAAGGCGCGCGGGGCCTCGACCTAGCTAGCATGGTGATCGCCGCCGAGCCGGACAATGTCGATGCGATGCTTGTCGTCGCTCTCTACCAGTTGCGCAGCCACCGCTGGAAAGAGGCGGAACAGGCGTATCGCATGATTCTCTCCGGCGATCCGACGCACTATGAGGCGTTGCGCTGCCTGCACGAGGTGGTCGCCCAATCGGGCCGCTGGATCGACGCGGCGGAAATGTGGGAACAGGCGATGCAGCGAGCGCCCGATGTTCCGGCGTATCGAGCGTATGCAGCGTGGGCAGCGGCGTGCGCGGG
Organism: Phycisphaerae bacterium; assembly: GCA_046155505.1. Lineage (GTDB taxonomy): Bacteria > Planctomycetota > Phycisphaerae > UBA1845 > Fen-1342 > JBJXFK01. The sequence goes on from JBJXFK010000228.1 coordinate 1,233, forward strand.
GCACGAGGCGGCACGCGCGTGGATCGACGAGTTGCTGGCGAAGGACGCCAACCACGTCTTTGCGTGCCTGTCCGAAATGTTGTTGGCGTTGCGCGGCGACGACCTAAATGCCGCGCTGCGTTGGGTCGAGCGGGCGGCGAAGGGGCAGCCGATCGCTGAGGCGCGTGAGTTCGTGAGAGCCGAGATCACGTTGCGGCTGATGATCGACAGGTCGGAATTGCCCGCGACGGCGGTGGTCGCGCGGGCGGCCCTTGCGAACCGAGTCGGAAATACGGCTCTCGCGCGCGAGCTGTTGACCGCGTTTGTCGCGAACGCGACGGGCGTTGCTCAAACAGCGGCATTGCAGATGCTCGAATCGTTGCCACAGGCGGCCACGCAGCCGTCGCAGCCGGCTCCAGGAGCGGTTCCGGTCCCGACGAGCGTTCCCGGGGGCGGCTGATCGGCAACTAAAATGTGAATTGTTTCGGAAAATTGTTGACCTGAAAGCTTGCTGCGATATACTGTATCTTGGGTGTAAAGAACGCTGAATCCGCGACCAGCTTTGCGATCGGCGTAACTTGCTTCCGTACAACAACTTGCTTCCACTCGCTGCGGCAGCCTCAGACCGCGCCAATACCCAAAAGGCTGCCGCACGCCTTTTTTATTGGGACTCACATTTTCACTCCGTGAGCGGTTTCGGTTTTTCCTCCTGATCGATCTCAACGCGCCGCCACCTTCGCCGCCGCAGCACCACGCCGCTTGCCCGTGCAATCCGCAACTGCCCTCTTCGACAATCTTCCAACAGACAGCGTTTGTTTGTTTACGCGTTTCGCGCTCCGCGGCGCGGGCCGCCGTCGAAGCGTCGCCGCGCTGAACCGGGTATTCTGCTCGCCGCGACCGAACCACCCGGAGACCTCGATGCATACCCGATCGACCGCCTTCCGCAGCGCCGAAGTCGTGGCCCGCCCGTTGTTTCGCCTCCCGCTCATCGCGCTGCTTCTCATCAGTTGCACAACGATTGCCTTCGCACAGCGGTCCGCCGACACCGCGAAGCTCGACGAAGACTTCCGCGCCGCTTACACCGCCAAAAATTGGCCCGAAGCGATCAAGCTCGGGCAGCAACTGGCCGCCGCGACACCCGAATTCTCCGAACCGGCCTACAACTTGGCCTGTGTCTATGCGCTCAGCGGCGACCCCGAGTCGGCCATGCGCTGGCTGGGCAGCGCGGCTGATCGCGGCTTTGCCGACATCGGCACGCTGCGCGACGACGCCGACTTTGCGACCATCCGCAAGCTCCCCGAGTTCGCAAAAATCGAGCAGCGCGTCGCGGCCGCCGCCGAAAAACGCACCGCCGACTTCGACAAACGCGTCGCCCAGCACCCGCCGCTCATTGTGCCGCCGCGAAAGCTCGACGCCGACAAACCCGCGCCGGTGATCCTGGTCATGCACGGCTACGGCTCGACCGCCGAGGATCTCGCGCCCGTCTGGCGCGACGTCGCGAACGAGCGCGGCGCGATCTTCGTTTCGGCCCGCGCCGTGAACGCTGCCGGCCAGGGCTTCGAATGGGGCACGGTCGATCAGGCTGACTGCATCGTGCAGGCCGCGCTCGAAGTGGTTCGCAACAAACACAAAATCGACGAATCGCGGATCGTGCTTAGCGGTTTTTCACAGGGCGGCCTGATGGCCTACGCCCTCGCCGCCCGCCATCCGCAGCAATTCTGCGGCTCGATCCCGGTGGCGGCCCGCTACATCGCGCAATCCGTGCCGCTGAAGCCCAAGGATCCGCCCGCGAAACGCCCGAAATTCTTCATCATGGTTGGCAGCAGCGACCGCGTGCTCGAAGAAAACCGCAAGGCCAACGCCGACCTCAAGGCGGCGGGATGGGACGTCCAGTATCAGGAGTACAAAGGCGTTGGTCACACGTTTCCGGACAACCGAGACGAGGAACTGCGCAAGGCGCTCGACTTCGTGCTGCCGAAGTGACGGGTGGTTGCCATGCCGACGGCCGTTCGCGTCGGCATGTTTGGGAAACAGACTTTCGATCGTAGAGCGGTCAAATTCGGTTCCGTTGGTTGGTGAATGACGATGCGTGACAGAAATTTCAATACTCGGTTGCGGACTGCTGGGGCGCTGCGCAGAGTCGCTTGTTTCAGCGATGACGCTTCAACCTCGCGACGGCGCTCACCGAGGCATGCCGACGCAAAGGCCGTCGGCATGGCACCCGGCGCGCGGCCTGTCTGTTCCCGGTTCCCTGTTCCCTGTTCCCTATCTTCAATCGCCCCCTCGGCCCCTGCTAAATGATGTTCCGCCCGCCCAAGCCGACCGCCGTCACGCTCAACCTCGCACCGATGGTTGATGTGATGATGTGTCTCATCATCTTCTTCCTGCTGGCAAGCAAGCTGGTCAGTTCGCAGAATCGCCCGCTGAATCTGCCCTTCGCCCGCGCCGCCGAGGAGACTGAGTCGCGCGAGCCGGGCACGCGCATCGTCGTTAATGTGCGTCCCTCGCCGGCGCGCGCGGGCGACGCCGAGTTCGTGCTGCAGCGCTGGGACGGCAAAAACATCTCCGAGAAGATCGTCACCGCCGACGAACTGCCGACGCTCCTACTCACGCGGGCCGAGCAGGCTCGCACGCGCGGCGAAGAGGTCCGCTGCGTGATTCGCGCCGATCGCACGATCGCCGCCGGTCACGTAGAGAGCGTGCTCCGTGCGGCGGGTCTGGCGAAGATTGCCAAGATCGTCTTCGCGGCCAACGCCGGAGACGACCCGGGGGCAGCGCGATGAGAGCCGCCCGCATTCGGCGTGTGCCGATGGAGTCGATCGCCGAGCGCATCCCCAATCTCGCGCCGATGGTCGATGTCATCATGGTGATTCTGGTGTTCTTCATGCTGGGCGCGTCGCTGACTTTGCTCAGCGAAGGCGCGCTGCGGACCGAACTCGACCCACGCAGCGGCCCCGGCGAAGGCACCGCGGTCGAGATCATCCCGTCGGTGAAAATCGCGCTCGAAGCGGTCGACGGCGGCAAGGCGTGCAATCTTTTTGTCATGGGCGTGCCGCTGGCGGGTAACACGTTCGACGCACTGCTCTCATTTCTAAGGGATCGCAAAGACGCCGGTGCCGATGTGACCAACCCGGTCGTGATCGGATTTCAGCCTGATGTGCAGTGGGGCCTGGTCGTGCAAACGATGGATACGGCGGTGCGCGCGGGGTTCACCAATGTGCAATTCGCGGTGAGCCTGGGCGGAACGGACTGGCACAAGAATCGCGGGCGATGAGGCACTGCGGTAAATGCAGAATGAAGAACGCAGAACGGCTGCGCGGTGAGCAAGTCTTCCGAACCCCGAGGGCGAGCGAGTGGCGTGAAGCGCTTGAGAAGCGAGAGCAGCAACGTGGAACGCGCCCGATAGGATTCGAACCTACGACCTGCGGTTTAGGAATCGGGCGGCCGCAAAGTCTGAAACGCGCAAACAACGCTACCAACGCGGCTTGCGGATTGCAACCCATGTTCGAGTTTGGATCGCGTTAGCCCGCTTTGCGTCTGCGAGCGCGGTCTAGACCGCGCTTTGACCGCGCTTCGACGACCCGCCGCGGAGGTGGACTCCCCGGACGGGCGGGCGGAAATGCAAGTTGGTGCTAATGGCCCTCGTTTTCGCGGGCAACATCTCTTTCACGCTGATCGAGCCGCCACCTGGCGAATGTGATGGGTTCGATACGTCGCGAGTGCCGTATTCGCCCGTTCGTGCGAAACAGTTTCTTCCCGGCGGCTTCTGAGACGCGCGCTCTGGCATGATCGAGACTCAAGCCCGGAATATCTGTCATGAGTTGGCGAGCGGCGTCCGTGACAGTCAGCCAGGTGCTTTCTGGTACTTCGAATGGCGGTCTGCAGTCGGCTTCGAGCAGGCGCCCTGCCTCGCGCCGGACCAAAGCTGCAAGCGCCGTCAGCGTGCGCCGCAACCACTCCCAGTCGTAACTCGACTGAGGATGCGGTGGCTCAGACTCGAATCCCAAACCTGTGACAAGCTCGTTGCCGCTCTTCGCGAGCCGAATGGCTACGCAATGAAACAGTCTTCTACCCTCGTTCAACGGTGCCCCTGACTGAGGTGAGTACTGTCGATAGCAGGCGTCGATGTCATCCCAGAATACGGCATCGAACGCACGCGACTCACGCGCCTCGTACAGCAGCGCGCCCGCCCGGGCGGCGGCTCCGACGAGTTCGCCGTTTGACGGAAGTGTCGAATAGGATTCAAGCTTCGACGCAATCGCGTCCAATCTGACGAGCGAACGCTCCAATGGAGTCTGTCGGTGCAATGACTGGTCGACGTTCGGCAGACTGCTATCGGGCTGGTCACGACGAGCCGGCGGCATGCTGCATCATCCTTGCGCGGAACACAACGGGGCAGGCCACACTTCTCGGTCGTGTGGCTGCGACGAACCGCGCCTGGGGTCGCTATTTCGAACCAACCGGCCCGTTCCGCAATGCGCATCTTATCTTCTGATCAGGACGCCGGAGAAGCCGAAGTTCGCCGATTACAGAAATCGGACTCATCCGGTTCTTCAGATCGTTGAAAGGGGCGACACCACATGAGTTGCGCGTCGGCCTGCCGCGGTATTCGACCTCGCGACGGCGGCGCGATGACGCTGCTCAAAGTGGCGGATGACGCCGGCGGCCAGGATGGTCGCCAGCTCGGCGCGACGCTGCTCGGGTGTCATCGCGGCGGGGTGGGTGGGGTCGATAATGACGCGAGGCGTGGCCATCGGCATCTCTCCGAAGAGTCGATGCCGACGACATCCTCCGCTCCGCGGCCAGTGCGTCGTCCGGCGGGTTGTCGGCCCGCGCGTGCGAGCCTCTATTAGTTACATACGTAAGCTGTAAACCGGTTGGTTGGGGAATCGCACAAGATTTGTGTCTAATTGGCGAGGCGGCGGATTACCACCACGACACTCTGTGAGTAGCCGTGCACTTTTTTGGAACCAATGCGCAGAGTCGGGGGGGGGGGGGGGGGGGGGGGGGGG
>JBJXFK010000246.1:0-7332 GCA_046155505.1 Phycisphaerae bacterium
CCGAGGCTGCGCCGCCGAATTCGTGCCGCGCGTTCTCCGTCGCAGACGACTCAAAACCGTCGGCGTCCTGGGCAACGGCTAATCCCGTGTCCGGAGAATGTGCCCGCAGATAGCCGAAGCTAGGCAAGGCTTCGCCACAAGACCTCCGCTCGCGGTCGCTCGGCAGCAAAGACCCCAAAACGAGCCGCGCTGTGTTGTGAATCCGCGCAAGCGGATTCTCGGCGGCGCAAGGTCGAAGAGTCGCAAGACAAATCGACCTCCGCGCCGGCGGGTTCGAATCCCGCCACCTCCATAGCCCCACTGCGCGCCCACATTTTCGCAACAAAAGCGCCCGCGCGCACTTGCGCCCGCTCTGTCCCTTTTCCACGATTCTCTTCATCCTCTGCGCGCCCGAGTGCCATCGTGTCTATGCGCCGTTCTCATTCTGATAACCAAGGTGGCCAACGATGCCCCAAGCTTTCGCCACCTTCGCCGAATTCTCGAGGAAAACCGCAGCTTGCGGCGCGCTTGCAACATACAGCAGCACCCCCAAAAAACGACGTGGAACACAGATTGCTTTGCTGCCGGCGACCCGACGAGAAAATCGCAGCGCCGCAAACGACGAATGAGAATCAGCCGCAGCCGGCTGCTGCACAATTCGGGTGGGGGTGATCCGAGAAGACAGCGGCGGGCCGCGGTGCTCCGTTGCGTTCCGTACGCAGAAACAGCCGACGGCGGCAGTCCTCTACGATTCCGTGAACCCCGAACCCTGATCCCTTGCTTCTCCGCGCCTCTGCGTGACGCAGTCTTCGATTCGCCGACCCCTCCCCGCGCCGCACCGCTCACCGCGACCACAGCACCGGATTCAACTCATCCCGCATCACCTCGCCCGGCTTGGTGCTCGGTGAAAACGCCTCCCAGTCGACGCGCTGGTTCGCTGTCATCTCCGTCGCGAGTCGCATGTTTTCGTCCATGTAGATTACGGTGTGCACGCGGCGCGGCCACTGGCTGGTGTTCGGCCCGGCGCGGTGCAGCGTCCAGCCGAGGTGAAAGCTCACTTCGCCAAGCTCATACGGCTCGAAGCACTCGGCGATTTGCAGGCGTGCGACCGCGTCTTGGATATACCGTTCCGACTCGTCCGAAATCTCCATCGTGCGCGCGATGTCGACATTGTGGCTGCCGATGCCGAAGCTCAGCGGCCCCATGTTCATCGCAACCGCCTGAAGCGGTATCCACGCCGTCACGCAGCGGTCACTGCTCATCGGCCAATACTGCTGATCGACGTGCCAGGGCGTGAATCCGCCGCCGGCTTCTTTGTAGAGCGCCTGATCATGCCACATCCGAACGCCGCTGACTTCGAGCAGTTCGGCGGCGATACGGGCGACGCGCGGCGCGAAGGAGAATTCGCGCGCACGTTCGCTCATCCGCCACAGGTTCGTGACCTGGATGAACGCCTTGGCATACGTGGATCGCTGCTCAAGCGGAACATCCTTGTATTTGTCATGCACGAGCGTGAGCTTTGTAATGTCGTCGCCGTAATGGCCGAGCGTTTCGGCATCAAACACGCCGCGCAGCTTGATAAATCCGTCGCGTTTGAACGCGTCGATCTGTGCATCGGACAAGGAATAGGGCTTCGCGAGAGCTTCGGATGGGTGGCCGACTTTCATGGCAACTCCGACGTGTACGGGCCGCGTCGCAGTACATCGCACCTGCAACGGAGCTGACGGTGCGGTGCTCCACGGCCATCGCCGCTGGGTGTCCCGTTTCGCGTTCCCCATTCCCGTTTCGCGTTCCCCGTTCGTCTCTTACCCCGTTTTCTCTGTGCTTCCGGTGCCTCTGCGTTGGATTTGCTTCGCTGATCTCGCGCCGCAGCAGCAGGGCACCGCGGCGATTGCCTCGTGCGTATCGCATCTCTGCCGCACGGATGCACCATATGGAACTGGTCGGCGGGTTCGCATACACTTCGCGACCATGCGCGGACGTGCAGCAGAAGTGTGTAACCCCATGAGCCGGCCAGCGATGCGCGCTGCGAGCGATAACCGATCCGCAGATGCCGATCGTCTGCCCGCGGCGGGCAGCACGGGTTTTTCGGACTGGCTGGAGCAGCGGCGGTTGGCCGTTGAAGCCGGTCTTTCGACGCATTTCGCGGCGCTGAAAACATTGGGCAAGCCGCACACGCGACTGATTGACGCCGTACTCTATTCGGTAGCAAGCGGCGGGAAGCGTGTGCGTCCGGTTTTGGTGTTGGAGAGCTGCGGGGTGTGCGGCGGCGACGAGTCGGCGGCGATGCCGGCGGCGGTGGCTGTCGAGTGCATTCACACGTTCTCGCTGATTCATGACGACCTGCCGGCGATGGACAACGACGACTTACGGCGGGGCGTGCCCACGAATCACAAGGTATTCGGCGATGCGCTGGCGATTCTGGCGGGCGACTGGCTGGTGACGCACGCGTTTCGGGCGATTTGCGGTGCGCATGTGTCGGGCGAGACGCGCGTCGCGATGGTCGATGCGCTGGCGATCGGCACCGAAGGCATGGTCGTCGGTCAGGCGGCGGATATCGAAGGCGAGACGCTGGCGACCGATGCGGCGCGGGTGGGATTCATTCACCTGCACAAGACCGCGCGGCTGATCGAGGCGAGTTGTCGGCTCGGGGCGCTCGCGGCGCAGGCGGATAACGATTGCGTGTCTGCGCTGTCTGAATATGGGCGGCACCTGGGCATCGCGTTTCAGATTTGTGATGACGTGCTCGACTGCACGAGTTCGACCGCGGCGCTGGGCAAGACCGCCGGCAAGGACGCGGGGGCGAGCAAGCAGACTTTCCCGGCGGCGTACGGAATCGAAGAGAGCCGACGCCGAGCGCGGGAGGAAGTGGACGCCGCGATCGCGTCGCTGGGCCGGCTTGGTTCGGCGGCGGATCGGTTGCGGGAAGTTGCGGAGTTTGTGATCCAGCGCGATCGATGATCGGATCGCGAAGCGCGGTGCTCGCTTGAGCACGGCGTTGATTTGTGGCAGCGTCGGTGTTTAGGGCCGACATGGAAGACATGATGACCAGCAAGATTCTCGAAACGGTGCATTCGCCGGCGGATATCAAGAAGCTCGGACTCGACGAGCTCAAGTCGCTCGCGCAGGAGATTCGCGAGCGGATCATCGACGTCGTCGTGAAGAACGGCGGGCACCTTTCGAGCAACCTCGGCGTGACCGAGCTGACGCTCGCGATGCACTACGTCTTCGATTTTTCCGAAGACCGGCTGCTGTGGGATGTGGGGCATCAGGCGTATGTGCATAAGCTGATCACGGGCCGGAATGCGAATTTTGACAATTTGCGCATGGCCGGTGGCGTGAGCGGATTTCCGTCGCCTGCTGAGAGTGCGTATGACCTCTTTTATGTTGGTCATGCGGGCACGGGTATTCCGACCGCGGTCGGCATGGCCCGCGGCGATCAGGCGCTCGGCAAGAAAAATCGCGTGGTCACGCTGATCGGTGATGCGAGCATCGTCAACGGCGTCGCGTTCGAAGGTTTGAATCAGGCCGGCACGTTGAAGCGGCAATTTCTGATCGTACTGAACGACAATTCGATGAGCATCGCCAAGACGCAGGGGGCGTTGGCGTCGTACATGGCTCGCTTCCGCGTCAGCTCGCTGTACGAGGAAGTGAAGCAGAAATTTCAGGACTTGCTGCCGCGCGTGCCGTTCGTGGGGCAGAGCATGCTCGACGCGCTGGCACATTTGAAGGAAGGCTTGAAGGCGACGGTGTCGCCGCATCAGATTTTCGAGCACATGGGCTTTATTTACGTCGGCCCGGTTGATGGTCACGATTTGCCGCACCTGGTGCAGATGCTCAACCTGTTGAAAGACGTGAATCACCCGGTGCTTCTGCATGTGCATACCGAGAAGGGTCGCGGTTGCTCGTGGGCGATGGACGATCCGTGTGCGTATCACAGTCCGGGCAAGATGATTATCGAGGGCGATACGGTTACGCAGGTGAAGGAGCCGCGCAAGGGCTGGACGAGCGCGTTCGCCGATGCGGCGATTCCGATCATGAAAGCTGACAAGCGGGTTGTGACGATGACGGCGGCGATGCCGGACGGCACCGGCGTGGCGAAAATTCGCAGGGAGTTGCCCGATCAGTGCCTCGATGTCGGCATTGCGGAGAGTTGCACGGTGGATATCGCGGCGGGAATGGCCAAGAGCGGCCTGCGTCCGATCGCGTGCATCTATTCGACGTTCTTGCAGCGGGCGTTTGATCAGGTGTTTCAAGAGGTCGTGCTGCAAAAGCTGCCGGTGATCTTTGCCGTCGATCGCGCCGGGTTTGTCGGCAGTGACGGAGCGGTGCATCACGGATATCTGGACATCGCGTTTCTGCGATGCCTGCAAAACATGGTGGTCATGGCTCCGGCCGAGGAAGCTGAGCTGAGCGAGTGCATGAAGTTCGCGCTGTCGCTCGATGTGCCGTCGGCGTTTCGTTATCCGCGCGATCAGGTGCCTGTGCCATATGGCGATTGCCTGCCGTTTCAGATGGGCAAGAGCCGCATGATGCGCGAGGGCCGCGACGCGACGATTCTGGCGTATGGCACCGAGGTGGAATACGCGTTGCAAGCGGCGAAGACCCTGGAGACCGAGGACATTTTTGTGCGCGTGGTGAATGCGCGGTTTGCCAAGCCGGTTGACGAAGACATGGTGACCGACGCGATCACGCGCGGCGGTCCGGTGATTACGTGCGAGGATCACTCGCTGGCGGGCGGCTTCGGCACGGCGGTGCTCGAAACGGCGCATCGGCTGGGGTTGCCGACGGATTCGATCATCACGCTGGGCATGGCGGTCGATCTGTTCTATGAGTTCAGTTCGCGGGCCGGGCAGCTTGCCAAGGCGGGCATAGACGCGGCGGGCATCGCGGCGGCGGTGCGGCGAGCGGTGAAGACGCGGACGAATGTCGAGTCGAAGGCTGCGCCGCGCGAGGCGAAGGTGGGGCGGTAGGGGCGGAACAAGGGAACAACGGAACAAAGGAACAACGGAGTAACCCGGCGACAGCGGGTACACCGATGTGGAGCTGCCGCCTGCGGCAGCTTATTTTTTGCGCCCTGGACGATCGGCTCGCTGACGCTCGCGTTCGCTCGCTTGCGCGTCGCGTTCGGATCGCTGGCGCGGTGCGTTTGGTGCGCGTGTTGTAGCTCGGTACTCGATACTCCGTACTCGGTACTCCATAGCCGCTACGTCGCGCTCTGCCGCGTGTTACCCCGCTCGCTCGCGCTCGGGGTTCGGATTGGCGCGCTCGCTGGCGCTCGCTTTCACTCGCTTGCGCGTCGCGTTCGGATCGCTGGCGCGATGCGTTTGGTACGCGTGTTGTAACTCGCTACGCAGTACTCCATACGCGCCAGGTCGCCATCTGCCGCGCGTTACCCCGCTCGCTTGCGCTCGGGGTTCGGATTGGCGCGCTCGCTGACGCTCGCGTTCACTCGCTTGCGTTTCGCGTTCGGATGCGGGCTGGAAGCCCGCAGTCCAGAGAACGGGCTGGAAGCCCATAGCACACCGTTGCGACGAAACTGACGCACACTTCAATTTCACTGGTGTGAACTGCCTGCTCAAAACCGGTCATGGGCGTGAAGCTCGTGGCGGCCATATCTAGAAACACTAGCAGCGCGAGAACTTGGTGTATAGTTGAGCGTGTCCGGCGGTGGTGCTGGGCGGCGGAGTTTGAGGGGGACGACCGCGTGCCCGCCTGCCGCCGGACGTGCGGGGATTCGATCGGGGTGTGATTGATCGCTTGTGCCTGCCCAGGCGGAATGCGGTTGGTCGTGCGGCTTTGAATGGATGCGGGGGGACGGCTCATGCTGAAAAGTGCGACGCGACGGTTGGTGAGCATTTTGCAGGACGCGGGCATGTTGCCGGGCAGTCAGCAGGGCGAGCTGCCGCCGCCGGGCGGGAGCGGCGGGCGCGAGGTGCGGTCGTGGGCCGAGGATGGGTATCGACTGCATCCGACGGTGGGACTGACGCCGAGCCGAATGTTGTCGATCTTGCACGCGGCGTCGGCAGGCAGTCCGCAGATGTTGTTCGAGCTCTATGGCGAAATGTTGCAGAAGTGGCCGCGGCTGGCGGCGGTGGAGCAGACGCGGCGGCTGGCGCTGACCGGGCTGGACTGGGAGGTGATGCCGGCCGACGGGCGCGGCTTCAGCGAACGCGACCGGAACGCGGCGCAGCAGGCGGCGGACTATTGCAACGAATTGCTCGGGCATCTCGACTCATTTCGCGATGTGATCGATCACCTGGCAGCGGCGATCGGGCATGGCATTTCGGCGGCGGAAATCGTGTGGGAGAGCGGGCGGCTGGTTGATCTCGTGCCGGTGCCGATGTCGCGATTGACGGGCGACGTGCATGACCCGTGGCGGGTGCGCGTACGGACGGCGGAGTCGCCGAACGAGGGCGTGGCGATCGAGCGCGATGCGCAGAAGTGGGTCGTGCATCAGCCGCGATCGCTGCCGGCCAAGCCGTTTGACGGCGGGCTGCTGCGGGCGACGGCGATGCTGTACCTGGCGCAGAATTTGAGTTTCAAGGACTGGCTGGTGTATTCGCAGGTGGTCGGCATGCCGATGCGCATCGCGCAATTCGAGCCGGGCACGCCGGAAGCGGACAAAGCGGCGCTGCTCAAGATGCTGGAGCGATTGGGCACAGACGCGGCGGCGGTGCTGAGCAAGACGGTCGAGCTCAAGTTTGTCGAAGCGAGCGACGGAGCGCACAAGCCGTATCAGCCGTTGCAGGAATACTGCAATAACGAGGTCACGATCCTGTGGCTGGGGCAGCATCTGACGACGGATATCAAGTCGGGCGGGTCGCGGGCGGCGGCGGATGTGCATGACCGCGTGCGTGAGGATTTGCTGGTTGATGACATCAAGCAGGAAAGCGAGACGCTGCGGCGGGATTTGCTGCGGCCGATGGTGCGGGCGCGGTTTGGCGATGACGTGCCGACGCCGTTCTTTCATCGGCCGCTGATTCAGTCTGTGGATACAAAGGTGCTGGCGGACACGCTGGCGGTGGCGGTTCGCGAGTTGGGCTTGCAGGTGCCGACGGAGTGGGTGCATCGATCACTGGGGATTCCGCAGCCGCGCGACGGCGAGCCGGTGCTGGAAGGCAGGGCGGCGCGATGAGTACGACGGGGCTGTCGATTCGAGCGGCGTCAGCGAGCGATCTGGGGCCGCTGAGCTTTTTCTTTGATACGGCGTTGCGGCGGGATTACTTCAGTAAGCGTCCGGTGAACCCCGTCTATTATCCGGCGTGCGGCGTGGCGATGATGCCTCCATCGAAACGGAGGCCGTCATGGCACGCAGTTCGCGGCGGGATTCAAACAAAGAATCGTTCTGGC
>JBJXFK010000249.1:0-15160 GCA_046155505.1 Phycisphaerae bacterium
CGCCGGCGGTCTCCTTAGAGTCCCCACCATTACGTGCTGGCAACTAAGGACAAGGGTTTCGCTCGTTCAGCGACTTAACGCGACATCTCACGACACGAGCTGACGACAGCCATGCAGCACCTGTGCATGTTCCACCCGAAGGCGTGGCTCCCCTTTCAGGGAGTTAATCCATGCATGTCAAGTCTAGGATAAGGTTCTTCGCGTTGCCTCGAATTAAGCCACATGCTCCACCGCTTGTGTGAGCCCCCGTCAATTCCTTTGAGTTTTAGCCTTGCGGCCGTACTCCCCAGGCGGCACACTTAGCACTTTTGCTGCGGCGGCGCAAACGTCAGAGTTCGCGTCACCTAGTGTGCATCGTTTAGGGCGTGGACTACCAGGGTATCTAATCCTGTTTGCTCCCCACGCTTTCGCGTCTCAGCGTCAGTATCGGCCCAGTGCCCCGCTTTCGCCCCAGGTGTTCCTCTAGATATCTACGCATTTCACCGCTCCACCTAGAGTTCCAGGCACCCCTACCGACCTCAAGTCACGCAGTATGCCGAGCCGTTCTACCGTTGAGCGGCAGGATTTCACTCGACACTTACGCAACCGCCTACACGCGCTTTAAGCCCAATGATTCCGAACAACGCTTGCCTCCTCTGTATTACCGCGACTGCTGGCACAGAGTTAGTCGAGGCTTCCTCTGGAGCTGCTCAACTTTCCGGACTATTCGCCCGAATCGCTTGCTAGCCCCTGACAGTGGTTTACATCCCGAAGGACTTCCTCCCACACGCGGCGTCGCTGGGTCAGGCTTGCGCCCATTGCCCAATATTCGTTACTGCAGCCACCCGTAGGTGTCCGGGCAGTGTCTCAGTCCCGATGTGGCCGTCCAACCTCTCAGTCCGGCTACCCGTCAATGCCTTGGTGAGCCGTTACCTCACCAACTAGCTGATAGGACATGGGCTGATCAATGACCGACAGGCCTTGCGGTCCCCGCCTTTGGTGAACAGGAGATGCCTCCCGCGCACTTCATCCGGCATTAGCAGTCCTTTCGAACTGTTATTCCAGTGTCGATGGTACATTACCCATGCATTACTCACCCTTCCGCCACTGAACATCTATTGCTAAATGCTCCGTACGACTTGCATGTCTTAGCCACGCCGCCAGCGTTCGATCTGAGCCAGGATCAAACTCTTCGACAAAGTTTGTTGACTCACGGCTTTTACACCGATTGTCACCTAGCATCCCACGTCGACTGCAATCGACACAGGTTAGTTAACTCCGCAGACTAAGCTGCGGAGGAGGGTGCGCCCGACAGGTTTTACCCCGCCAGACGCGTTTCACGCACGCCCCGGTAATTTGCAGCCGGGACGGCGCACTCACACTTCCGTGTAATTAGGTTCACTGTTCACTTGTCAGAGATCAGTCCGCCTCGTCAAGGCGGGTCGCTAAATATACGGACTCAGAAAAGGATTGCAAGCCCCAAGCGCGAAATGAACACAAATTTTTCCGCGGCCACCCTCCCGCGAGCGCGCAGCGTTTATCGGATTTGCCCAAAAACACGCCACAAGTCGATCTTGCGCATCGCTTTGACACCTGTTGAAAGCAACACTGATATCGATCGGACCCCGCGTTCTGTCAAAACGCTCGGCCCGCTCACTGGCCCGAGAATTGCCCTCACAAGACCTGGCTAGGAGATGCACATGTCCACCCCCCGCTGGATCAGACCGACCGCCGTAACCATCGCCGCAGCATTGACTTGCGGCATTGCTCTCTCCGTCGGCGGCTGCCCCGCTGACACGACCGGCCCCGATGATGACGACACCGGAAAAATTGCCGGCTCGGGCACGCTCAAGCGTTTTGCCTCACCCGACGATTTGGTCAACTATTTTCGCACTCGCGTCGCCGACCAGGTCGAGCCCAACACGCGAAATTCCTTCTGGATGTTTGCCGACGACGTCGTCTTCGCCCCGAGCGCAACTGCCGGGAGCGGTATCGAAGCTGCCGACGCCGGCGGATCAGCCCCGCCGACCGACAGCGTCAGCCAAACCAACACGCAAGAAGCCGACGTCGATGAAAGCGACATCGTCAAAACTGACGGCCAAAACATCTTCATCGCCCGCGGCGAAAAACTGAGCATCGTCCGCGGTGCCCCGCGAGCCGAGATGGCCCTGCTCAGCGAGATCGATTTCGACGCCCCCGTCAGCGAGATGTACCTCACCGACTCGCGCGTGATCATGCTCGCACAGAGCTACGGCGACCCGATGCCCTATTACGGCGGACGCGGCGGGGCGGCGATCGACATCATGATCTGGCCGCCCTACTATCGCAGTGCAAAAACTGTTCTGTTCCAGGTCGACGTTTCCAACCCCGCCTCTCCGACGATTGAGAAGCGCGTCGAACTCGACGGCAGCGTGATCAGCTCGCGCGTCACGGACGGTCGTTTGTTCCTGGTCATGACCATCGTTCCCGAAATTCCGCCTGCGCCGACGCGCAGCGAGATCGCCAATATCTCGCTCGACGACATTATGCCGCAGATCGAAGGCCCAAATGGCCCACGCGATTTGATTCCGTGGCAGAGCTGGTATTTCCCCGATCCCGAAAACGGCTGGTACACCACCGCCGTCGTTTCGCTCGACGTGACCGATGTCGAGAAGGTGATCTCCAGTGCCGCCGTCATGGCCAGCGCCGGCACGGTCTACGCTTCCACCGAGGCGATCTACGTCTCCGACACCGACTACACCACTGACGGCGTCTATCGCGAAACCACGCTGATCCACAAATTCGCCATCGGCGATGACGGCGGTGCGACCTACGTCGCCAGCGGCTCGGTCGATGGCCGACTGCTCAATCAGTTCTCGCTCGATGAGCACGACGGCAAGCTGCGCGTCGCGACGCACATTCCGACGCCCTTCCGTCTTGAGCCGGCACCGGCCGCCTCCGACGATTCCGTCAGCAGCGACGGCTCGACCGCCACCGTTTCCACCGCGCAAGATCTCACGCCGCCGCCGCCCTCGAACGCCGTCTTCGTCCTCGGCGAAGCGGACGGTAAACTCAACGTCGTCGGCAGCATCACCGGCATCGCCCCGAACGAGCGCATCTACTCCGCCCGCTTCATGGGTGACTACGGCTTCCTCGTCACGTTCCGCCAGATCGATCCGCTGTTCACGATGGACCTCTCCGACGCGACCGCACCGAAGATCGTCGGCGAGCTAAAAATCCCAGGATTCAGCGATTATTTGCACCCCGCCGGCGACGGTCTGCTCATCGGCCTCGGGCGCAGCGTCACCACGACCGAATGGGGCGGCGTGGTTCCCGATCGTCTGCAACTCTCGCTTTTCGACGTGAGCGACCTAACCAATCCAACGGTAATCCAGCAGCTCGAAATCGGCGGACAGTGGAGTTTTTCGCCCGCGAATTCCAATCACAAGGCGTTCACGTTCCTGCCCGATCGCAACCTGCTCGCCTTCCCGGCAACCATGACGAACGCCAGCGTGCGTTTTGATTACAACTACGAACAGCGAACCGCGCTGATCGTGTACGACGTCTCCCCGAGCGGATTCACCTGGCGCGGCGAGCTCGAATTCCTCGGTGATCAGTACTACTACGGCGGCGGCGAGACGCGCGGCGTGATCATCAACGACGATATCTACGCAGTCGATACCACCGGCATCCGCGCCGCGACGCTCGGCGATTTTGTCGCAACGACCGATCTCGAACTGCCGGACCTCGGATTGCCGGAATACGGCGATGGCTTTCCGGCAGACGAGGGTGTAGCGACCCGGCCATAGGTCAGTTTGGGTTGCGCGCCAATCGCCGCGGGGCGAGATCGAATCGCGGCGGTGTCACACCCCAGGCCGGTCTCGGGGCGCTCTACTAAAGAAAATCGCCCGCAGCGTGGCGTCAATTCCACGCTGCGGGCGAATTTGTTTTTGGAATGTGCGCGTTATGGAGAGAAGTTCGCACGAGCGCTATCAACGTAATGCGCGCGATCGTGCGGCTCAGCTCATCCCCCAGCCGTCTCGCCAGTTGTCGTGTCCCCGCCCTCTGCGGACGCCCCGTCATTCGCCGTGTCCACGCCGTCCTGCACCACCGCGTCCAGGCCGTCGATCAACCCGCCGACCAGCGTGCTCAGGCCGTCGAAAAACACCGGCGATGCCGCATCGCGAAACGTGCGCAGCGCCTCGTCCTCGTCGCATCCAGCCAGCGCCAACAATGAGACCGCCGCCGCGCACGCCAGGCCGCGCCCCAACCGTGAATTGAAAAATCCCTTGCTAGACGCTGCGTTGCTGCGACCGGTCATATGCCTGCTCCGAGAGAGTGCGGCTCGTTTCACGCGGCGCGGCAAACCACCGCCGCACGCACACGATCACATTCCATCGGCAGTCGGAACGCTGCGAATGGAGTCGCCGGCCTCGCTCGGAAAGCAGTCTCCGGTCGGTCCCCCAGCGCACGCGAATCGGAAGCTCCTGCGGCATTGAATGCACACTCGCGCAGGCCGGATTGCGCAAAATCTGCCGCATCACTTCGTCGCGCAGTCACTCCGTCGCTGCTTCGCTTTGTCCCTCCGCCCCGCCCTCGCTCCGTCGCTCAGTCCATTCGTTGCTTCGTTGCTTCGTCGCTCCATGCCTCCGTCGCTACCACACGGGTTACAATACCATCATGCGTCTCATGCCTTGGAGCGAGTCGCCCGACCACTACGAGTCCCTCGCCGTCGCCCTCCGCGCGCTGGCGGCCGAGCACGGCTGTCGCGTCGGCTATGACGCCATCGTCGCCGCACTCGGCGTCGGCTCGCTCGTCGCCGCCACAAAATCCGACCCGATCGGCAACTGGTTCACGTTCGCTCGCGATCCGCAGCTCTTCGAAACCACCGAACTGCTCGGCCTGCGCCTGCGGGCCATGCACCCGCCCGAGGCCGCCGCCCGCCTCAGCGATTCAATCGAATTCCCCGACCACTTCCGCGATAGCTACGTCCCGCTCATCGAACGCGCCCTCGCGCACGATCAGCGCGTGCTCGCCTGGCGCGGCTGGTCGCCGCCGCGCGAAAATCTGTGGGGCGTCATCGTCGGCATGAGCGGCCAGTCAATCGTCGGCCACTCGCTCTGGCACGAGGGTACGCCCACCGTGCTCAGCGGAGCGGCCCACGCCGTGATCGTCGTCGAAGAACACACCGGCGACACGCGCGAGCCGCCGATCGAGCCGCTCGTGCGTCTGGCGGCGCGAGCGATGGTCACGCAGTGGTTCGGCAAATGGAGCGCCGACCCCAACGTACTCACCGGCGGCCCGGCATACGAGCATTGGGCGCGCATCGTCGGCTCCAGCGCCGTCGAGCCGCACGATCACCTCGCCGCCGCTCGGCAAAACGCGTTTTTGGCGCGTGTGCTGATTTCGTCCCGCCGCTATCTGGCGCGTTTCCTGCGCGAAGCCGCCCGCGAAGTCACGCGCGAATGGGTCGAGCCGCTGCAACAGTGGAGCGCCGCATGCGAGGAATTTGTCGATCGCCTGCGATCTTGGGAACTCTCGGACGGCTGGTACGACGCCCTCGCCGATGAAGCTGGCCGCCAGCGCGCGGCACGCGCAATCGCCAGCGCGGCGGAAGTGGAACGCGCCGCGGCGTCGCGCATTCGGCAATTGCTCGCGCCCGAAGAAAACGCAAATGTATAGCGCTACGCCAGGACGCGCACGCAAAACACCACCCAACTCAGCGCCAGCACATCCACGACGATGCCCGTAATCAGCATATACCGAAACCGAATCAACCCCGTCCCATACACAATCGCGTTCGGCGGCGTCGATACCGGCAGCGCAAACCCCAGGCTCGCACATAACGCAACCAGCCAAATCGTCTGCACCGGCGGCAAACCCACCGCCGGCGCGAGCGACGCCGCCACCGGCACCAGCAGCGCCGCCGTCGCCGTGTTGCTGATCAATTCCGACAAAAGCACCGCAACGCCGCCCAGCGCGAACATCAGCAGCAGCGGCGACATCTGCGTCTGCCCCACCGCCTGCGCGAGCGCCTCGGCCGCGCCGCTGCGTTCGATCACCTTGCCCATGCACAGCCCGCCGGCAATCAAGAACAGCGTGTCCCAATCGAGCGCCTGAAAATCCCGCCGATCGAGCACCGTCCGCCGCGTGCCCGATAGCGGTACCAAAAAGAGTAGCCACACCGCCGCCATCGCCGGCAGCGACTCGTGCAGATTTTTTTCCACCCACACCCGCGTCGGCTCACCCGCGGGTAGCGACGTCGTAATAAACGAGCATGTCAACCACGTCGCAATCGTCGCCAGCGCCGCCGCAACCGCCCAGCGCAAACCGCTCCGCCGTGCGATCGACTCACCCGGATCACGCTCGACACGCAGCTCGCCAGCCGCATGCTCCGGCCGCGCCGGCCCCGGCGTCGGCATCGCAGCCGCGACCTCCGCAGTGATCGGCGCGCTCGCGTGTCGCCGCACAATCGCCAGCGCCGCCCAACCGATCAAACCCGTGCCTGCCCACACCGGCACGCCGACCCACATCCACGATAGAAAACTCACCGACGGATCGAGCGCCTGCATCCGCGCGTATCCGATGAGATTCGGAGCCGTCCCCACCGGCGTCGCCATCCCGCCAAACGTCGCACCATACGAAAGCGCCAGCGCCAGCGCCCCCGGCGCCACTGATCGCCGCGCCAGCGCCACCACCGGCGGCAACAGCATCGCCGTCACCGCCGTGTTGTTCTGCACCGTCGACAGCACGCTCGACACGCCGAGGATCAGCAGCACATGCCCCATGCCGCCGCCCCAATCCATCCGCCGCATCCACGAAGACGTGAGCACGCCGTCAAACAGACCAAACTTGTCGAGCGCTCGAGCCAGCAGAAATGATCCAAGGAATAAGAAGACGATTTGATCGCCCCACGCGGTGAGCGCGTCCTTCCACGGCAAGATGCCCATCAACCCCGCGGCCATCGGGATGAACACCGCAACCACGCCGGGACTGGCGATTTCGCTCACCCACAAAACCAGCGTCGCCGCGGCGAGCGCACTGCCTGCGCGCACCAGCGGCGACGGATGCCACGGATACCAACTAATGCCGATCAGACAACTTGCGCAGAGCGCGACCGTGAGCAGGCGACCGGCATAGGCCATTCGATCCTCACGGCTTGCTGGGGGTCGCGGTCGGTTGCGAAGCCGGCGCGCCGCCCGCTTTGTTCTTTTTCGTCGCTGTCTTTGCCGCGATCAACGTGCGCAGCAGCGGCTGCAACTTTTTGCCGCGCAGCTCGTCGCCGCGGATGAGCACTTCGCCCGTGTCGCCGTCGCACACCAGAATCGTCGGCAGGCTCTTGACCTTCAAATTCGCGGCGATTTGCGGACCGTCGTCGAACACCTGCGTCCACTCGATCTTCGAATCGGTGACGAACTTCTGCGCGTCAGTGACGGTTCGTTGCCGGTTCGCATCGGTGATGATCCCGAGCATCGCGAACGGCTCGTCCTTGAACGTGCGATAGGCCCGCTTCCAGGTGCCGAGCTCTTCCTTGCAATGCGGGCACCACGTACCCCAGACGTGAACCAGTACGATCTTCCCGGAATAGTCGCCCGGAAAAATCACGGTCTCGCCCTTCAGCGAAAGCCCGCTGACCTCGACCTGTCGCTCGGTAATTTTCTCGCCGACCTTCTTTGGCTTGGCTGGCGGCAACTCGCCGATATCCGACGCATCACTCGCCCCTGCTGCCGACGTCGTTGTCGGCTGCGTCGCAGGTTCAGGAGCGCCGCCCAGCGGAATCTCCCGCCGCGTCTTGCCGCCCTTCGGCGGTTCATTCTGAGCCAATGCTGCGAAACCCAGC
Organism: Phycisphaerae bacterium; assembly: GCA_046155505.1. Lineage (GTDB taxonomy): Bacteria > Planctomycetota > Phycisphaerae > UBA1845 > Fen-1342 > JBJXFK01. Next base: position 7,799 of record JBJXFK010000249.1, read on the forward strand.
AGCGCCGTCATCGACAGCGCCGCGATCACTCGACCCACGTTGTTCATCGACCTCTTCTCCGACGCGCGACTGTTGCAACCTTTGTCCGAGCGCGACGCATCTTATCGCCGCCGCGTGCTCGCTGCCTGAGACACGACTCACCCACTCTCGTTGACGGTTGGCGACGATTCGTCCGCGCAGTTTCGCACGTCTTGCCTTATCGGTCGAGTCGTGGCCGCCGCTCGCGGCGCGTCCGTCTCAAATCGTCAATTCTTGCAACTGCTCGCGCGTCGGCGGTTCGCGCCGGCTCTGCCACGCCGCCAGAAAACTGATCGCCTCGCGCTCGCTCACCGGTCGGCTCCATCGCCGCCCCGCCGGCGACCACAGATCGAGATTGAGGTGGTGCGATTTGCCGGTATGCACATAGCGCAGCATCGCAATCGTGTCGCGCCGATCGCGCACGATCGTCCGCCGCCGCGCGAGGCCGAACGATCGCCGAATCACCACGCCGCGCGGAATGAGATACCATCGCCCCGCGAAACGCGCCAGCCACAGGATGAGCACAATGAGCGCGAAGTTGGCGGCGAGAGCGCCGAAAATAGTGGCCAGCACGCGATACTGCCCGCCAACGAGCAGCGTGATCGCGATCGGCAAGAAAATCGCCGCCAACGTCGCGACGATGATGTACCCTCCGACGCGAGCGAATCGCTCCTGTCGGGTTGGCGCTTCGCCCGAGAGCATTTGCATCGGGTCGTCCGCAAGCTGCGACGCAAATCGCACCAGCTTCAATTCGATCGGCTCAAAAAATTCATGAAACGCCGGCGGCACCTCGAACGGCAACTTTCCGACCAAAAACACCAGCCCGCTCGGCGCAAACTCGGCCTCGATCTGTCCGACCTCGCGCCGAAACGTCGCGCTCGCCAATCGATCGCGATACCACGGCACGCGGCGATACGCCTCCTGAATCCGCTGCAACCCCGCGAGCGAAAGCGTCGGCGATGTGAACACGCCCTTCGGATCGGCATAGACGAACTGAACATCCGCAGTCACATGTGCTCCGTGCTCATTCAACACGTCACCCCCGATCCGCAGATTGTGCCGTCGCGGGCCACTCAACGAAAGTAGTCTCGCCCTCCGCTCACCGCTAATGACCGCTGTTCGTCCGACGGCCTCCGCCCACCCAAATTGCCGCCGAGGCTGTCACTTTGGCAGCGCCGCAAACACACCGCGCACGGCGCACAAGGCCATAAACCGCTTCCTGTAAACACCTTAGCAGCTCATCGCCACTGGTATCCGCCTTGCTCACCAGCAGTTGAACAACCGGACACGGCTCTACCGGAACCGGTTTCGTAAGGAGCATTCGCAATGTCCAAAATCATCGGAATCGACCTCGGAACCACCAATTCGGTCGTGGCCATCATGGAAGCCGGCCAGCCGAAGGTTCTCGTCAACGATACGGGTTCACGCATCACGCCGTCCGTCGTCGCCTTCACCGACAAGGGCGAACGCCTCGTCGGCCAGCGGGCCAAGAACCAGCAGGTCACCAACCCGCTGAACACCATCTATTCGATCAAGCGCTTCATGGGCCGCCGCCATCTCGAAGTCGCCAGCGAAGAGAAGATGGTGCCCTACAAGATCACCGGCGGTGCCGACGAACTGGTCAAGGTCCGCGTGAGCGACAAGGAATTCGCCCCGCCGGAAATTTCGGCCATCGTCCTTCGCGACCTCAAGGCCACCGCCGAGCGCTACCTCGGCGAGACCGTCGAACGCGCGGTCATCACCGTCCCGGCGTACTTCAACGATGCCCAGCGCCAGGCCACCAAGGAAGCCGGCCAGATCGCCGGCCTCAAGGTCGAGCGCATCCTGAACGAGCCGACCGCGGCCGCGCTCGCCTATGGCCTCGACAAAAAGAAGAACGAAAAGATCGCCGTCTTCGATCTCGGCGGCGGCACCTTTGATATCTCCATCCTCGACGTCGGCGACGGCGTCTTCGAAGTGCTCAGCACCAACGGCGATACGCACCTCGGCGGCGACGATTTCGACGACGCGCTGATCACCCACCTCGCCGAAGAGTTCCGCAAGAAGGAAGGCATCGACCTGCGCAAGGACCCGATGGCGTTGCAGCGCCTGAAGGAATCCGCCGAACGCGCCAAGTGCGAACTCTCGGGCAGCATGGAAACCACCATCAACCTGCCCTACATCACAGCGGATGCGAGCGGGCCGAAGCACCTTCAACTGACGCTCACGCGCTCGAAGTTCGAGCAGATCGTCGATCACCTGATCGAACGCTGCCGCGGCCCCGTGCTCAGCGCCATGAAAGACGCAAAGCTCTCGCCCAAAGACGTTGACGAAATCGTCCTCGTCGGCGGTTCGACCCGCGTGCCCAAGGTGCAGCAGCTCGTCAAAGAGATTTTCGGCAAGGAGCCGGATCGCAGCCTCAACCCCGACGAAGTCGTCGCCATCGGTGCGGCCGTTCAAGCCGCCGTGCTCACCGGCGAGAAAAGCGACATCGTCCTGCTCGACGTGTCGCCGCTCTCACTCGGCGTCGAAACGCTCGGCGGCGTGATGACCACGCTCATCCCGCGCAACACGACCATCCCGACCAGCAAGAAAGAGACGTTCAGCACGGCCAGTGACAGCCAGCCCGCGGTGGACATCCACGTCTTGCAGGGCGAGCGACAGATGGCCCAGGACAACCGCACGCTTGGTCGTTTCCAGCTCAGCGGCATTCCGCCCGCGCCGCGCGGCGTGCCGCAGATCGAAGTGACGTTCGACATCGACGCCAACGGCATTCTCAATGTCTCGGCCAAGGATCTCGGCACGGGCAAAGAGCAGAAGATCGAGATCAAGGCGTCGAGCGGCCTGAGCGATGACGAAGTTAAGAAGATGGTGCGCGAGGCCGAGTCGCACGCCGCCGAAGACAAGAGCCGTCGCAAGCTGATCGACCTGCGCAACCAGGCCGACCAGATGGTCTATCAAGGCGAAAAGTCGCTGAAGGAACATGGCGAAAAGATCGACGCCGCCGCGCGTGGCGAAGTCGAGCAAGCGCTCAATCGCCTGAAAGATTCGCAAAAGGGCGAAGACGCCGTCGCGATCGAGAAGGCGATGGAAAACCTGACCGCGGTGCAGCATAAGATCGCGGAGGCGGTGTACAAGAATGTCGCAGCGACAGGTGCTCCGGGTGCCGCACCGGGTGCCGATGCCGGCTCGACCGTCGGCGCGGGCGCTAGCAAGGGCGGCAAAGACGACGTGATCGATGCCGAGTATGAAGTGAAGAGTTAGCGCGCGCGCAACTTCAAACGCGCGCCACGCCGCATCGATTCACAGGCTGATCGATGCGGCGTGTCGCTGGCGCTCTTCCGTAACCACGCCAATCACCGACTTCGCTGTCCACATCGCTCTGTAGTCAATATTGCGTGTCAGGACTACGGCCATCGGCCACATCGCCGCGCAAGGCCCGCGCCATTGAGCAAAATCGCGCGCCGTTCTGCCGATAGTTGCGGGTAACACCGCGTGTCTTCGTTCGGCGGTCACGCTGATCGGGGCAGAGCCGGTGGGCTGGTGCCGCGCGCTTCGACGTCGCGTCGGCAATCGGTCGTCGTGCCGAATCGAGCGGAGCGGATTCGACCACGCGACGGATGAAATGGTACCACGCGTACTATCTGCTGGCCGTTTTCAACGACGCAACCGTGGGACTTGCGCTCTATCTGAACCTTCTGGATGACGAGCTGTTCGATCGCGCGATCCTCGAAAATCACCGCGAAAACGAAGTACTGACCGAGATCAGCGAACTCTCCCAGGTCGCGATCGCCGCAAAAGCGCCCCCGTGAATCGCGTGATGGCTTCGAGCGATGGTCGCGCGCAAAATGTGTGAGCCATGCGGTAAACCGCGTAGCCGTGCGAAATTTTACGCATCGAGGGCGAAGGGGCGTTCCCGATTGTGACGATGTAACAACACCCGGCGACGTAATGACGTTGGATTTGCTGCTGATGCCGAGGCGCTGCGGCGTATTTGACGTGGTGTGGGCGATCGCGAGAAGGCGCAGATGCGTAATCTGAAGTGGTATCACGCGTATTTCGTTCTCGCCGCGTTCAACGTGGCGACGATCGCGGTGTCGCTCTACATCAGCCACTATCAGAACGCCATCTTCGCCCAGGCCGTCGCGGACAACATCGAGTGGACCGATCGGCTGGGCGAGTTGAGCAAGCTTGTCGGTGAGGCGTCGGTCGCGAACGCCCCGGGCAACGACGTGTTCGAGACGCGCGACATACCCGCCGCAGCGCACGAGCTGGACGCAGCCGTCGCGGCTTTCGACAAGCGGGCGGTCGCGCTCGAGCACGATATTCGCCAAAACGTCGAACAAAACGAAGAGCTTCTGGCGTCGCTCACGGTTGCGCGGCGCGGAATCAGCGAAATGCACGCGAACGCGCGGGCCATCATGTCATCGCTTGCCGCCGGCGACGAGCGCACCGCATCCGCTTCGATGGCCCAAATGGATAGAGACTCGGCGGGTATTCACGCCGCTCTCGGACAATTGGGCGATACCGCGCGCGTCACGGTCGGCGAGGCGCTCGGCAGTCAGAACGCGACCGTTGCGATTATCACGCGCGTCGAGATCGCGCTGGCCGTAGCGGTGGTCGTGATGATCGTCGGGCTGACGACCTACGGCGTGCGTCTGTTCCGGCAGATGCGACGCATCGAGCAGCAAGCGGCGCAGGACCTCGAGGCCATCTCGATCGCAAACATTGAACTGGATTTGCAAGCCGGGGAGTTGCTCGAACAATCGGAGAAAATCAAGGCGGCACAGGCCGCCGCCGAGGCCGCCAATCGGGCGAAGAGCAACTTTCTGGCCAATATGAGCCACGAGATTCGCACGCCGATGACGGCGATCCTGGGCTTCGCCGAAATGCTGCGCGAAGAGGCGAGCGACGCGGCGGCTCGCGCGCGACAGGTGGATGCAGTCAACACCATTTGCCGCAACGGCGAACACCTGCTCACCGTTATCAACGACGTGCTCGATCTGTCGAAGATAGAGGCCGGCTCGATGACCGTCGAGTGTGTCGAATGCTTGCCGTGTCAGCTAGTGGCAGACATCATCTCGATTCTGAACGTCCGCGCTGAATCGAAAGGGATATCGCTGCGCGCGGTTTATGAAACCGGCGTGCCGGCGCGAATTCGCACCGATCCGACCCGCCTGCGTCAGATCTTGATCAACCTAACAGGCAACGCGATCAAGTTCACGCACGAGGGAGAGGTGCAGCTCATCGTCCGCCTGATCGCCGAGCGCGAGATGATCGAGTTCGAGGTGGTCGATTCGGGCATCGGGCTGAGCGCCGAGCAAGCCGCGAATCTGTTCAAGCCGTTCAGCCAGGCCGACGAGACGATGTCGCGGCGTTTCGGCGGCACAGGCCTGGGCCTGACCATCAGTCGCCAGCTTGGGCAGATGCTCGGCGGCGATACCGTGCTCGCCGAATCGACACCCGGCAAGGGTTCGCGTTTTCGCGTCTCCGTCCGTACCGGGCCGCTCACGGGCATTGAGATTCATGACAATCCGTCGACCGCGGTGTGCGACGGCGCGAAGAGCGCGGCGCAGAAAGCGGTGAGTGACTTGGACAAGCCGTTGGATGGTGTGCGCGTGCTGCTCGCCGAAGACGGCCCGGACAATCAACGATTGATCTCGCACGTTTTGCGCAAGGCGGGTGCCGAAGTCGTAATCGCCGACAACGGTCTGATGGCCGTCGAACATGTGCGCCAGGAGACCGAGGCGGGCACCCGATTCGATGTAATCCTCATGGACATGCAAATGCCCGTGATGGATGGCTACGAAGCCGCGACCGAGCTGCGCAACGCGAACTACCCCGGCCCAGTCATCGCCCTCACCGCGCACGCTATGGCCGGCGACCGCGAAAAATGCCTCGCCGCCGGCTGCACCGGCTTCGCCACTAAGCCCATCGATCGGACAGCCCTCATCGCGACCGTCGCCGACGCCGCACGCAGCGGCACCGAAACGCAATGCGCGGCATCGCCAGAATCGGCAATACATGAAGCTGCGACGACGTAGGGCAAATCGTCCCGGCGCACCGCATCGCATCTGCGCAGCTCGGACTGCCCAATAGCTGATCACTACCCACTGCTTATTGATCGTCGAACACTGACCACTGAACACTGCCCACTCCTCATCCGTGCAAATCCGTGTAATCCGTGGCCAATCTCTTCCTTCACTGCAATTCGCTGTGCCGCTCGCGTCTTCTGTGGCTCGATTCGCCGACTCGGCCGAGTATGATATTCATGTGAAAAACCAACCGACTGAATCCGTCACCCCACTGTCGCCGATCCACGATCGCCGGCGCGGAGCGCGTTGATGATTCTGTTTGCCGACATCGCACTCGCCGCCCGCATCGAACATTCCGAGACGCATCTGTTGATAGCGGCGAGCGCCGAAATCGCGCGGCGGCGCGGCGACTCGCATGACGGCTTCGCTGCCCCGCTCGCCGGCGGCGTCGCCACTTACACCGGCCCCGGCTCGCCGCTCAACAAAGTCGCCGGCCTCGGCTTCGGCGGCCCGCTTGCTGAAACCGAGCTCGATGCAATCGAACGCAGCTTCGCCGAGCGAAATTGCCCGGTGCAGGTCGAACTCAGCACGCTCGCCGATCCTACGCTGGGGCAACTGCTCACACGCCGCGGCTACGTGCTGATGAACTTCGAAAACGTGCTCGGCGTATCGCTCGCGGAACCACGGCATTCGGCAGACACGGATTCATCCGCATCGCCAAAACTCTCGGCACGCGCGATCGCGATCGACAACTGCGCACCGGCGCAGTTCGAAACGTGGCTCAATGTGGTTGCCACCGGGTTTGCCGCGCCCGACACGGAGGGCGTGCCCTCGCACGAATCGTTCGACCGCGCCGAACTGGATCGCGTGATCCGCGACATGGCCACCGCACCGGGTTTCATGCACTACCTCGCGTGCCGCGACGGCGCGAACGCGGGCGGTGCGAGCATGTTTATCGGTGCGGGCGTCGCTCATCTCGCCGGCGCGGCCACGCTGCCCGCGCATCGCCGCCGCGGGGTGCAAACCGCCCTGCTCGCCCATCGCCTGCGCGACGCGCGCGAGCGCGGCTGCGAGGTCGCGGTGGTGACAACGCAACCTGGCTCAAAGTCGCAACAAAACGCGCAGCGGCGCGGGTTCGAGTTGATCTACTCCCGCGCCGTGCTCGTAAAGTAATAAGCAGGATGCTGTCGCTATTCGCAAACCGCGCCGAACTGTGAGAGGAACGACGCCAAATCGCTCAGCGAAACGCAACCGTTCATGTCCATGTCCGCGTTCGCGTTGAACGGAGCATCGTCGAAACACGCGCCGAACGACCCCAGAATCATCGACA
>JBJXFK010000177.1:0-13883 GCA_046155505.1 Phycisphaerae bacterium
CCACGCCGCCGGGCAGCGTTGGGGACCATGACGCATTCAACTCGCCCGAGTCGCGTCTGATCGGCTGGGACAACCCTGGCCAAGGCATCGGCGACATTCGTGCGAACTTGAGTAACGCCACCGCGCCCTACCCGGAGCTTGTCGGGCTTTGCAACGCGGCGAATCCGGTGACGCACGTCGATGCGAATGATCCGCCGTATTTGATCGTTCACGGCACCGCGGACCCGGTCGTGCCGATCAACCAGAGCGTGCGGCTGCGCGATGCACTGACGGCGGTCGGCGTGCCGAATATCTTCGCGCCGGTGCAGGGCGGGGCGCATGGCGGGTTCGGCGTGGCGACGGAGCAGGCGACTGTGCAGTGGTTGATTACCAACCTGCGGTCGCTCTCGCGCGTGCGAGCCGATCTGGACGGCGATCGCCGCGTGTCGCTAAGCGATCTGAGCGTGCTGCTCTCGAATTTCGGCGGCGGAGTCCGCGGCGACGTGGACTATGACGGCGACACCGATCTGCAAGACCTCAGCATTGTGCTCAGCGATTTTGGTAGCTGATCACCGGGTGCATTCACTGTGGCCGGCGCGCCGCGATCAGTTGCCCAGCAATTGCTTGACCGCGCCGGCGAATTCGTCGCGCAGCTTGGGCATCGCCCGCGCCTCGATCTGTCGCACGCGCTCTTTCGACACGCCTAGCAGCTTGCCGATCTGTTCCAGCGTCTGCGGCTCGCCGTTCGTGTCGAGGCCGTAGCGGTGTCGCATGATCTGCTGCTCGCGCTCGTCGAGCACGCCCAGCATCTTCTCGACCGTCGCGCGGACGGCGGGCAGGAAGTCGGTCTCTTGCGCATCGGCCGGCCACGCGCCGGCGGCCGACTCGAGAAACTCGTCGCGCCCGGTCTGATAGCGGTCGCGATGGTGCTTGCTTTCGGGAACGGTGCGGGCGAAATTTTTCATGATCGCCCACGATGCATACGTGCTGAACTTGAAGCCGCGATTGAAGTCGAACTTGTCGACCGCGCGCATCAGCGAGATGTTGCCGTCGCTGACCAGTTCGAAAAACTCCTGCGTTGGCGCGACGTGCCGCTTGGCGATGCTGACCACCAGTCGCAGATTGCTCTGTGCGATCTGGTTTTTCACGTTGTTGGCCTCGGTGATCAGCGCCTCGATTTCATCCAGCGTGCAGGCCTCGACCGTCTCCGGCTCCATTTCGTTGCGCAGCTTGTCGGCCTTGTAGCGCAGGAAATTAAGTTTGCGGAACAGCGCAACCTCACCAGCCGGCGAGAGCAGCGGGATGCGAAAAAGCTGCTGCAAGTATGGTGGCAGATCCGCCGGCACACGCTTCAACGCCGGTAACTCGCCATACGGCGCGGCGGCCGCCGGGTCTTCGCGGACGAGCATCTCGGTCCCCGGTTCTGCGAACGACTCAGCGGGCACAAACTCGATCGTGCGCGCCTTCAGCTCGCGCGCCCGCATCTCGGTAATCGTCTTGCGAATTTCCGGCAGCGTCTGATCGAATTTCTCGACCAATTGCTGCACCGTCGCGCCGGCCGAGTACGCCTCCCAGATTTTCAGCCGCAGATCGTCGGCTGCGACGCGCAAATTCGAGCGATTGAAGATGCCCGCGCCGGGCAGGCCGTCGTCGTAGTGCTTGAGGATCAGCCGAATCGTCTCGACCGCGCGATTGGTTTCGTTGGCGATCACCTTGGCGACGGCGTTAACCGTGCGATGCCCCTCTTCGACCAGTTGCCTGGCCCGCTCGACGATGCCGTCGCGCTCAGCGGTCGAAAGCTGCGAGAACGACGAGCCGCGTTGCACCAGATCGAGATTGGACGACACGAATCGTCGAATCGCTCGTTCGGTGAATGCGAGTCTCTGGCGCTTGTCGGGAAACCGAAACCGCCAGCCCACGAGGCCGCGATGATGCCAGCGAAAAATCGTCTTGGTGCTGACGCTGAATCGCTCGGCGAGATCGGGCACCGTGAACACCGGCTCACCCCAGCTCTGCGCGTCGATGTCGGCGTCGCCAGAGATTTCCTCGGCCATCAGCACGAGGTCGTTGCGAATCGCTTCGGCGGAGAAGAGCTGCGTGTCGCCGCCGTCGGCGCTGGGCCGCGGGCGAAAGCTTGTGATGGCGTGGACGATGAAATCGAACGGATACTGGCGGTCGTCTTCGAGCACCGAGAGTACGAAGTCGATACCGAGCAGTTGTTTCAGCCGCAGCCGCGATGGGCTGCGTTGTAACTGAGCCGCTAGGTTACCGAGCGCAACGCACCGGTAGCTATGCATGAAGTTCCTGCCGTCCGGTGGGGCAGAATCGCGTGCGATGGTCGCCGCGAGAATGCCGCCAAGTTCGTGCGTCGTCTTTACTTACGCACGCGCGGCGCGGCGGGGTCGGAATCCGCCGCACCAGCAAAAATTCATCACCTCTGATGATAGCCGCGATCGGCATCGCTGCCTATCCAAGGCGTCATTGTCAAGAGCCACGGGTGGCGCGGATATCCGACCTTATGATTAGATCGGCGGCGGTGCCCCGACGAATGCCAGCGGTTTCGTGGATTCGCGGGCAAGATCGGTAGCGACGCGCGTCTGGGTGACCTGCCCCGCGGCGGGCGAGGGCGGCTTGACTATCGGGCTGGCGTGCGTAGTATTCTTGTGCAAGAAGAATATGCTCGGGCGGGTGACGATGGCGACCGCAGATCTACAACCCCTTATCGAATCAGGCTTTACGGGCCTTGAGGCCGAGGTCTACGCGTTTTTGCTCGGCGAATCGCCGGCCACCGGCTATCGCATCGCCCAAGCGCTGCACCGCCCGGTCGGCAATATTTACAAAACGGTCGAGTCGCTCGAATCGAAAGGTGCGGTGATCGGCGAGCAGGAAGACGACACCCGCCGCGTTCGAGCCGTGCCCGCGGACGAGTTGTTCGAGCGATTGGAGCGGCAGTTTCGGCAACGCAAGCAGGCGGCGCTGGCGGCACTGGCCGACGTATCGACCGATCCGATCGATGATCGCATCTATCGCCTGACCTCGCCCGAGCAAGTCTTCGAACGCTGTCGCGCGATGTTGGAGCGGTGCGAATCGTTCGCGCTGGCGACGCTTTGCCCCGCGCCGTTCCGCGAATTGGGCGATGCGCTGCAACGAGCCGCGGCGCGCGGCATGACCGTCGCGACCAAGCTCTTCGAGCCGAGCGAGTGCGAGGGCGTGCAGCAGATCATCGATCTGCGCGGCATGGCGGCGCTCGAAAGTGGTCCGGGGCAGTGGATCTCGCTCACCGTCGACGGGCGCGAGTGGCTCCAGGCATTGCTTTCGGACGATGCACGCACATTGCATCACGGCGTGTGGAGCGGCAGCGCGTTTCTATCGTGGACGTTTTTCACCGGGCTGAGTTCTGACCTGGTGCTTGCGGCGATCAAGCGCGAACTGGCTCGCGGGGCGTCGGGCGACGACATCCGCGCACTGCTCGAACGACTCTCGCCGCTCGAATCGCCGCGATCGATCGGCAAACTCGAACTGTTGAAACGGTATCGACCGAAAGGCGGCGATCGCTGACCCGATCGTCCGTCGTGACTCTGTCTGCGTGTGAGCCGACTGCATATTTGGGGAAAGTCGTGACAGATTTGCGTTCGAACATGTTCATTGCGGGTGTCGTTGCAACCTTCACCTGGAGCGCGACACCGGCGCGTGCGGGTGAGCTGCTCGTGACCAACTTTTTCGGCGATTCGGTGACGCGCTATGACCTGCCGAGCGGATCGCCGCTCGCTCCGCTGCAAGGCGGCGTCGGGCTCGACGGCGCGCTATGTACGCGCATCGGCCCAGACGGGTTGCTCTATGTCGCGAGCGAGGCCAGCAACACCGTGCAGCGCTACAACCTGCAGACTGGCGCGTTCATCGACAACTTCGTCACGCCCGGCAATGGCCTCGGCGGACCGAGCGGGCTGACGTGGGGCCCGGACGGCGATCTGTTTGTCAGCAGTTTCAACAATGATCGCGTGTTGCGCTACGACGGCGCGACTGGCGTGTTCGAGAGCACGTTCGTCGGCACCGGCCTGGGCACGCTCGACGGGCCGGACAACGGCACGATCTTCGGCCCTGATGGCAACCTGTACGTGCCCAGCTATAACAACAACAAGATTCTTCGATACGACGGTTCGACTGGCGCATTCATCGATGAGTTCGTGGCGCAGATCGGTCGGCCGCGCGTGCTGATTTTTCGCGGCGACGATCTGCTTGTTACCACCGAGCGCGGCGACGCCGTCCGCCGGTATGACGCCGATACGGGATCGCTGCTCGGCAACTTCGTCGCACAGGGCAGTGGCGGCCTCGATGCGCCAGTGGGCATGGCCTTCGGCGACGACGGATTTATGTATGTGTCGTCCGCGACATCGAACAGCGTCTTGCGCTATGACGCGACGAGCGGCGCGTTCGTGGACACGCTCGCGAGCAACCTTGGCGGCCCGGTGTTTCTGACATATGTGCCGGAGCCGACGAGCGCGACGCTGTTCATCATGCTGGTGATGACGCGCTGCCTGAACCTCGCGCGGCGGTAGACGGTTTGGGCATACCGCCTCCGTGGGCGAACCCGTTTCGCGTCAGCAATCCGAATGCGACGCGCCAGCGAGCGCGAGCCGAGCCCCGACCGTGAGGGAGGGGTTTCTTCGCTCGGTCGCGCGCTGGTACAGCCGTATGCCACAGAAAAAAAGAACCCCTCCCTTACGGTCGGGGCTCGGAAGCGTGCTGCCGTGCGGTGCGTGCGCGACCGACTACTTTTTCGCGTCCAGCGCCGCCTCGATCGCTGCGGTCACCTGCTTGTCGTCCGGCTTGACGCGCGGCTCGAAACGCTCGACCAGCTTGCCTTCGCGATCGATCAGGAACTTGGTGAAATTCCACTTGATCGGCCCGGCCAGCTTTTCGCCGCGATCGGCGGCGGTCAGGAATTTGTACAGTTCGCTCGCCTCCTCACCCTTCACCGGCACCTTTTCGAACAGGTCGAAGCCGACGCCGAACTTGGTCTTGCAGAACTCCTTGATCTCGGCGTTCGTGCCCGGCTCCTGCCCGTTGAAGTCGTTGCTCGGAATCGCCAGCACGGCGAGGCCCTTGGCGGCGTACTTCTCGTGCAGCGCCTGAAGCTGCTCATACTGCGGCGTGAGGCCGCACTTGGACGCGACATTGACGATCATCACGACCTTGCCCTTGTACTTGGACAGGTCGACCGGCGTGCCGTCGATGGTTTTCATCGAGAAATCGAGAACGCTTTTGGCGCTGGCTGCGGTGACCGCCGCACCGTTTTTCTTCGCTTCGCCGGCGGGAGCGGGTTTTTCGGCGGGCTTGTCTGCCGGCTTGTCCTGGGCGAAGGTGAACGTCGTCAGTCCGGCAAACGCGAGAAGCCCCGCCAATCGAATCCGCATGGCAACCCCCAATGGTCTGGCGTTGTGTCGATGATCTTGAACTCGTTGGTGGGATTGTATCGTCACGGGCGAAGGGTGGCCGGAGAAGAGGGCGCGGGGCGCACGCGCGGCGCATCTCCGTTTCCAGACCCGAAGACCTGGCTTGCGCCACGGGCTCGGTTCTCGCTCGCTGCGCTCGGGGCGCTCGCTGGCGCGTCGCGTTCGGAAGTTCGCGATTGAGCACAACGGCGTGAGGTCCCACGAAAGCACACGGCCACCCCGACGATTTCAACGTCGGGGTGGCTGCGCGGGATGGTGTTCAGAATTTTTCTTGCGCGAATCGACGGAGCGAAGGGTCCGGCGATTAGTCGAGTAGCGCCGGAGCGCCAAGGAAGAACCGCCGAGGGCCGCGGCGCTCCATTATTCCCTTGTTCCTTTGTTCCGTTGTTCCCGTGAATTACGGGAGCTTCGGCAGCTTGATCTTGCCCTTGTCGTCCTTCTTCTTGGGCTCTTCCTTCTTCGGCTCGGCGGCGGGCTGCTCGGCAGGTTGCTGGCCCTGCTGCGTCATATCGGTAACGGTCACGCCCTCCGGGGCCTTGAAAACGAAGCGGTCGGCGGCGATCGACGGGTCGATTTTCACGTCGCTGGTGATGCTGGTCGAAACCACCTTGCCCTTGTCGTCCTTAGTGATGCTCTTCATGCCGACGCCGGTCGATTTGTCGTACCAAGTAAGCGTCTTTGCCGCGCTCGCCGCCGTGGTCTTATCCTTGGTAGTCGCCTCGACCAGCCAACATGCCTTGCCGTCGAGCGCCTCATCGCCGGCGAGCTTGTAGTCGAACAGTTTCTTCATTTCTTCCCAGGTCTTCGCGTCCGTCAACACGCCGAACTCGTGGCTGGGGGCCATTTTCATGCATGACTTTTGGCCGTTGGTGTCATTGAGCATCCACGAAAACTGGCCATCCTGGACCATCAGCAGCTTCATATCCTGCTTGGTCTCCTGACCGCCCGCGTTTGTGGTACTCTTCGACCAACCCTCGCTGCGATACTGCCACTTGCCGTCCTTGCGAACCGCCTCGAAGGTCATTTCGGACTGCGCGACATACTTCATGTCGGGCGTCTGCATGTCCTGATCAGACTTGGTCTTACACGAAATCGACTTGCAAGCCGCGGCCTTGTCGCTGATGGCCTTGATCACGTCGTCCATCGTCTCGGCGGCGGCGGTCGAAGCCAGCATCGTCGGCAGCAGGCACAGCAGCAAATGTCGCAGGCGTTTCATAGCGGTTTCCTCGAATGCCCAGAATCAGCGCGGCCTGCATCGCCGGCCGCCGCACGGCGACTGGGGCAGGGGTCTGCGCATCATACATACAAGAAATCGGTCGCGCGGCCTTGGAAATTTGAGTGAATTGGCGGGACGGCGGAAAACGGGGAACGGGAAACCGGAAACAGGAAACAGGGAACGGGGAAACTTGGGGGGCTGCGGCCCACCGCTGCCTTTCGTGCGGAAACCGATCGCGCTGCCAACGACCGAAGACCTGGCTTGCGCCACGGGCTCGGTTCTGCTCGCTGCGCTCAGGGCACTCGCTGGCGCGCCACGTTTGGACGGCTTCGACGAAGCCGTCCGAAGCCGCGATGCATCGATCGGAAATCGGCACCTACGCCGAGCGGCGGCGAAGCATCGCTCCGCCCGCAAGCATCAGCAACGTCAGCGAACCCGGCTCGGGCACGATGTACTCGATCGTCAGCGACGGCCGAAATCCTTCGTCGAGATTTTCATGCGTATCGAACCGCTTGCTGGTGCGACCCGCGTTTTCGCGACCGACCATGATCCAGCCGAAATTCTGGGCTGGACTGTCGAGCCACGACTGCACGTCCGCCACCAGTTGTGCGTTCGTGTTCCAGGTATAGAACCCGACGCCGCTGACCGTCCGCACGGCGGAGATGATCGGCGAAAAATCGCCGCCCGGCGTGGTCCATGTCGTCGACGGATAGAAGCTGTGCTCCCACGTCGCGTCGCCGATATCGGGCGTGACGCCGTTGCCGCCGGGCTCGCCCGCGTCGGACAGCGCCTCACCCCAATCGCTCGTCAAGCGCTGCAACCCGACGTTCTGCGTGCCTGCGTTGGTGCGCGACACATGCATCTTCAGCGACACGGCGGTGACCACCGAGCCGGCCGGCAGATTGCCCAGCACGTCAAACTCGATCACGCCGCGGCGCGATCCGTTGCTGGTGGTTTCGCCCACAAACATCCACTGCCCCGCGCCGTTGCTGAGCGGATCGCCGCCGCCAAGCACTTCGTAAAGCGTGTTGTCGCGTGAGGATGTGATCGAAATTGTCTCCGCCGACGCGATCGTCGCGGCGAGCAGCGACGAAGCCGCTGCGGCGCGGAAATAGTGCGAAACTGTCATGATTCCCCTCGTGCAGGATGTGTGACCGAGTGCCCAGAAACCCACGAATCACCGATTATAGGCACGCGATTCGGCTCGTGTCTCGGCGACCTCACGGCTTGTTGTTAGCGGACGTGGGTTGCGTCGTGCCGACATCGTTTGTGTGCGTCGTGGGTTGCGAGGCGGTCGCCAGCAATCGCCACGATTCCGCCGGCAGCGCCGATTCGCGCAGTGCCCGCTCGAATCGGCGACGGTCGGCGAGCATGCGCGCTTCGATGCGAATGTCGGCGACGAATTTTGCATCGACGCGCCGGGCGAGGTCAATCAGCTCGATCAGGTCGGCGGCGGTGACGACACTATCGTCGATTCGCAGCAGTCCGAGCGGATCGAGCCGCACGTCAAACCGCATCGGTTGCGCTGCCCGGATCAGCAACGCCACCGGCGTTCCCGGCGGCGGCACCACACGCTCATCGGCCATCGCCCAAAGCTCGGCGTTGCGATCGGTATGGCTGCGGGCCATGCTGATCAGCGCATCGGGCACGTCCACCAGCGCCACGCCGCTGCCGCTGACCTCGGCCGAGACGCGACCATCGCCGCGGACGCGCGAGCCGCTGAAGAGCAGCGGACGCGAAATTGCGCGCTGATCGAAATCGGCATCGCGCACCCAGTGCAAGGCGGGTGCGGTACGGGTCGCCTCGCCGTTGCGCCATTCCCAGATCAGATCGATCGGCTGACCGCTTGCGGGTGTGAGCTTCTGCGCGGCTTCGTCCCACGTCGGCGGCTTGCCATGCTCCAGGCCGATCAGCCCGAGGGCCATGAAAACGTGGGTCGCGGACGCGTCGAGCAGGACGAGGCTCTCGTGCTCTTTGCCCGGAAAGCACGCGAGAAATTCCAGCGGGCCGCTCTGTAACACCACGCGCCCGGCGACGCGCACGGTCGAAGCGTTCCAGTCGATCGTGACGCCCGGCTGAAACTCGCCGGGCTTTTTTGCGCGCTTCGACGCGGGTTGCGATGCGGGACGCTCCGGCGGCGGAAACTGCGCTTCCGCAGCCGCGGCAACGGCAATCGCGACGATCCAGCCTGCGAGAACCTGCGTCATATCGCGACTCTCTCCGCGAAAAAAAACGCGACGCGGAACGCTCCGATCGAAGCGCGCCGCGTCACATTTTCTGCCGCGCCGATTCGACTCACGCGCTTAGTTCAGGATCGTAATCGAAGCGGCGATGATCGTGCTGTCATCGTCGTTGGCGACGCCGACAATTGTGATCGCCTCGCCCACGTCGATATCGCCAACCGTTCCGACGCCGCCGTCGGGCAAGCTGATTTGGGTGTTGGCCACGATGATCACGGCAAATTCGCATTCCGGAGCGGCGATGACCAACGCGCCGCTCTCGTTGTTGGTCGTGACCACACCGGCCATCACGATATCGACGTCTTGGACGTCGCCGGCGTCGACAAATGCCTCGCTACGCAGGTTGAACACACCGTTGCCAGTTTCGGTGACCTTGACCGCATTGTCGCCCGCTTGCAGCGTGAAGACGATGAAGTTGGCGATGCCTTCTTCAATGTTGAACTTGCCGCCTTGCGTGTTTAAATCGAGCTTGCCGTTGCCCGTCAGGCGGATATCGGCCCCATCGATCACCGTGCCGTTGGTCTGGATGAACTGCGGGTCGCTGATGGTCAGACGGAGCTTGGTGTATTCGCCGACCGGGGCATCGTCACTGCAGGTGATGAACTCGGCCGCATCAGCGGTGAGCAGATTGATGCGTACGTTGGGCGAGAGCGAGACGCTCTTTGCGTCGTCATCATCTTTGTCGTCATCGCCGTTGTCGTTTTCGTTATTGTCGTCGTTGCCGCCGCCGACGAACGAAACCTCGCTGACGGTGACGTTCAGCGCTGCGAAGCCGTCGATCTCGCGGCCTTGAATGAAGAACACCGCTCGCGCGGTAGGGCCATCATCGTCATTTGGGTCGTTCGGCTCATTGGGATCGTTGTTGGGGTCGGCGTTGTTCGGATCGGGCGTGAGCAGCGCGCCGAGCAACGATTGCAGTTCGGCACAGCCCGAGGCGCCGACGACGGCGAACGCGGAAAGCGCGATCGATGCGAGAACGAGACCGTTGATCGTCGCGCGGCGGAAACTCATACCATTTCCCCTGTGCATGCGTGTGAGCGATCGACACTCGATATGCCGAATTTCATGGGAAAGGTTCGCCGAACGGCGGCGAGCGATCAAGCGGGTTGCAGCAAGTAATCCGCAGGCCGCGCCGACGACGCCGGCGCAGCCCGCTCGAATCCGGGATTACTTACGCATCATTCGGGTCGTCATTCGGGTCGCCGCTGTTGGGGTCGCCGTCGTTCGGATCGTCGTTGGGATCATCTTCGCACGCGTTCGGATCGGCGTTGGGATCGTTCGGGTCGTCGACGCACTCGGTCGAGTCGAGTGCGCCCAGATCGCCGAGCAGCCCTTCGAGAAGGCCGCTCAAATCGCCGCAGCCGGCGGTGGACATGAATACGAGGCTCGATGCGGCGACCAAACCGAGGGCGAATGCTGTGGAAGTGCGGCGAAACGAGAGCATTGTTGATTCCTTCCTGTGGTTCACTGGATGCAGGATCGTGTCAAACGACTGCGTCGATCACGGCGCACGCGCGCCGCGCGTTCAAGTCATCGCCTGTCTCGGCACCGTAGCGATCGGGCGTCCGTGCCCGACATCGTGTGCGCCGCACGCGCCGAAAGACGCCGTCGGCCGCGGAGGGCCGATCGCTATTGTGTTCGCCGACCGCTAGTCGTCATCATCGTCATCGTCAAAGAAGCCGTTATCGTCGTCATCATCATCGTCGTCATCGTCATCGTCGTCATCGAAGAATCCGTTCGGATCGTTCGGATCAAACTCGCCGAGAATGTCGCCGAGCAAACCTTCCAACCCGCAGCCGGCGGTGGTGACCAGCGATGCGCCGGCCAACGTAACCAGCCCACAAACGCAGAGACCCTTGAATCGTTTCATCGATACCCCACTGTGCGAGGAACCGCGGACTCGTCCGTCGACGTGCGAGACATGATAGGCACGGCGGACACGAGCGAAGTATGCGCGTCGCGCCGCGGTGCGCCAAGCCGCCCACACGGTTTGTCGGCCCCGGTCGGGCACCGACGCTCCCTTCGGTCGCGCGACGCATCGGTTGCTTGTAATTCGCTCAGGAGGGACGATCATTACGCCGTGCCCGAAACATCCGGATATCACGCCGTCGCCGTTGCGCTCACGTCGCTGCGCGTCGAGCGCTCGACCGCAGTGGTCGCGACCGACGCAGCCTTCTGGCAGCGAGGCGAGGCCGTCGAGCGCGAATGGCCGGGGGCTGACGAATCGCCGCCCGATCAGGACGCGCCGGCTATCGCGTGCAGCCGTGCGATCTTGCGTATCAGCGCAGGCACCCGATTTGACGCGTCGAACGCGTCGGACTGGTCGGCGACGATCGCCGCCGGTTTCGCCAAAAGTGTCTCGCTGGGCGCGTCGATCATGCTCCTGCCGCTGCGCACGCTGGGCGTCAGCGATCTCGCGGGCGCGATGGCGTGGGGCTTTCAGTCGCGAAAACTGATCTTCGCGCTCCGCCGAGCGGCAGAGGACGCCGGCATCACGATCGCCCTCACCGCGGGCGCAGGCGATGCGGCGGCCGCAATCGCGATCCATGACTGGTGCGAGCTGGTTGATCGTTTCAATTCGCCCGCGATCGGCATGTCGCTCGACCTGCGGAGCGGCCTGCTCGACACGGGGCACGCGGTCGAGGCGATTCACACGTTCGGCGGGCGCGTGCGGTACGTGTATGCTGATGCCGCGATGAACGCGGAGCAGGCCGAACAAATCCTACGCGCGCTGGCCGTGATCCGGTTTACCGGATTGTGCGTCGCGCCCGCGCCGCACGATTCAGCGTGGCTGCGAGCGGCGGACGCCGTGAACGCACGCTTGCCGTCCGCCGCAAGTTCGGCACCGACCGCGGAGGCGTCGCATGCCGATTGACCTCTTGAAGCTCGCGCCGCGCGTCGCGGTGTGCGATGGCGGCTGGTCGACGCAGTTGCAGGCGCTCGGCCTACCCGCCGACGTGCCCGCCGAAGTCGCGAACGTCACGCACACCTATCTGGTTGAAAAGCTCGCCCGCGATTATCTCGCGGCCGGGGCGCAGGTGATCACGACTAACACGTTCGCCTGTAATCCCTATCTGTTCGCGCTGCGCGGCGCCAAGCACGACCCGCGCGACGTAGCGCGGGCCGGCGTCGAATCGTTGCGCAAGACGATCGGCAGCATGGTGCCGCTGGTCGGCGTCATCGGCCCGAGCGGCAAGATCATGGCGATTCAGGAAGTGCCCGAGAGCGAACTGGCGACTGAGTATCAGGCGAGCGCGCGGGTGCTCAGCGAAGCCGGCGTCGACGCGATCGTGCTCGAAACGTTTTCAGAATTGTCGGAGCTGTTGCTCGCCGTGGGCGCGGTGAAATCGGTCGCAAATTTGCCGGTCATCGCGTGTCTGTCGTTCGACTCGGGCCCGCAGCGCTCGCGGACGCGCATGGGCGTCACGGCCGAGGACGCCGCCAAGGCACTCGACGCTTCAGACGCCGACATCATCGGCAGCAATTGCGGCGGCGGTGCGGCGACGGCGCTGGCCGCGTTGGTCGCGTTGCGTAGCGGAACGAGCAAGCCGATCTGGATCAAGCCGAGCGCCGGCATTCCCGATCTTGATCAGGGCCGGGCGGTCTATCCGCAGAGCACCGACGAGTTTGGGGCTGCGATCCCGCCGCTGCTCGAAGGCGGTGCGAGCTACATTGGCGGTTGTTGCGGCGTCGGGCCTGAGCACATTCGCCGCGTCGCGCACCTGGTCGAGTCGCATCGTCGACATCGGCGCGCGGTCGTCGCTGAACAGCGTTCGTGAACAGCATTCATGAGCGGCGGCTATACTTCGCTCCGTCGCGTCGCGATTCGCGCGGCGCGGGATCGATCACCTTCGCCCATTCGGAGAATGCCGTGAAATCCGCCCCATTTGCCGCATCGCTCGCGATCGGCATCGTCGCTGTCACCTGTACCGCGCTTGCTCAATCGTCGGCACAGCCAATCGCCGCCGACAAGGCCGCCGGCTGGCGCGTGCTGTTCGACGGCACGAGTACGAGTGCGTTTCGCGGATACAAAAAAAAGGAATTTCCGGCGCAGGGTTGGGCGATCGAGGATGGCACGCTGAAGGTGAGCAAGGGCGGCGGCGACATCATCACCGTCGATCAGTTCGGCGATTTTGAGCTGGAGTTCGAGTTCAAGGTCTCGGCCAAGGGCAACTCGGGCCTTATGTATCGCGTCACCGAGAAGCACGGCGCGACATGGCAGACCGGGCCGGAATATCAGGTTCTCGACGATGCGGGGTACGAAAAGAAACCAAGCGATCCGCAATCGAGCGGCGCGATTTACGATCTGGTCGCGCCGAGCGAGAGCAAGGTGACGCGGCCCGTCGGAGAGTTCAATCAGGGTCGCATTCGCATCCTGAATAACGTACTTACGCACTGGCTCAACGGCGTGAAGGTGGCCGATGCGGTGCTGGGTTCGGATGACTGGAAGAAGCGCATCGCAGCGAGCAAGTTCAACGCGTTCGAGGGCTTTGGCGCGCAGCCGCGCGGACACATCGCGTTTCAGGATCACGGCAACGACATCTGGTTCCGCAACATTCGCGTTCGCGAACTGGACAAGCCGACCCTCGGCGAAGTTGCACTCTTCGACGGCAAGTCGCTCGCGGGCTGGAAATTTGTGACCGGCGACGGCAGCGACGGATCGAAATCGTGGAGTGTTCGCGACGGCGTGTTGGTGTGCACCGGCGCGCCGGCCGGGTTCATCAAGACGGAAAAGGACTTTCGCAACTTCGTGCTGCGGCTCGAATGGCGCTGGAGCCCGGAGAGCAAGGCCACCGGAAACAGCGGCGTGCTGGTGCGAACAGACCCATCGCCGAAGGTCTGGCCCAAGTCGTTCGAGGCGCAGTTGCAGCACGGCAGCGCCGGCGACATCTGGCTGATCGACGGCTTCGCGGCGAAAGTCGATCCCGCCCGCACCGAAGGTCGCCGAACGAAACGCAGCGGCGGGGCGGAGCGTGCGGTGGGCGAGTGGAACGA